>NZ_JBNWKB010000015.1:99088-100683 GCF_050509525.1 Gaetbulibacter sp. PBL-D1 | reverse complement strand
AAGTGCATCTTCTGCATTTTCAATAATTAATTCTTCACCAAAGACATTAATATGATGTTTTGTTCTTCCGGAAACCTTAACTCTGTATGGATTTATAGAAGTAAATTTAACTGTATCACCAATTTTATAACGCCATAATCCTGCATTGGTAGTAATAATAACTGCGTAGTTTTTGTCTTTTTCAACTTCGCTTAGCGGAATTATTTTTTCTTTAGGAGTTCCGTAAGTATCCATTGGGATGAACTCATAAAAAATTCCGTAGTCCAGCATTAGTAGTAGCTCGCTTGAATTATTTTGGTCCTGAATAGCAAAAAAGCCCTCAGAAGCATTGTAGATTTCGTAGTATTTAAAATTTTTATTTGGAAGTATGCTTTTATATTGATCTCTATATGGTACAAAACTCACGCCTCCATGAAAATAAACTTCTAGATTTGGCCAAATTTCAAAAATGTTCTTTTTTCCTGTGGTTTCTAAAATGTTGTTAAGCAGCACAAGCATCCACGAAGGAACACCAGCAAGACTTGTTACATTTTCATTTATGGTTTCGTCAACAATGGCTTGCATTTTTACTTCCCAATCACTCATTAACGATACTTTGCTACTAGGTGTACTGCTAAATTCAGCCCAAAAAGGCATGTTGTCAATTAATATAGCAGAAAGGTCGCCAAAAACAGTACCGTTTTCTTTGTAAAGCTCTTTACTGCCTCCAAGTCTTAGACTTTTCCCTGTAAAAAGTTGAGATTCTTCGTTATTGTTGAGGTACATGCAAAGTAAATCTTTACTCGCAGCATAGTGGCAATCTTCTAAAGATTCGTTACTAACAGGAATAAATTTACTTTTAGCATTGGTAGTTCCACTAGATTTGGCAAACCACTTTATAGGACTAGGCCAAAAAATATTATGCTCACCATTTCTGGAGCGTTCAATAACTTGATGATAATCCTCGTAGGTTGAAACCGGAATTCTTTCAGCAAAAGTGCTGTAATTTTTAATCGACTCAAAGTCGTATTTCTTCCCTATTTCGGTGTCTTTAGCCATAGTAACAAGCTCTAAAAGCAACTCGTTTTGGACTTCGTTAGGATATTTTAAAAACAGTTCAATTTGATGAAATCGCTTTTTTAAAAACCATGAAGCAATGGAATTTACTAAAGGAATTGGCATATTTGCATTATATTTATTGAACTAAAAATAATACTTTTTTTTATGACCTACCAAGGTGTGTTAACAAAAATGGAAAGCGAATATGCTAATCCTATTCAATATTATTTGGTATTTGAATCTGACTTTTTGAATATGAACCAGTTGTTGGATAAAACCATTACCATTCAATTTATAAAATACCAATGTTTAAACTGTGGTTTAGACAAACCTATTTATAGACAAGGGTTTTGTAAAAGCTGCTTTTTTGATATTCCACAAGCGGCTGATTGGATTATGCGACCAGAATTAAGTACTGCACATTTAGATAAAGAAGATAGGGACTTGGAGTATGAGAAGAAAGTACAATTGCAACCACATATAGTGTATTTGGCAAACTCAAGTAATGTAAAGGTTGGAGTTACTAGAAAATCGCAAGTGCCAACACGATGGATTGA
>NZ_JBNWKB010000015.1:0-99078 GCF_050509525.1 Gaetbulibacter sp. PBL-D1 | reverse complement strand
CCAAGGCGCTCATGAAGCTATTGAAATCGTTGAAGTACCTAATCGTTATTTAGCTGGTATTACCGAAGTCGCTTTAAAGAACCATGTAAGTGATAAAACCAATTGGCGAACCATGTTAAAAAACGAAATAGTTGATGAAAACTTGGTAGAATGGCGTGAGCGATTAAAACAATACATTCCTGATGAAGCCAAAGATTATTTCATCGAAAGTAATACTGAAACCAATTTAGATTTTCCTGTAATTAAATACCCTGAAAAGCCAAAGAGCTTAAATCTTTTAAAAGCTAAAAGCTATACAGGAACTTTAAAGGGTATAAAAGGACAGTATCTTATTTTTGAAGACCAAACCGTTTTCAATATAAGAAGTAATGAAGGGTTATTTGTAGGTATTAGCGTTTAAGCTAGTATCTACTAATATTCTTCTTGATCTCTTAAATGCTGAATGTAAGAGGCTTTTTGAATTTCGCGTCTGCGTTTTACAGAAGGCTTTGTAAAGAATTGACCATCTCTTAGGTTTTGCATAATCTTTACATTTCTGTGTTTACGCTTGTAGCGTTTTAAAGCACGCTCTATACTTTCTCCTTCTTTTAGTACAATTTTTATCATTCTTTGTGTTTAAATGTGAACCTACAACTTAACTTTTTTATTGAGTTACGCAAGAAAATACTTGTTTCTTTCAATAAAAAATTAAAAAATATTTTAAAACCTTTAATCTGCAAATGTCAGTTCGAGTGGTTTTTTCTAACGTAAGGAAGAAAAAATTGTATCGAGAACTGCTTTTCTTTTAACTCAAGTCTTATTCTCGATACATGCCTACAGTAAATGCAGGCATACTCGAATTGACGACTTTCTTAAAATATATCTACTGCTGTTTGGTGCTGTCGGTTTTCTTTCGGTTTTTTATTAGTCCATTTAAAAGGCTCTTAACACCTTCTTTAACAGGGTCTTTTGTAGTGGTAGTGTCTGTTTTAGTAGCTGTTGAGTCTTTTGTTGTTTCGTTAGTGGTATTTTTATCACCACCTAAAAGATTTCCAAGTAAGTCATTCACTTTATCTTTTCCAGAGTTAAGTAATTTTTGCTTTTCAATCTCAATAAGTTGTTTTGTAAGATTAGAAACACCACTTGTTAAATCGGTAGAAACTTTCGGACTCGTATAAGAACCAGTAATGTTTGCAGTAACAGGAATAGTGATTTTGTTAACGTCGTTGTCATTTATTTTTCCAATAAGTCTGTTTACATCACTTCCTAAATATTTTGCAGGTACATTAAACACTGCGTTATACGACATGGTTTTTTCAAAACTATGCGAACCAGAAACCTCAATACCTATATCCTGATAGGATAGTTTAAATGGTTTAACAGTGACATTACCATTTTCAAATTTTAACTGAGCTTTAATATCATTAAGGTTAAGTTTACTGAAGTCTACAAAATTTAGAGCGCCTTCTAGCTTACTTAACAATTCGCCTCCCTTTGGGTCTATTTTAGTGGTCAGCAATTCTGCAAAAGCATCACCTGAAATAGAACTTAATTTTGGCGAAAACTCGTTGTCAAGACTACCAGCTAAATTAATAGTAGTATTAAGTTTTCCTTGCAATGCTTTTGCAATTGGAGCTAAGCTTTGCAACAAGTGTAAATCTTTAAATGATTTTGAAATGTCAAAACTATCTGCACCTAAACTAAGATTAAAAGTTGGTATATCTGCTTTGGTAGAAATGTTTCCAGTTACTGCCAAAATACCATCAAAAATGGATGAGGTTAGGTTTTGCAGTTTTGCTTCTTGGTCTTTTATCACTAAAGCACCTTTTACATCTTTAAGGTTTAAATTATCATAAACTACAGTTTTAGCATTAGCGTTTATGGTGCAATCTAAAAAGTCAGGTATTTTTAATGATTCTGAGGCTGGAGTAGTTTTATTGGTGCCTTCTGTTTCCGAACTAGCAACCATAAAATCACTAACTGCAAAATAGTTAGAATTTACATTAAAGTTTCCTTGTAGTTTTTTGTCGCTTAGTAAAAATCCAATAAGGTTTTTGATAGTTCCTGTGGCATTTAGGTCGCTTTCTCCAGTTTTTGCATTAAAACTGTTAAGGCTTACAGTTCCTGGATTAAAAGTAACATCGGCTTTTGAAATATGAATTGGGTTTACAATATCTTCTGAAGAAAATATAAAATCAGAAACCGTTACCGAACCGTTGTTTTTTATGCGTTCGTACTGGTTTTTTTCAATCGCTTCCATATCAAAAGCAGTATTTAGGTTTCCTTTTAAAATACCACTTAACTCATTTTCTAACTCAATTGGGTATGCTTTAGTGATGTTGTTCAGGTTTAAGGTTCCATCAAGATTAGCATTTACCAACATGTTTTTTGTAATGTTTTTTATAGTTGCCGAAGATTTAAACACGTCTTGGTCTATTTTAAAATTCAAGGTGTTTATAGCTACAAAAGTATCATCAACATTTCCTGTTGTGTTTTTTATAGCTGTGTTAATGGTAATGTTTTCAACACGTTTTGGCAAATCAGGATACTTAAACGATGCATTGTTTGATAAAATGCTAATATCTAATGTTGGTATAGTGGTTTCAGAAACCAAACCTTTAATAACACCAGAAACTTTAAAATCTCCAGAGGTTTCTACATCATCAATGTTTTTGGAATAGGTTTCAGGTATTACTGCTAAGAAATCCTTGAATGACGATTGCGGATTTTCAAAAGTAATATCAATTTCTTGACCTTCGTCTACCATCTGAACATACCCTTTAAACTCAAGTGGTAACTGGTTAATGTAACCTTTGTTGTCTTTAAATGTGTACTTTTGGTTGTTGAGATCTAAACCAATTAAAGCATCTAGCTTAATGTGGTTGTTGTTTAAGTATTTTGTGCTATCCATACTTAAACTCACATTGGCTTCGGTTTTAGTGTCTAATTCAGAAGTTTCTGCCGAAAATGTTCCTTTTCCGCTATGGTTAAGTTCAGTAACATAAATTTCGGTATTGGCACCTTCATCTAAATAAGTTAATGCACTACTGTTAATACTATAATCTTCAATGTCAAACGAAAAACTAGAGCTTTCAGTTGAAGACTCAGTGTTATTTGCTGTATCGTCTTTTTTGGCTAAATCGTAGTTTGTGTTTCCAAATTTATCAGTTTTTAATGTCAATAAAGCTTCATCGACAGTTATAGAATTAACCACAATTGGATCCTCATCGGCTTTTTTGAAAAGTTCTTTTACTGACATGGTAAACGAAATATTCTTTGCAGTAGCAAAGGTTTCGTCTTTAAACGGTTCAAAATTGGTAATCACTAAATCATCAACATTTACATGAGCTTGAGGAAAACTCCTTATCAAGCTCAAGCTAACATCGCTAAACTCAACATGAGCATTTAAGTTTTGGTTGATAAAGTTTTTTACCATATCCTTTATTTGAGATTGAAACGCAAACGGAATGGCTAACAGGAGAAGAAATACTATAAGAATTACTATACCTAATATTTTTAATGCTTTTTTCATCAGATGATTTTTAGTGTTTGTTGTTGGTTATATGCAATGCCTCAATGTTATTATTGATAATTTGTAATCTATAAAAACTGGACATGTCATAAGTTGATTTGTGTAAGTATATACGTATAAAATAGCAGATTGGTTGATGCAAAGCAAATTTAACAATCTTTAAGTTAGACACTCGTAAACTTAATAAGTCAAAAGGTTAAATAAACTTTAACATTTTTAGAGCAGTTGAAGTTCTTCATTGGTTTTAAGCTTAAACCTTCTTTTAAACAAGTATACTCCAAGGTATAAAAATGGAGTGTCAAATAAAGCGACGAGTACTTTAAACAAAAAGCCAGCAACTAATAAGCCTTTGAAGTTTTCCCAAGGAATAATATCAAACGAACAAAGAAGCATTAATACTGTAAAGGTATCGACAAATTGAGAAAACCAAGTAGAAAAATTGTTTCTTAACCATAAGTGTCTGCCTTTAGTAAGGCGTTTCCAGAAATGATAAATTTGAATATCGATAAACTGAGCAAATAGATATGCCATCATACTAGCACAAACAGCAATGGCAGAATTCCCGAATACTTTTGAGAATAATGCATCGTCAACATAAGACCAAGAAGTAGCAGGAACAGAGTTGGCGGCAAAAATTATTAATAACGAAAATACCGAAGCAAAAATACCAGTAACTACAACTTGGTTAGCTCTCTTTTTACCATAGATTTCACTGATAAGGTCGGTAATTAAAAACGTAACAGGATAGGGTAAAATACCAACCGAAATTTCAAAAAGCTTTGTTCCAAAAACCGAAACATTTACAGGATACCAATAAAAAAACTTCTGAAAAATTAAATTAGAAACCACCAAGGAGGTTATAAACAAAGCAGCTAGGAGTAGGTAAATTCGTTGTGCAGCAAGTTTGTCTTTTAACGTCATTTTAAATTGTGAATAAATAGGTTTAGTAAATATAAACTATTAAAATTTCTTTTACTTATTTTGAAGCCTGTTATGAGCAATATCAACAAAGTTTACATCGCATTAGGGAGCAATAAAGGAGATAGATTAAAGCATCTGCAAGATGCTGTAGATCTTATTTTTAAGCAAATAGGGAAGGTGAATATTATTTCAAAAGTGTACAATACACCTGCTTTAGGCTTTGAAAGCGACGATTTTTTAAACACATGTTTGCTTATTGAAACGTCTCTTGAAGCTCAAGATGTGTTACAGCAATTGTTGCAAATTGAAACACAATTAGGACGTCTGCGTACTGAAAATTCTGGATACGAAGCACGAACTATCGATTTGGATGTCTTGTTTTTTAATGACGAAATAATTGAAAGTAAAGACCTTGTTGTACCTCATAAAGAGTTGCATAAACGTAAGTTTGTGTTGCAGCCTTTATTTGATATTGCGCCAAAATATCAACATCCTGTTTATCAAAAAAGTATTACCGAATTACTGCAAGACTGTGATGATAAAAGCGCTATTGAAACCATAAATATTTGGTTGAAAAATCCAATAAAGCAATACAAGTTGTCAGGTTACAACTATATTGCTATTGAAGGAAATATTGGAGCAGGAAAAACCAGTTTGTCTACTCAAATAGCTCAAGATTTCAATGCTAAACTTATATTAGAACGTTTTGCTGATAATCCGTTTTTACCAAAGTTTTACGAAGATGCACAACGCTATGCCTTTACTTTGGAAATGTCTTTTTTAGCAGATCGATACCAACAAATAAGTGACGATCTTTCTCAGCTAGATCTCTTTAAAGATTTTATAGTTAGCGATTATGATATTTATAAATCGTTGATTTTTTCAAAAATCACATTGCCTGAAGACGAATTTAAACTCTACCGAAAGTTGTTCTACTTAATGTATAAGGACATTGCAAAACCTGAATTGTATGTGTATTTGTATCAAAACACACAACGTTTACAAGAAAACATAAAAAAGAGAGGTAGAGATTATGAGCAGAATATAGATAACGACTATCTCGAAAAAATTAATGCTGGATATTTAGAGTTTTTAAAAAACCAAACTGAGCTTAATGTAAAGATTATTGATATTTCAGATAAGGATTTTGTGAGCAGTAGAGAAGATTATTTATGGGTATTGGATCAAATTATTAGTTCTTCAACTAAAAAATAAAAACACAACATAAGATGATTCTCTTATGTTGTGTGTATTGGATTAAAAAAATTAATTTTTAATTAACTTTATATTAGCTTTTTGACCGTTTTTAGAAACAAGTTTAACAAAATAAATTCCAGAAGGTTGATCGATATTTAATTCTATAAGTTGAGAATTATTATATGTTTTATTCATAATTACTTTACCTAAAACATTGGTTAAACTTATATTTAACTCATCAATTGGTGCTTCAAATTTAATGTTAAAATTACCATTTGTAGGGTTTGGGTAATAAGTAAATTGCTTATCAAAATTATTGTTGCTTATGCTTAAAGTAGCACACTCTGAAAATGTAGGGCTGCAATCTCCTGTCCAGCCAGTACATGGAGGCGTAGGAGTGTCTGCTGGACTACTAGCTAACACCTCTCTCGTTGTATTAGATGTTTCTGGCTCAGGTGTAGGAACACACTCTTCTATTAACCAAACACAAAAGCTACCAGTTGTAGTGGTTTTTACCCATTCCCAATTAGTGCCACTCCACTCTATTGTATAATAGATAAATGTGCTAATATTGCTGCCAGAGTCACAAGTCAATTCATCTGTATATTGGGAGCAGCCAGTTATAGAGTTTTCACCAGTGTATTTGGGTTTCCCATTTTGTGAGTCGGTTCCATTTACTTGATAGTAATTGCTAAGAGCCTCACTATCTGTACAAGACCCGCTTACGGCAATGACTTGAGAAAATGTAAATTGAAAAATAAAAAAAGCACAAAAGAAAAGTAAAGTTTTACTCATTTTAATTTTGGTTAAGTTAGGGTTAATTCGTATTTAAGGCTTTAAAAAGCAATGCTAAAGTAAATAAAATCTTTAACTAAAGATAAGTTTTTATGTAATAAGCATGATTAACTTTTCTCTTTTAACTTAGAAAACACATCCCAAACCACAACACCACAACTCACCGAAATGTTTAAAGAGTGTTTGGTGCCATATTGAGGAATTTCAATAACAATATCACTTTTGCTAACCACATTTTGAGCAACACCTTTTACTTCGTTGCCAAAAACCAAAGCATAAGTAGTATTTGTTTCTGGTTGAAAGGTGTTAAGCATAGTGGCATGTTCAGCTTGTTCAATAGCACAAACTTTTACACCTTCAGATTGCAGTTTTTCTATAAGTGAAAGCGTGTCCTTAACATACTCCCATTGTACAGTATCTGTACTCCCTAAAGCGGTTTTATGGATGTCTTTATGTGGTGGAGTTGCTGTAATACCGCAGAGATATATTTTTTCAATTAAAAACGCGTCACTAGTTCTAAATACCGAGCCAATATTGTTTAAACTTCGTATGTTATCTAACACAATAATGATAGGTGTTTTTTTACTGTCTTTAAATTCGTCTACACTTAGTCTGTCTAGTTCGCTATTTTTTAGTTTTCGCATCAAAAATTTATGTTTTGTTTTCGCGTAAGCAAAAAACCTTCTATTTATTTACACTTAACCTTGTTAAAATCTCGCTATAATTGTAAATAACTTATAGTTACAAGGTTTTAAAAACCCTTAAAATATAAGTACATTAGCAATCCTTTAATTTTAGGTGTTTTCGATACAATTTTCAATGTTTTGAAAATCACTCAAACTGACATAAAATTAAAAGAACGTCAATTCGAGTGTTTTGAATGTAATTCAAAATGTATCGAGAATTATACGAACAAAAATAACATTTAAAAACCATTTTACCATTGGCAAAAAAAGCTAAAAAAGAAACGCCTTTGATGAAACAATACAACGCTATAAAGGCAAAATATCCTGATGCGTTGCTGTTGTTTAGAGTTGGTGATTTTTATGAAACTTTTGGAGAAGACGCTGTTAAGGCTGCAAAAATTCTAGACATTATCTTAACCAAACGAGGTGCAGGTAGTGAAAGCGAAATAGAATTAGCTGGTTTTCCGCATCACTCCATGAATACTTATTTGCCAAAACTGGTTAAGGCTGGAGAGCGTGTTGCTATTTGCGACCAGCTGGAAGATCCAAAACAAACCAAAACTATTGTAAAACGTGGTGTTACTGAACTTGTAACTCCTGGAGTAGCTCTAAACGATGATATTTTACACTCCAAGACCAATAATTTTTTGGCTGCTGTATGTTTTGGTCGAAATAGTATTGGTGTATCGTTTTTAGATGTGTCAACAGGTGAGTTTTTAATTTCTCAAGGCAATACAGAGTATGTAGATAAACTACTTCAAAATTTTAAACCTAGCGAAGTGTTGGTCGCTAAGCCAAAACGTCAAGAGTTTAAAACAGTTTTTGGTGACAATTTTCATACGTTTTATTTAGAAGATTGGGTCTTTCAAGACGATTATGCCAATGAAACATTGTTAAAGCATTTTGAAACCAAATCATTAAAAGGTTTTGGGGTACAAGATTTGTTTGAAGGTATTGTTGCTTCAGGAGCTGTACTTCATTATTTAGGAGAAACTCAGCATCATAAATTACAGCATATAACATCCATTCAGCGCATAACGCAAAACGAACATGTTTGGATGGATCGATTTACCATAAAAAATCTAGAACTTTATCAGTCAACCAATGCTCAGGCAGTAACTTTGGTAGATGTTATAGATAAAACTATTTCTCCAATGGGAGGACGTTTGTTAAAACGTTGGTTAGCGTTGCCATTGGTGAATATTGATAAAATAAGGCAACGACATGAAGTAGTAAACTATTTTTTAAAAGAACCTGTTATACTTGCCAAAATACAGTCGTATATAAAACAAATAGGCGATGTAGAGCGATTGATATCTAAAGTAGCAACCACTAAAATTTCACCTAGAGAAGTGGTGCAACTTAAAAATGCACTTGAAGCCATTGTGCCTATAAAAGCAGTAACAATGCAAGCTGAAAATAAGGCATTGCAACATATAGGAAATCAATTGGAGGCCTGTGAAGAGCCGAGGCAACGTATAAAGTCAACGCTTAATGAAGATGCTCCTGTAAATATTTTAAAAGGAAATACGATTTCTTCAGATTTTTCTTCAGAATTAAAAGAACTTAGAGATTTATCTACATCTGGGAAAGAATACTTAGATAACATGCTTGAGCGCGAAAGTGAACGCACAGGAATTACCTCTTTAAAAATAGCATCAAACAATGTATTTGGTTATTATATTGAGGTTAGAAATACGCATAAAGACAAAGTTCCTCAAGACTGGATACGTAAACAAACTCTAGTAAATGCAGAACGCTACATTACAGAAGAGCTTAAAGAATATGAAGCTAAAATATTAGGTGCTGAAGAACGTATTTTAGTGATAGAGCAACAATTGTTTGCCGAATTAGTAAGTTGGATAGGATTGTTTATTCAACCGGTTCAAAAAAACGCAGCTTTAATTGCTCAGTTAGATTGTTTGTCTGGTTTTGCACAGTTAGCATCAGAAAACAATTACGTTCAGCCTCAAATAGATGATACTTTTGCTTTAGATATAAAAAATGGTAGGCATCCTGTTATTGAAAAACAGTTGCCTCATGGAGAGCCTTATATTGCTAATGATGTGTTTTTAGATAGAGAAGCTCAACAAATCATTATGATTACAGGGCCAAACATGTCAGGTAAATCAGCCATATTAAGGCAAACAGCTTTAATTGTTTTACTTGCTCAAATAGGAAGTTTTGTGCCAGCTGAATCAGCAAACATAGGATTGGTTGATAAAATATTTACACGAGTAGGAGCAAGTGATAATATCTCTATGGGAGAATCTACTTTTATGGTAGAAATGAACGAGACGGCTTCTATCTTAAATAATATTTCTGAACGTAGTTTGGTATTATTAGATGAAATAGGTAGAGGAACCAGTACTTACGATGGTATTTCAATTGCATGGGCAATAAGTGAGTATTTGCATGAACATCCTAGTAAAGCAAAAACATTATTTGCAACCCACTATCACGAACTTAATGAAATGACCGAAACTTTTGAACGCATTAAGAATTTTAATGTTTCGGTAAAAGAGTTGAAAGATAATGTATTGTTTTTACGAAAACTAGTTGAAGGAGGTAGTGAACATAGTTTTGGAATACACGTTGCAAAAATGGCAGGAATGCCTCAGCAAGTCATTCATAGAGCAAATAAAATATTAAAGCAACTAGAAAAATCGCATTCTAGTGAAGAGTTAACTGATAAGGTGAAATCGTTGGATAACGAAATGCAGTTAAGCTTTTTTAATTTAGATGACCCTCTTTTAGAGCAGATTAAAGAAGAAATTGTCAATACTGATATTGATACCTTAACACCTGTTGAGGCGCTTATGAAACTAAATGAGATAAAACGTATGTTGTTGAAAAAGAAGCGCGCATAAAAAAGTTTCTTTTTTTTTGCAAAAAGGCTTTGAGTTTCTGAGAAAAGTTTTAAATTTGCCCTCGCAATTATAACAAACGTTCTTTTAAATAATTGCTATATTGCGAAAGTAGCTCAGGGGTAGAGCATCACCTTGCCAAGGTGAGGGTCGCGGGTTCAAATCCCGTCTTTCGCTCTAAACCTTGAAAAAAATACCATGCTGAAGTGGTGGAATTGGTAGACACGTTGGACTTAAAATCCAATGACCATTAGGTCGTGCGGGTTCAAGTCCCGCCTTCAGTACTTCCAGGGACAAATCAGATTTTTTTGATTTGTCCCTTTTTTTATTCCTTTTCAAACCCTCATTAACACTGGCAATCTTAAGAAGGATCGGATTGATATCCTCGGTTCGAACTTTGTTGTCATCAAATCGGAACTTTTCAGGGAAAATCGAACCTATGAGCTGTCGTTTTTGGTCTAAGTTACTAAGGGTGAATTGTTTGTTAAAGGATTCGAGTTTTTTAAGTCCGTTTTTATAGATATCCATTACTTCTTTGGATTTTTGAAAAGCCAGTTGAATATCTTTAAGCTCATTGAGTCTGGATTGGATACGATTTTTGACATTTTGATATTCAGTGGAGCTAAATTCTCCATCTAGGTATAAATCCTGTAAGCGAATCAATTTTTGTTCAAGAGACTCAACCTCTGTATAGTGTTTTGGGCTTAACCTTTCATTTTTCGTTTGCGCTTTAATACGCTGTTCGATCAGTTTTGTCAATAGTTTCTGTGCGTTTTTGTTCAGGGAAATACCACTTAAAAACGAATTGAACCACTTGTCAACATCTTCAGCTTTATAACGTGTGCCACAAGGTTTGTAACAATGGTAATAGGAATAGTATTTTGACCTGCCTTTTGAAGTGCTTGCTTTTAGTGGTTTCAAACAGTTTGGGCAGAGCACAAACCCTTTAAGGGGAAACTTGTCATTTAATTTTTTGTGCGAGACCCTATACTGCTTGGATTTGCCGTTAATGATATCCTGTACCTTATCAAACAAACGCTCAGATACTAAAGGTTCGTGGATGGCCTTGATCAGCTGTTCAGGTTCATCCTGAAAGGCTTTCAGTGTGATATATCCTTTGTAGATAGGATTTCTAACGATCCGACCAAAAGCGGCCTTACTGGTTTTAAAACCACTTTTTTTGAGCCTGTTCAATACTTCCTGCTGGGAATATATTCCCTTGCCAAGGAGTTCAAAGGTTTGTTTTATGAATTTGGCCTCCTTATTAGGAACCAAAATAGGTTTGTTCAGTCCATCCCTTCTCATATCATACCCCTTGGGTGGAGAGACAACATACCTACCTTCCTTAAACGCTCGCCTCATACCTGATATCACATTCAATGAACGTCTGTGGTTTTCTACCTCTGGAATGGATAGGTAGACCGCTAGCATCAACCCCTGTTCAGGAACCGAAAGGTCCAAAGGTTGTTCTATAGCATTGACAATAACACCAAGATCATAAAAGTCTTTAATCTTGTTGTAGGATTCTTTGGTGTTTCTGGAAAACCGATCCCACTTGGTAAATAATAGCAGGTCTACTTTTGATCTGTTTTTTTTAATAAACCCAAACAGTTTTTTAAACTCAGGTCGGTTGAAGGACTTAGCGGAATGGTCATCACGGAAAATCGCTATGACATTTATATCGTTGGAGCTACAGTAATTCAACAGTTTCTGTTCCTGGTCTCTTAGTGAAAACCCTTTGTCGGCTTGCTCATCTGTAGAGACTCTAGTGTATAGAATGGCGTTTTTCATTTGTGTTTGGAATTTTGTGTCAGGTTAAGGTATATGATATCGGAGTAGAGTTCTAAAATAGAAATGATTTCGTTGATTTCAGAATCAGAATACGGTTCTGTTTCATTATCGTTTAATAGTTGTTTTGCTTCTTCGAACAATTTTGATTTCTGGTCCATCTCTGTAAGTGATAAAACCAGGCTGTATTTTCAGGGACTGATTGTGTTCTACGTTTCGTTTCATAATTATTTCAAAGTATTATGTGATTCTTCTTTTTTAATCAATGTAATCTTATAGTTGTCGTTTGATCGGATGTCAATAAGTAGCTTTGAACCCTTCTTCATTTTGTTTAGAAGGATATATTCAGCAAGTTTTTCCCTGCTCTTATGCTCTTCCGTTACTACAATGGTTTTAATGCTGTCTTCTTCAAAAGCAATCTCTACTACCTTCGGTTTTTTAAAGA
Organism: Gaetbulibacter sp. PBL-D1; assembly: GCF_050509525.1. Lineage (NCBI taxonomy): Bacteria > Pseudomonadati > Bacteroidota > Flavobacteriia > Flavobacteriales > Flavobacteriaceae > Gaetbulibacter > Gaetbulibacter sp. PBL-D1. The sequence continues at coordinate 86,868 of NZ_JBNWKB010000015.1, read as the reverse complement.
CCACAATATCCCGAATCTGCTTTTCAATTTCATTTAAATAGTTGAGGTCTTTTTTCTTTCTGTCGCTAAATTCAGTGTTGATGATTCTGGAAAGTATGGGTAAAAAGGGAATTGAAATTACGGTATGCTGCAGATAAAGACTATTTAGGTCCATTAAAAGATCATTTCCATTGTATCTAAACCCATGTTCACCCGTATCGGGAACATAAATAAAGGAGTAGGGTAGGTCCTTTCTTGTGAATGCGGATTTAATTAAATCGGTAAACGGATTGATGATGGTACGGTAGTAATATTCCATAAGCATCTCATCCTGTAAAATACGTTCCAATTGTTCAATGCTTTGCTTTGACAACTTAAGGGGATTCTTTTCAATATGTCTTTTAAAAACTTCATCTGCATATTTTTCCTTCCTTGATTTTTGCCAAATATCTTCAGCGATGTCCTGTACCCTTTTCTTGGATACATTCAATTTAAAAAGCTCTTGAATAAGACAAGCCCATACAGCTTGAGAAGCATTTAACCGCACCCATTTGCCTTTGTTTGTTTTTTTGTCTTTTTGATTGTTTGCTGCTGAAGAAGCAAAAGGAATAAGCCCTTTACTGATCCAATAGTTTATTTGTCTACTTGACACACCAATTTTACTTGGGTTAATCTCAATCTCACTATAGATTAAATTACCGATGTGTACAAGTTCCTGTTCTGTCATTTTTTATGTTTTGATATTTCAAATATACAAATTTGATACAAATGAATCTAAAAACATTTGAAAAAAACGACACAAATGAACTATATTTGATTATTATTACAAGCAATATTAATAAGTATACCTAAAGTTTACACTAGGTTTACTAGCTGTGTACAAGAGGTATACCTTAACAAAAAACTATTAAATTATGGAAAACATTGTAGGAGCAAGAGATAGAACCCTAAGTTTTAAGACCACGCAGGAAGATAAAATCAAGCTGCAGCAATTAGCAAACGAAAAAAATGTAACAAGATCTGAATTTGTAGCAAGCGTAGTGCATGCCTATATGCCTTACTACGATTTTATTGGAAAAGCATTTCCAAGAGAACAGGCACTTCAAAAGGAGCTTGAAAAAGTAAACAGGGAGAACAGGAAACTGACCTTGGAACTGGAGAATGCAAATAACAGAATAGATATGGAACAACGAGCCAATCGAAAATTTGTTGAGGAACAGTTTAAATTGAACAAAACAATATTCGATTTAAGGGAAGAGCTTAAAACGGTTAACATGGAGATGCATAGGTTGAATGAAGCAATCAAATCAAATCAGCCTATTGAAAAGAAAAATGCTGATACAAATCTACTTATGGGATCTATAGGCTCTATTGTACTTTCGGGATTGGTACTGATTGTTGCACCTGTACTCTTTAAAAAATGATGAAGAACAGAATACTGGAAATGAATTCTAAAGACATAAAACACCTAGATAAGATTGTAATTCTTCTCTAAGTGCTTTATAGAATATTACCACTGATAGGTTACTTCTAAATCAATCAATATTTCATCGGATTGACTAACAACAGTAATTACATTAGGGAAGTTATTGTTTGATGTATAAGCAAAGAAACCATAACTAGTCATAAAGTCATCAGTATCGGAGGGATCATAATCCCAAATACTGATTAAATAGGGATCATCATAGTCTGTGATTTCAAGATTGGGGTTAAAACTGAATTCATAGAATGTTCCACTTCCAGATAATGCATTCTCATAAAAGCTAGGGCTATCAAAAATTAAGTTAAGATCAGAATTTTGTACAGTGATATAAACATCAGGCAAGGCATCTTCAGCATTGGGTATGCCAACATCCCAATTATCACCATTATCAGTGTTTGGAAATACCTTTACAATAGCTTTGTTAATGATTACTTTGCAGGGCGTTACTTGAGTAGAGCAATCGTTTCCTGAATAACCATCAGGACATTGGCATTCGCAATCCACAAAAGTACCACCATTAGTGCAGAAAATGGTTTGACAACCGTCTGAATCGGAACCGGAGGAACAACTTATACGGTTTAGGGAGAATAGTAATTATTATACCTATTTCATCAACAATTTTTTCTAGAGTATATGAGATCTAGTTCAAGTTAAAAATGCTATTGCAAATTTTGAATTTAACACATTTCCTTTTCCCAAATTAAATGTTTCGCTTAAATTTTGGTTGTTTGCTAAAGCCAATAAAGTCATATCCTTTTCAAGAATCTTGAGAAAAATTCTCGAATAGGTATTTGACTTTAACCCATATTGCATCATCAAAGTATCCCTTTGTATTTCTGGTATTTAGTTCGCATCATTCTTTTTATTTTAGAAGTGTTCATTAATACCGACTATTATAGTTTCAGTCCTAATTTGAGCATAAAGGCTAACAAGTATTTTACATAAGGCGTTATAACCACAGCTTTGGTGTTGTATGGTGTTAATTTGCGGCTGCTTTTATACTTACCCGTACATAACATGACTTGGGGTAGTTTTTGGTGTGAGGGTTGGAAACTGCTCTTTGCTTTTTTGTTGTACCTATTTTTACAAATAGTTCCTCTAAACAAAACAAGCAATGTGCTGTGTGCGGGTTAGCAGCCAAAAACTACATGAGCGTTGGGGAGCGGAACAAACCAAAAGACAGAGGATTGTTGCGATAGTAATAAACTGGGTTTTGGTTTGTGGGGAATTCTATTCTGTTTTAATAAGTCTTCTCCAAAGAAAAGGGAATGGTAAATCTCTATGGTGTAAACTAGATATTGATAAAATAAAATCGAAACCAGACTTAACAACAATAAAATCTTTTTCTGCTGAAAAGAGCTCTAACTCTTCTTGAATCTCTTTTTTATAGTCATCAATTGATTCGTAAAGCATTATGGAATGCTTCACCTTTCCCGATTTTAAACTGTAACCCTTATCTGAATAAATATCTTCAGTTTCTTTTTTTGGAAACCAAATTTGAAGATTAAGTTTATTATCAAATAACTCTAAAATATTATGTAAATCATTATAAGCTTCTTTAGAGTTTAGTATCACTGACCAATCTGCTAAAAATGCTAGCAGCATTGATGATTGTTCTCTTTGCTTTTTTGTGCCTAAATAATACTCAACCATGTTTTCATAATTAGTATTAAATAGAGGAAAAAAGTCTTTAAGAATTTTAGCGTCGTGAATGCCTACAATTATCATTCGTAACCATTTTTTACAATCTTCTTTGAAGCCAGATAAATAAAGAAATCTCATTGCTGGTTCAATATCTATTAAATGTTCATCATATAAAGGATAATGAGAAGGTGGATTAGCTTTTATAAAGGAAATAAGTGCTTGAGCTATAGTTATAACTGAATCTTCATATATTTTTGCTAAACTTTTGTCCTCAAGATTAAAATGGTATAGATAGTGTTTTATTTCTGTTAAACCAATACTTCCTAAAACACCTATTTCTTGCCACAGCGTTAGTCCATACTCAATTTGATTTTTTGAGTAACGTTGTATGCTATGTTCTACATAATAATGGTCATTTACTTTATTAAAGTAAGCTATTCCAATTTTCCGTCTTAATACATGAATATTATAAAACTCTATCTGAATATATTTCTTTTCAAAATGATTTTGGGTATTTAACCAATCAAATGATTTTAATATGGTTTTATCAGCTGCATATATAGCTGATTTAATGTAACCACTATCTTCAGCCCATTTAAATACAATATTTAAACAAATTTGTAATAACTTTAATCGTTTTAAAAGAGGTTTTTTTGTTTTAATTGGTTTGTCTAGTATTAGGTCTACTAGTTTGACAAAGTGGTTTAAATCATAGTCCTTAAGTTCTAAAAATGCTAATGTCTTTTTTAATAACAATCGCATTTCGGCATTAAAAAGTCTTTCTGACAACAAATTTTCAGAAACCATTTTAGAAATGTCATCAATACCCCAAAATAGGTACTCTAATTTTTTGGCCTTGTAAGTTTCAGTATATTGCCCCCAGCTTGTCTGCACAGTTTGTTCTAACTCACCATTTGTTGCTACTACTATTTTCTTGGGAAGTTTTTTTTGACTTCTCGTGAGTGATATATTAATATAAGTTTCTCTTATATCATTTAAAGATTGACGTACACTTGTAGGTCCAGTATCCCAAATTTGTCTGGTAATATTTCCTTGCTTTACTGTGATTAAAAATAATTTTTCCTTTCCATCTACATCTTTACCTATCGCAGCTATATCGACACCATATTGTCTCCCTTTTTGAGGTTTAGAAATGGGTGTTACCCCTTTACTAATTAAAACATCAATAAGTAAAGCATCAAGTTCACCATCTTCTTTAAGAAGTGCTATATACTCACTAGTTAGGAAGTTCATTTCTCTTCATATTTTGCCACATTATTCTTGATTTTATTTGACCTATTTCATCAATATATTGTAATCTTGCTACCTCAACACTACTTCTAAAGTTTTGCATTTCTCTCTCTTCAGTATACTGACCGTTGTATTTTGAAAAGAATGATTTGCCTGCCTTCAAACTAATCTTGGTTGCAAAATCTAAAAATGAGTTTCTCTTATTTTCTGTTGCATCCATAAGTTCTTGCATTTGCTTATTTTGCTGCTTTAAAAAATAAGTCATTCTCTTGTCGGAAGGCTCAAATTCATTTACCACTTCCAATTCGGTTACTTGTTTATAATATTGTTCCGACACTTCAATTATTTGATCTATTATTGAAGTTATTATTGGGTTAGCTATTTTTCTTTTTTCTTTTAAAATATCAGTAACAGAATAATAGTTAATTATTAAATATTTAGCGTAAAGTGTTGCTATATGATTTCTAATACGCTCATTATTAAAATGTACCTCTAAAATATTATAGAGCATTTCTGAAGCGTATTTACGGTCTAATATGTTCCCTACAATCATAAAGACAACATAAAGGGCATCCGTCTCGGTAAACTTTTCTAATTTATCTTTTGGAAGCCCAACAGCATTTATATGATTACTTAAATCGCTAATAACAAACTGTAAAGCATCTTTGTAAATACTTTTATCCGAATTTAACCATTCTAAAAAAAGACTTTCAATGGTATGAGGGTCTGATGCATACAATTCCTCAATTATCTCTTTTAAAACAGTTATTCCTTTAAGGTTCCGTTTATTATTTAAAATCCATAGATTAACAAATTCAGTAACTAACTCTGGCTGTTCTTTTATAGTATCTTTCAATCTAAAGTTGATTGTGTTGTAAATACCTATGTATTTTGAATCAGTATGTGTTAATAATTTTAAACAAGTTTTAAAATGTATTGGGTCTTCATCAAAATTAAATTCAGCATTGATTGATCTAGCTACCTCGCTTTGCACCTCTACTTTTTTGGTATTCAGTAACTGAACAACCATTTTTTTTGCATCATTTATACTGTTTAAATGTTTATTATAAAATCTAGTTATAATACCCAAATCCTCTATATTTCCTTTTTCAATGGTCTGAATAATATTCTGACTAACTTCATTTATGAATTTTAATTCTTCTTGCTTATTGCTAATAACCACTTGATATGCTGCATTAACTCCGCTATTTATTTTAGCTTCTTCCTCGCTTTTAATAAGTGTGAGGATTTTATCTTTATAGGTATATTTAGATTTACTCTGGGATAGCCCACCTAACAAAGAAGAAATGAAGTTTAGGCATTCATTATTATTTTTTTCTTCTATAAGCTCAATAATTTGAATAGCTTCTGATGGTTTTTCTACTGCAAGTTTTCTTAAACCCTGATATATTGCATATCCAGCCCCATCATTTTTAATCTTTTTGAAGATAATTGGTAGTGAATTGACAAAGTATTCTTTATCATTAATTTTTATATCCTTACAAAATTCATGGAAGTCTTGCCAAAATTCAAAGTAATCCGGGTTCTCATTTAAGCGTTCTAAAAACGATTTATCACTTATACTCATATCGAACTCTTATTCTTCTTTAAACTTTAATAAACTTAAATTTATGATATTTACTTGTCGTGAAATAGCATCACGATTCTTTGTTTTCAGCTCATGATTAACTTCTGTCAATAACTCTTTGTCTGGAATGTTTAGTAAAAGTATTGGTTTTATCGGTTGATTTTTAAACTGTTCGAGTTCAATTAATCGGGTAATGTCTTTGACTAACTTTCCAAAATGCTTCCGTATTTTACTTTTTAATTTAGCCTTTGACGTATTGATTTTATACATTTTAGCTTCAACAATAAATATTGACTCTTCTGTTTTAAATAAGCAATCGATTTCTATGTTTTTTAAGAATGTTGGATTCAATTGATATTTAATTTTATGAGTATCTAATTTATTGCATAAGGCATTTAATAACAGACCGTCTTTTTCTCTAACTATGCTATAAATATCTTCATGTAATTCATAAGGAACAAAATAGGTTAGTTCTTTTGCACAAACTGGACACTTGAGGCTCTTTAATTTTTTGGGATTTAAACGTAACTGAAAAACGCCTCTATAAGTTAATGGATCGCAATGCGTACATTCCATAAAAGCATCATCAGCACTAGGTTCTAATATTTTGGCGTCATACAATTTGCCAAATAGCTCAACCCTTGAAGTAAAATTATCTTCGCTATTTAATGTATTTACAAGTATTTGATTTGTATTATATAAATTTTTATATGAGCTGTTTACATAGTATTCTTTGATAAATTTTATGCCTTCAAAAAACGTACTTATTGTTTTTTCATTGATTAACTCATTACCTTTTGAGGGAATTAACATTTTTTCAAAACTGGATTCTGCTTCCTTGAAACTATTTATATGCTTACCGATAAAGCCGTATTGTTGTAATAGTTTAATAATATTAGACTCACGCGAGTCTTCATTAATTAGAATTTTGACCACTTTCATAAAAAGCTTCCATCCTTTTTTTTCTACATCATTTGACAATTTATCTAAAGATTTTTTGAAACGACTATCAAAAAACTGCTCTAAAATTGGTTTGAAATATTCAATTTTTTCGCCTATTGAACTGTCTAAATCAATATTATATATTTCACTTCTTGACTTTACTGTTTCCATTACATCATCGTTACCTTCTTGGACATTAGAAATAATAATTCTATTCGTAGAAAAGGTAAATGTATTCTTACCTGTACCAAAAGTTTTTGTCTCCAGCAGTTCTTCTTTTGATAGTAGAAATAAATTTTGGCAAGATGGGTTATGCCAAAAATGATGATAAAATTTTTTCTTGATTTTAGACATTCTATTATGATGTAGGTTTAGTTTCTCGATGACTTGCCAAATATTTTGAATTTGGCCACCAAAGATTATTTTTAGGCAATCTTATTTTTTGATTATTAAAATTCCTAGTTGAATTTTTATCTAGATTTGTTATTTGCTTGAGTTTTGGATTAATAATTAAATTATAATCACTGTCTATTTTAATGTGTCCTTTGTCAAATAAACAATGATGATTTGCACATAAAAGCAAGCCATTACACACATCCATTTTTTGTCCAAGATTACATTTAGACCAAGGTATTATGTGTGCAGCTTGTAGAACGATGTCATAACTCAAACCACAAATTGCACATCTACTTTTATATGCCTTTAGTAGCGCCTTTCGGAATATGATTTGAGCCATTCCTCGTGCTTTTACTTTTTGATAGACCTCTTTAGATTTTTCTGGTTTTTCAAGAAGTGTAGTAATTAAATCCGCTTCTCTTTCTCCTTTCAATGCAAACCTAAAGGGGTTTTGTAGTGATAACCAATTGTAATTATAGACTTCCTCCTTTCCCTGATCAATATTGTCTCTATCCCAAGCTGTAAAACCTTTACCTGGCATTCCATTCTCATCACCTATAAGAATTGTAAGCGGTGGTAAGTTATTCTCCAAACAATAATCTTGAATAACCGCAAGGACAAATCTAACAGTTCTGTGGTGTATGCCAATTTTATCACCGAGCTCCTTATATCTAACAAAGTCTTTCTTTTCTGCAACTTTTATTAATATCTCCCATGCTTTTGCTGCTCGTTGATGTTGGTTTACTTCTTTACTCATTACGAATTTTTGAAGAGTTTCTGGATTCATTTATAGCCTCTATCAAAGAGTCATAATTTTTAAGCTCTGATAAGAAAGGGGACTTAAGAAACCCTAAATGCTTATTTGAATCATCATCAATGATTGTATCAAAAGATTTTTGAATTGTTTTTTTTGTTTTGCGTTGTTTCTCCAAAACATCACCCAACCAGCTTTTGCCATTTTGGGCTACCTGTCCAAAATATCTTTTGCGTATTTCAAATATGTAGTCCCATGATTCTATTTCTTCATTAAATTTGGAATCACAGATAATATCAATTTTCAACTCTTTTTTTTCTATACGCTCTTTTTTATTTATGTATTTGAATAAAGTTTTAGGCTCTACTTTAACATTAAAATCTATTCTTGGATGGCTTTTATTAAACGGATAAAATATTTTCTTTCCTTTTTTTAAGATATCTGTTTCCCCTTTAGAATCAGAATTACAATCATTACATAATGGAAATAAATTGTTGAAGTTAACCGCAGAAAATGGATAATATTTTAAGGGTAAGTAATGATCATATGCTGAATGTCCTTTATCATAAACATTTTTAATAATACCATAACCACAGCCTGGGCAAAAACTAAACTCATTACCCCATATTAAATCGTCATAATATTCCTTTTTTGTACCAAATTCAGAGAATACATCTTTCCAAGAAAGAAATTTAGAATACAATTCTTTAAAAAAGTCTACTAATATTCCTGATACTTCGTCTTTAATAGAAGATATAGGCAACCTCTTTGTTGGATTTAAACACAGATATTCAATATTGTTATTGTTATCAAAAACCTCAATTAATTTTGCCCTTTCATTTTTATTTAATTTTTTACTCTCTCTATAAATAGTTTCAATGGAATTTTTAAACCAATCTGAACGATTATTATCATATAACTTTACTAAAATAGGATATGCTTTTAACTTTGTATAACAGTCTTCATTATCTGCCTTACATATAACTTCTACAACCAGATTTCTAATTAAATCATGAGCTTTAAAAATTTTATGTTCTATTTTCTGATAACTATATAGCATTATTTCTTTTTAAGTTCATTCAGTTTAGTAAACAGTAGAATTTTCTCTATTGAATCACCTAAATCATTTGTTCTATTTTTATATGCTCTTACTTCTTCTTCTTTTAACGACTTTTTGTTTTTTATTTCTTCTTCAATTTCTAAAATAATCCTTGACGAAAAATCTCCAATAGTATTGCCTCTATTAAAAATATTATCCATGATTAAGTCTACTGAAGTTCCAAAAGTTCTAAAATTCATTTTAAAAGCACTTTTTGGTTGTTTTCCTTTTTCAAAAACTAATACTTTATCTGGGAAACAGTCTGAAATAATGAAGGGTGAATGTGAAGTGATTAGGATATCTCTCATTAAATGATTAGTTCCACTTTTACTTAAACTATCCTTTAGTAAACTTATAAACTCTGAACGCCACTCTGGGTTGAAATGTGTTTCTGGTTCATCTAGAAGCATCAGGGTATTTTTATCTTTTAGTATTAAACAGATACCCATTGTATGTAGAAACTGATGCTCTCCATCTGAAAATGCTTTTAGTAGCATCTTATCAGATGAGTTCTTCTTTTTTATTTTAAATAAATTAAAATGAAATACATGTTCTGACTCTTCAAAAGATGGCACTTTATACATTGCATATAAACTATCGGAATTGTAAATCTCTTTTTTAAGTGACTTACTAACCACTCTTAAGTTTAACAAGTTTAGTATCTGAAATGCTTTAAAAAGCTCTATTGGCGAAGTAAAATGGGTTTTGAAAGCCTTTTTTAATGTACTATTTTTTGTTTTGGAATTTTGATCAAAATAGAAATCAAATATTTCAAATTCATCATTAGAATTTTTAAATACTGATGTAGCACAACTGCGTAGTTTTACTAAAATTTCTTCTGCCAAAGGCAAGAGGTGTCCAAGCTCTGGATCATCGTCTTTATGATAAAGTTTATGGTTATTTATTACCAATCTAAAACTATGAAGTTTATCAATTTCTAGTTGTTCTTTAATTGGTTCTAAAGTTTCATCATCCTGAATTAAAAAGTTTGCCAAAAGTATTGCCTGACTCATATGATAATCCATATACACCAGGCTACTCTCTGGTTTTTCATTAAGATTGTATGTAAGCTTTAGTTTGTCACGGTTTTTAAGATGATAATAGTACTCATCTAACTGTAATAACCTTGATTTAACAAATGGCAAACTTAAAATCTCATTTTCTCCTGAAGAATACCCAATAACTAATTCAGGTAAATAACTTCTAATAGAATTTGAAATGTCTATAAAAACAGATTCTGAAGTTTGGTCTTGAGCAGTAATTTTAATTTGTGGTGCCTCTAACTTTTCTTTTCTTATAATTACATTTACATAATCTTCAATAGACTTTTTTTCACTCTCTTTAGGAATGATATAATATTCCAACTCATAAGCTATTGGGTCTGATTTTTTTAGATCAAAATCCTCATTTAAATATTCCGAAGTATTTGGGTCTAGGGTACTACATTCTAAATGATAGAAAATATTAGCCAAAGCTTCTAACACATTAGATTTACCACTACCATTTAAACCAGCAAAGCAATAGGGATGAAATTGTGTCCAGTTTTCATTAGGCTCATCTTCTCTAAAAAGAACTGTGAAATCTTCAAAATCCTTTTCAGCTTTAATTTTTTTTAAGCTTCGGAATTGCTCTAATATGGTAAGTCTTACTAACTTCATTTAACCTTTAATTTTAAATTGTTATTAGTAAGCTCTTGAATAATTTGGTCTTCTTCTATTAATTGGAATAATTTTTCTTTTGCATCCGAATAATCATCTAAATCATCAAATTCTTTTGAATCAAATAAATTAATTAGAAGCTGAAGTCTTTTTTTATTCTCTTTTAAATCTTCTAGTGTGAAATTTTTAATTAATTCTTTGAATATAGGTTCTTCGTCAATAACTGCGTCTTTTTTGAAAGCATTTTGTAGTATAGACTGAAAAAGAGCGGTAAAAAGCTTTAAAGATTCTTGAAGATCATATTTAACTCTATCTATATCTTTTTTCTTTCTGACAAATTTTAATTGAAGATTAATATCTGGAATTGGTATATAAATCTCTTTTAAATCAATTAAATTAATTTGCTTGAAAGTAACTCCTTTTACTTTTTGGTCCAAAACAAACTTAAATCCATTAGACAAAAATGCATGCAATAAATAATCCGATAATACAATTTTATCATCTGGTGAGATTAAAGCTATCCCCCTAGTAATATTTGCTCCTTCATGTTTTTTAGTGACTTTTGCGCATTCTCCAACAGTGGCTCTAATAGTCAGTAGTAAATCACCCTCTGTACAAATGCTTCTAGAAAATTGTGTAGATATTTGATTACTGGTTTTAGTCAAATTTTCTGTTTTTATTTTCCCATTGTATAAATCACTAGTTTTTATTATTTCCACTCCTTCATTCACATTTAAACCAGGATTCTCTATACCTCTAGTAATTGGCCTATGCTTCTTTGTTAATTTTCCAAGTTTCTTTTTTGAGAATTCTTTTTGATTGTTAACCACATCACCGAATTCTTTGTAATAAATTGATTCAATTAACTCATCTAAAATTTTGATTGTATTTATCCTTCTATCTATCAAACTTTGAATCATATTAAGTTGCTCAACGACTTTACGTTGGAATTCAAGACTTGAAGGAAAATTAATTGTTATATTCTTTAAGACTTTATTGTTCAAAATAGGAATTACAGCTTTGTTAGCTTTATAACTCAATAGATCTTTATTGTTTTTCACCCAATAATAGAAAAAATGAGGATCTATAATTTCTTCATTAACTAATACACCTGTGATTTGCTGATTGGAAGCTAATGGTGACCTGACCATTCCAGTTTTAGCTATCTCCCCAATAGTTGATATTAAAATACTCTTTTCTTCATGTAAGAAAGATTGATTTTCTATGATTGCTAAATCGGAAACTTTTCGTAAAGAATCAGTAATAAACATTTGACCTTTCAAATCTACAGGGGTAACAAAAGGAATATCACCCTCAAAATACAATGGTTCTTTAGTATTTGGTGTTTTCCCTGTTTTTATCGAAACAACTATATCTTCAATTTTTTTTGAAATAAATTCCATACTAAAATTCCTTTTCAAAAATTCTTAATGATTCTTGTATTTTATTTTCAAGTTCAGTTATTTTTTTTATTAATTTTTCTGGTGGCTCATAACTTTTATCTTCAAAAACAAACTCCTTATAAAAATTAAAATTGAGCTCTAAAGCATTATCCTCAATTTCCTTTAGAGGAACATAAAAATGATTTTGCTTTCTATCTTTTTGGGGATTATTTCTTTTATTCCTTGTTTTGTAATTCTCAATAAGCGAAGGTAAAGGATAGTCTTCCTTGATTTTCTTTCTACTGCTATCCAAAGTATATCCATCAGATTCCATCCCGTAAAACCATACTTTTTTGGTATGGAATGTTTTACTATTGAATTGCTTTTTAGTAAAAAGTAAAATTGAAGTTTTCACTCCAGTATATGGTATAAACACACCACTGGGCATGGAAATTACAGCTTCCAAATCACAATCTTTTAAAAGTATTTCTCTTGCCTTTTTATAGGCTTTACTCGAACTAAATAGCACTCCTTCTGGAACAACCACAGCAGCACGACCGCCTTTTTTGAGCATATAGATGATCCGCTCTAAAAATAACAACTCGGTTTTAAGTGACTGGGGGGTCTTTGTGTCGGATTTTATATCATAAATCCTATTAAGGTTTTTGCTAATAACCTTACTGTTTACTTTAGCGGCAAAAGGTGGGTTAGCTAATATATAATTATATTCTTCCTTACCCCAATTAGTTGGTTTCTTACTTGGGGATTTGGTCATTTTAATACTGGCTTTAATTTTACCATCAACCAAATTATCAATAGTAATTTGATTCAAATACTGATGTTCAAAATAATCTTCATATTGATTTGACAACGTATTCAAATGGATGATATGTGGTTTTTCAATACCATGCATCATCATATTCATCATTCCTATTCGTACCATAGTAGCATCTATGTCAAACCCGAAAAAAGTATGTTCTTTTAAACGTTGTTTATCTTCTTCTGATAATTTTTCTCCATCTAACCCTTTTGGCAACTGATTGTCTTCATCTAATTCTACCTTTTTAGAATTTTCTTTTAATATATACTGAAAGCTACCTACTAAAAAACCTGAACTACCACTAGTAACATCACAAATTTTTGTATCTGGATCATCGATTGTTGGCGCCACCAATTCTGCCATCATTTGAATAATATGCCTTGGCGTTCTAAATTGTCCATTTTTACCTGCTTCATTAGTGGCCCTTAATAGATATTCATAGACATCACCTAATAAATCCTGAAAATTTTGATGTTTACGCTCCTCTTCCTCAACTAATTTGAATATATCATCGATAATTGAAACAGAATCCTCCAACAATGAAGGGGTAGAAATACCAAATTTTGCTTTTTTCATTTCTTCAGCAAATGGATCCTCGTCTTCTTTTGATAAATCATTTTGAATAAACAAAAAGACATCATCAAATCTTTGTTTGAGTTCGCTTCCTTTTAGATTATTGTATTTACTCCATTTGTACTTATCATCTACTTCCTCATGAAATTTTTCTAACCTTTTCATGAAAATTAAATAGGAAATGTTTTCAATAGCTGTTATAGGGTTTGAAAGACCACCGCCCCAAAGTCTATCCCATAGCAATTGTATTTTACTTTTTATGTCTGTTGTTAACATTTTAATTAATCTGTTAGTTTTGTAAATTCTTTTTTAATTTCATTTCTTACCTTTTCTGGAATCTCCAAATCTTTGGTAATAGCATCCCAACTATCTATTACATTTTGCACTTCTTTGATAATTCCTTTAGGATTTTTAATTGCATAGGTCTCTGCAATTGTCATTATATCTTCTAAAGATATATCTGCTCTTTTATCATTTATAGACAGCGCTCTAGAAATATTATTGTAATTGAAATTAATATTTAATGGGTATGTCAAATCATAGGCTGGTGCCAAACCCCAAGCATCGGTTTCCTTATTGTATATAAAGCTGTGATTCTTTAAGTGGTCATCTATGTTTGCAAAAACGAGATTAAAGACCATCCGCTTAAACAATTCTTGAATATCCTTGTAGGGTACTTTAATATCTAAAGCTAATTTGAATACGTTTTCATAACTAGCATTGTCTGGTTTTTTGAAATCCCAACCTGTTAAACCAGTTGCCGTTAGCACATGTTGTTTTTCACCATTTTGCCTATCATAACGCAGGGTTGCAAAGTGTTTGTTTTCAATTAATTTTGAAGGCATCATTTGGATTCCTGCCTCTTGAGCCATGAGATAGTAGGCGTATTCCACCTTTTCTTTGTTATAGCCCCATTCTTCATTCATACTTAATTTGACCAAATAATGGCTATAGTCTTCACTATATTCAATATCTCCAGGAATAATTTTGCCTGTCTTTTTATGTTCAGAGATTAAAATTTTAGGACGTGCGCCTCCTGCAGAGGTACCTATTTTGAATATATTTAACAGTGCTGCATCGTTCAATTCTTCTGCTGCCGTTTCATTTTTTAAATCCAACACTTTATTCAATACTTCAACAATTTCATCAATATTAATTGTTGATGATTTTGGTATTTCAGCCGTTGGATGGTATTCTATAGCACCCATACCACGATTGGACACATAGGTTAATTGCTCAAGTGGGGTTATTTTTTTGAATTCTTTATTTTTGGTCTCAAACCATTCCTTAAAGATAATGTTACCAAACATATCAGGTAAAGAATCGGCAATCATTGGTGGTAAGCCCCTAAATGTTTCTCCTTCAAACTTTTTAAATACCTGTATTGGTTTTATTCGCTTAAATATATAGGGAAATATATTCGTGTATTGGTTCGATTCTAAAAAGTCTGGGTTGTATTGAAAATAGGACGCTCTTTTGTCTATATCATAGCCCAGTTTTCCTATCTCTTGACCAAATATTATGACTTCTATTATATTATTTTTAGACATACTAATACAATGAATTTAAATTATTAGTATCTTCTAAATCCTTTAATGATTTATAAAGGGGTTCTAACAGGTCAAAATGATTCGTAATTTTCAATACGGTATCTAATGTTGCATTATTACCGTTTTCAAAATTTTGAATAGTTGTTCTAGAAACATCCAATGCATCAGCTAAATCTTCACGTGATAATTCGTGAATTTTACGTTGTTGTTTGCAAATTTCTCCTAACTTTACTTTTACATCTTTTATTGTAACTATATCTAACATAAAAAACCATTAAAACAGTCAAATATAGTGTTTTTAGTTTAAAAAAACCAATATAATGGTTATTTAATTATTTGAAGTTACACTCTCATTTCAACACTTTCTTTTTCAAAAGCAATAAACTTTATAGGACATAAGCACTGCATTTTGTTTTAATGCTTTCAAGAGCTATAAGAACTTCTTTTAAATCAAGAGTTTCGTTTTGAAATGTCACTATTCTATCAACTTGATTATACGCCCTTTGATAATATTTTGGCGTTTCCCACTTTTGTGGTTTAAAAGGGTTGAAAGCTAGATCAATAAAACTAACACTTGATTTGCCTTGAAACAAACGTTCTATGCGTTCGTCATAATGTTCAAAATGATTTCGTATACCTCTATCAGCAATAACACTGTTTTCATCAACACCCAGCAGTTTTCTTAACTCTTCACCTCTTCCTTGGCTTTTTTTTAAACTGGGCCAAAGTATTTTAGAAACATTTGCAGTTGCCCCAAGAATAGATTGAATTGAACACCAAACTTCAATGTGGTCAAAATTCCCAGGATCGACAGGTAAACGGCTTGCCGCTTGTTGAGCAATTTTTACTTGAAAAACTATTTCGCTTAAATAAACTGAATAAGCAAACTCTTTCATAACGCTTTATAAAATGATTGATACCGTTAAAATTAATTAAATTAACTTCGTTTATCTACACTATCTTTATCAAAAGCAGTTAAATTGAATAGTTGGCGCATTCTGGAATAAACTCGGCTGCTCTATATAGCTTTTCGAGTTCTTTCGCTTTGGAGTTGACAGTAACACAGGTTCTTGTTTTTTGCTTTTATAACAAATATTATTAAAAGCAGTTAAAAAATATAATGAAAATTAAACAAGAAAAATCTGACATTTAATATCAGGAATATAATAGATAGAATAATTATAATAGATTTCTTTTCATGACGGGTTTCATCCATTTTCATAATAGTGAACATAGTTATAAAGAAGTTGGGAATCAGTAATGTGTAAAATACAGTATTAGAATCAGATAAGAGCTTTGAGATGGAAAACATAATACTTGAATATGCGATAAAAATAAAAGCAAATCCAAAAACAAAAAATATTATTTTTAAAAAATTTCTCATGATATAAATAAAAATATCCAATTTATGATTTTTTCTGAATCCAAACTTGGACGTATCTTGGTTTCAACAATAAAACCACGATGGTTCTAGAAAGTTGTTTATTTGGTTTTTCAAAGATTTAATCCCAACTCAATTTTTTTTAGTTTAATATTTTAGAGTGAGTATTTCTCCTTGATCTGTTAACGGATGCATGTTCTCAACCTCTTTCAATTGTGCTTTCGCACTTGGAATTTGCTCGGGGAACAAATGATAAATAAAATACATTTTTGCATCAATTGAGATTCCCTGTTCTTTTGCGTTGTTTAAAATCCAATAAGGGACAAAAGCCCAATCAATATTTTTAACTTTCCCCATTGTTTCAGGATTAGTTGTGTCTCCAGATAAGTATATCCTTTTACCGTGCCAAGATATTAAAAATGAATAGTGTTTAAATGAAACTCCAAATACTTTGTGTTCAGTTTTAAATGCTTTAATCTCAAAATCATTTATTGTATTATTCAATTTTTCTAAATCTGAAATGTTAGAAACTCCAAATTGTTCTCCTCCTTTTTCTTTAATTATCTTTTTTAAGTTCTTTTTTGAGTAGTGGTCAGAGTGTTTATGAGTAAAAATAAATATAGAATTTTCTTTTACACTATCCAATTCAGATTCGTCGAACTCCATATAATTATGTGCTCCAGATTTATATGGGAAATCAGTATAGATATTAGTTAATCCATCAGTCATATACAATCCACAGTTACCAATGAATTCGATGTTAATTTCCTTTGATTGACTAAACCCAAAGAATGATATAAAAATTAAAGATATAGTTAGTAATTTGGTTTTTGTTTTTTGATAGTCGTACATAACAGATGTTTTAAATTTGATTTTCAAATAAAATAACAAACCGTATGCTATTCAAGTAAAAGTGACGAAATGAGCCTTATTTTGATTAATGAATAGGTTGTGCTTTTACTCAATGAATAATTTACTTTTTATTTTATTATAATATGTTTTTGAAAGTGGTATCATTTGCTCAACATTATTAAAAGATACTTTTGCATTTTGAGAATTACCTTTTATTTTTTTAATATTACCTATATTCAAAAGATAAGACCTATGACATTTTTCTAAATAGGGTAGTTGTTTGTGTGCGTTAGAAAGCGTCTGTCTGAACATTTTTGTAGATACTTTTGTGTCATTTTCTAAAAAACATATCTCAATATAGTTTTGAACTGCTTTAATGTAGAGTAATTTCTTTTTTTCAAGTTTTAGAAAATCTTTTTTGTTTTCTCCTGTTACGATAACTATACTTTTATCTATAGGCAAAATACGTTCCCCTAATTTGTTTCGTAAGTAAAATAATGGTGGTGTAAGAATGGGAATAAAAACAAAGACAATATTTTTGTAATACCACCAATGAGCTTCGATGGAATAATCTAAACCATTGATAACTTTAGTGTTATACAGAAATATAACACTTCCCGAAACAACAAAAAAAACTAATATAGAAACTATTTCATGATAGACTTTCCAAACTTTATTGAATCTACGATACCAGATGTTTTCAAAAACACTTTGAATTACATAAACTAAAGACAATAAAAAACCAAATCCAATGAGTAATAGTGTTCTAAAACTAGATTTATATTCATTCGTGTTAAAAGGTTCAAGAAAAATAATCACAAACGATAAAAAAACTCCAATGATTATACTAATAACAAGTTTAATCCTCAAGGATGACACAAAATGGACCTGATTATTAAAGAAATTCAAAATATTTTCTGAATGTGTTTTTATGAGTTAATGCTTTTGGTAATTTAAACGCTAAATTGTTGGAAACAAAACTATAAAAACTGGTTAACTTATATTATTTTGATTACTCAAAATCATTTAATAAGCCTATAATTTTTTTCAATAATGGATTGATACAATCAATTTGGATTATTTCTGCAACCTTTTTTTAAGTCATCTTGTCCTATAATTGTGAATTCACATCGAACAAAATTATAATCATATAAATTAAGAATAAGATGACTTTTAAAAACACACCAATTTATTTAGCACTTACAATAGTCTGTTGTTTAACAACATTATTTGCCTGTGCGCAAAAGGAAACAATAACAACTGTAGATGGTAAAACTATCAAAGATGCCAAACTTACCTCTGAAATCAAGAAAATAATGGAATCCGAAAATATCCCTGCAATTTCCATAGCTGTAATCAATGATAACAAAGTTGTTTATCATGATGCAATGGGAGTGAGTAATATGGAAACCAAAATAGAAGTAGATGACCATAGCATTTTTGAAGCAGCATCCTTATCAAAACCAATTTTTGCTTATTTTGTAATGAAAATGGTTGAGAAGGGGAAATTGGATTTAGACAAACCGCTTTATGAATACCTTCCACACCCAGGTATTGTTCCTGAATCTCAAGAAGATGCAAAAATGATAACCGCTCGAATGGTTTTGGCGCATCAAACAGGTTTTCCAAACCATTCTAATGGCCAACCTATAAAATTAGCATTTAAGCCAGGAACAGATTTTATGTATTCTGGAGAAGCCTATCAATATTTGGCAGCCATTATTGGGATGCAAAATGGAGTTGGTTATAAAGCAGACTTAAATGAATTATTTCAAAATGAAGTGACAGTACCTTTAAAAATGCAACATTCAACTTTTGTTTGGGATGATTATGTAGCAAAACATAAGGTATTTGGACATGATAAAGAAGGAAGGCCTATAGACGATAGTCCACGAGCTGGGTCGGGAGATGGAACTACTTTTTTCTCTTACGCAAGTCTTCATAGTGAAGCAAATGAGTATGCAAAATTTATTATTGCTATGCTAAAGAAAGAAGGACTTCAAGAAAAAACGTTTAATGAAATGTTAAAAGAGCATACGCATTTTAAGGATGATAATCCATTAAAACAAGAGATAGGTCAAACTGGCTGGGGATTAGGATTTACTCAAAAAATAACAAAGGATTATACAATGCATATGCATACAGGTAATAACCACGACTTTCAAGCTTATGCGATGTTTATACCTGAAAAGAGTTATGGATTGGTGGTATTTACTAATAGTGATAAGATGATTCCTTTCTTAACAAACTTATCGAAAGTTTTGGGACCACAGTTTTAAATTAATTTTAATAAAAAAATACAAAGACATGGAAAATTATCAAGAAGCACTGGGCGCATTATTCTTAATGTCAGGAGTAGTTATTGTAGTATTTATTATTGCAAAATATACATACTTGATCAAGAGAGCAATGATTGAAAAAGGCCTCGCTACACCTTCAAATTCTAAAAAAGCCCAATATATAGACATAGGTTGCATAGTAGGTGGCTTGGGGGTTGGACTAATGGTTTCTACCATATTTACAACCATGGAGCTTTCAGAAGATACAACCGATTTATTGGTTTGGGGTACAATTCTTATTTGTGGAGCCATAGGTTTGGTGATTGCACATTTTTTAAGAAATAAGTTTGGCGACAAATAAAAACGACATAGACGCAGCACTTATTGAAAGCGTAAAGAAAGGCGATACACAAGCATTTAGACAATTGGTCGATAAATATAAGGATGTGTCCCTTTCTTTAGCTTGTTCAATTTTAAAGGATAAAGAAAAAGCAGAAGACGTGCTTCAAGATGCTTTTATGAAAGTTTTTCAAAAAGCAAATAGTTTTAAACATCAATCTGCCTTTTCAAGTTGGTTGTACCGTATTGTTGTGAACACAGCGTACAATGAATTAAAACGAAATAAAAGCTATTCGGATTTGGATGACTTAAACTCTACTGAATCATTAGCAAAAGACAAAACAGCAATCCAATTTCTTAAGGAAGAAGAACAAAAAAAATACGTGATTTTAGCTTTAGATAGATTAAAGGCAGATGAAGCATTAGTATTAAGGTTATTCTATCTTTGTGATATGAGCTTAAAGGAGGTTCAACAGATAACCAATTTTACTTCTTCAAAGATTAAAGTGGATTTACACCGTGGAAGAAAGAATATGGAAATCGTGCTAAAAGACTTACTGGGTAATCAATTAAAAGATTTGCTATAAATCGATTTTTAAATCGTCATAAATCAATAAACGGACAAAAAATAAAATAGGGTAATAAAAATGAAAGAAGACATCGCAAAAAAATTGATCCAAAAAAGTACAATCAATACATCAGAAGATTTTACAGAAAAATTAATGCTTAAATTAGAAGCTGAAAAAGCTACAGAACGCCTTCCAGATGTCCAATATATTCAAATGTTTCGCTTCGCTATGATAGGAACAATTGGAATCGGTATAATCTGTTTTTTATTGATATTTTTTGATTTTTTGCCAAAACTAAACATGTTCAATGTTCAATTGAAAATAAGTAAAATGCCATTGTTGGTTGTAACTACTCTGTTTTTATTATTGGGTACAAACCATATTTTGAAAACACAACAATTAGCAAGCTTTCAAGATAAGAGTTAGATATCAAAAACCTTGAACAAAATCATATAGATTTTGAGAAGGGTTTAACCCTAACTTGTTTTTTAACCGATTTCTACTAACTCTCAAACTTTCTTTTTTAACTAACATGGCATTGGCAATATCAGAGGACGTCATACCGATTTTTATAAAGGCTAAATGCTTGATGTCTTTTTGGGTTAGTTGCGGATATGCTTTTGAGATGTTCTTATAAAAATTTGGATGCATTTGTTTGAATTGTATCAAAAACTCTTCCCAGCTTTCGTCCAAATTCATGGTTTCTTGAATATGAGTTAAAATACTTCTTAACTCTTTTCTTAATTGTGGCTCAAGCTCTAAAATTTTGTTTTCAATTTTTTTTATGATGGCTTTTTTCTTTTCAAATAATGCTGAAGTAAGTAATAAATTTTGTTGTGCAATTTCTCTTTTTTGTTTCTCTATTTCTGCAATTTTGCGTTCCTGAATGTTTCGCGTGCAGCTTAAAATTAAAACGACCTCATTTTCTTGATTGTATATAGGTATAGTATACCCTTCAAACCATAGATAGCCTTCGTGCTTTGTTTTAAAAAGTAACTCAAGTTTTTCTAATTTCTTGGATAAACCAGTTGTGGAAGCTTGAATATTCTTTTGAAGTATTATAAAATGATCTGGATGGATAAAATCAATGGGCACCTTACCTTCAAGGTCTTCGGCTGTATAACCCATTATTTTCTCTGTAGAAGGGCTAGCATATAAATATCGGCCATCAGCGGGGTGATGCAAACATACAACATCAATAGAGTGTTCTGCTATTAACTTTAGCTTATTAATGTTCTGCTCTTTCAATAATTTAGATAGACCAGAACTATCTAGCTTTTTGTTCTTTTCTATTAATGTAAGAAGCGCCTCGGTTTCTCGTCCTTGTTTTTTTTTAAGCATTTCGGTTTATGATTCTAAATATATATAACGCTAAAGTAAGCCTTTCTATCGAAAAAATTATCGTCCTTGTTAACGGTTTGTTAACGATATTGAGAGTGTGATTTTGTATACAATTCATAGACAAATTAATTTTGAAATAAAAAATATGAAAACTATTATTAGAATTATTTGTGTAGCTATCTTATTCATTAGTTGTAGTGATGACGATTTTATTATTCCTGACCAAAATCAAGTTTTAGTTGATAAAGTTTACAACTTTAATAACAACTTAATCGGAGAATACTTTTATAATAGTAACAACCAATTAATAAAGCGAAAAGACACAGATGCCATAAATAACAGAAGCTCACAATATGAGTTTATGTATACTGACAATAGGGTTTCGGAAATTATCTATACCGATTTTACATACCCTTCTTTGAATCACAATATATTAATTTATTACAACGAGGCAGGTCAGATTGTTAAGGATGAAACCTATAAAAATGGAATACAGATAGGAGAGCGCAATTATACCTATTACCAAAATGGAAGACTTAAAGGTTTAGTTCATGAAAACAATGTGGTCACCCCAACTTTCACCTATACCGAAGGCGGAAATGTTCATGAGGTTAGGCTATTGACATCACCAGATTACACAGATGAAATTATTTACAACTATGAATTTGATTGTGCTGCCACACCCAACTTTGGGTTAGACAAAATATTCCAGATAGAACCATTGCCTTACTTTGGTACAGAAGCAGTGCTGCCAAAAAACTTATCATGTCATAACATGACGTTAAACCTTCAAAGTGGTACACAATGGCTATACGAATACAATGAGTATAATCTTCCTAAAACCATTGAAGTGCAATGGGAAGGTGTAGAAACAGAAGAACCGATGCTTTGGCGAATTAGTTACAGAGCAATAGAATAATATAATTTTAAATCCATTAGAAATCAAATTAAATTTATGAACAATTTTTTATCTTTTTTAGCATTATTTGTTTTTATAACAACCAGTGATGCTCAAGTAAAGCTTGCAGGAAAAATAATAAATGCTAATTCAAATGAAGCAATACCTTATGCAAATATTGGAATTCTAAACACTGAAGTAGGAACTATCTCCAATGAGGACGGCAGTTTTTCAATTCAAATTCCAAAGGAGAAATTAAATTCATCAATAATTTTCTCATCATTAGGTTTTGTTTCTCAAACAGCAAACGTCTCATCGTTTTCAGATAAATTAAATGTGTTAATTCAACTTAAGGAGGATGTTACCAAATTAGATCCCGTAACGCTGTCTTTTAAAAGGAGTAAAAAGGAAAGTGAAACGTATGGAAACGGTAAAAGTTTATTGTTATCAGGGCAACTGCATTATGATAGACTAAAAGCAGGAAGTGCAATGGCATTAATGGTTAAAAAAGAGAATCGTGATTTAAAATTTATAACCAATGCTTCATTATATATAGCAAAGAATCTTTCGCCTGAATTTAAAGTTAGATTTCGATTAATGTCTGTAGACAGCCTAACGAATGAACCTGGAAAGGATTTAATTAATGAACAAATTATAGAAATATCAGATATAAAAAAAGGGTGGCTGAACTTTGAAGTAAAAGAGTTGCATAAAATTACAGATGGCTCATTCTTTATTGTTTTTGAATGGATTTTAAACGCTGATGACCGTGAGTACATTGCAGAAAAATATGAAAAATATATGCAAGAGTATCCCAATCGTGTTTCTTATGATACGGTTGTAGTTAACAATAAAAAAATCTCAATTCCTCAAGTGAGTACCGTTGTAGCAGGTACGGTATTTGGGGTAACGAAATCTAAAAAAGACCGTGAGAATTTTGCCTGTTATTATCGTTCAAATAGTTTCGGAGAATGGAAAAGATCTTCAGGTATACTATCGGCTAAAGTTACCTTGTCTAATCATCCTACAGAGGTTAACGAAAGCAGTAAGTCACAAATCAGTAAGAGAAAAGATTTAACGAATCAAATTGAAAATTGGGCAATAGAGTTTAAAGAAAAATACAACGTAACTGGCTTGCAGTTATCAATCTCTAAAAACAGTAATAACATATTTTCAAACGGATATGGTTATTCAGATATTCAATTAAAGAAAGAAGTCAATAACCAAACTCAATTTCGAATAGCCAGCGTATCCAAAACAATGACAGCAGCAGCTATTATGCAGCTTTACTCCAAAGGATTATTAGATTTAAATACGACCATTCAAGAGTATGTACCAGAATTTCCGATTAAAGAACATCCTATTACTGTCCAACAAGTAGCAGGCCATTTAGCAGGTATACGCGATTATTACGGAAAGAGTTTAGATGAGATATTTGTTCAGAAACATTACAACAGTTTATCAGAAGCTCTTGAAATTTTTAAAAACGATCCTTTAGTAGTAAAACCAGGGTCTAAATTTTTATACTCTTCATTTAACTATACCTTGTTAGGTGCAGCTATTGAAAATATATCTAAAAGGAACTACTTGGATTATATGCATCACAATATTTGGGATCCATTAAATATGCATAATACCTATGGTGAAGTAAAGGATAGTATAATGCCCAATAAGAGTAAATTTTATTTTCTCTCTGGTGAAGAAGCTACCCCTTATGATTTAAGTTATTCTTACGCAACAGGAGGTTTGCTTTCAACTACGGACGATCTTGTAAAGTTTGGTTCAGCCATTATTAATAATAGACTACTGGATGAAAAGATTCGAATTGAAATGTTCCAAAATCAATTAAATGGAAAAGGTAAACCCGTTAATTATGGTTTGGGTTGGTATATCGGTCAAAACAAAGATGGAGAGAAAGTATACTACCACTTGGGAGAGTTGCCATCTTCAAGTTCTTTATTGTTGCTCTATCCTGAACGCAACCTATCTATAGCTTTACTAACTAATTCCACTATAATTTCAGAATCTGACTATGGTTTCATACCAGATATTCAGGTGTTAAGTAAAATTGTTTTTGATAAATAGAGTGCAATGAATAATTAAATGACTACAGAGAATTTTAAAAATATAAAACCTACAACAGCTACAGAGCGTATTCCATCCTTGGATTTTTTAAGAGGTATCGCCATTTTAGGCATCCTGTTTATAAACATAGAGTCCTTTGTGTATCCCAACCCATGGAGTTCTTGGCACTATGGTTATGAAAGTAGTATAGATCACACCACACGCTTTTGGGTGTACTTTTTAACTCAAGGCAAGTTTTACACCATGTTCGCATTACTCTTTGGTGTAGGCTTTGTTATTTTTATGGAACGTATCCAGCAAAAAGTCAATGGCTTAACGACTATGGATATATATGCTAGAAGGTTGTTGTGGTTGTTTGTTATAGGAATCATTCACGCCTATTTTATTTGGGATGGTGATATACTGTATCACTATGCTGTTTGTGGTCTTTTTTTGCTTCCATTCCGTTCTATGAAAAGTAAAAACCTGGTGCTGATTGTTTTGTTTTTAGCTTCCTTTTTATTTATAAAATCGTACGAGAGTGTTTCAAAAAGACAGGAATCATATTCAAATTATACCAAGGCACTATATAAAGAAGAGGCTAATAGAACAGATAAGGACTATAAGTTAATCACTTCCTGGGAAAACAGATATACTAAAAAGTCGCCTAATCTTTCAGAGGAAGTTGAGGTTCCAAAACCTACCTATTGGCAAGGAGTGATAAACTCTTATGAAAATCATAACGTTCATAAAGGGGAATTCTATTATCAATCTTTAATTCTATCAACCTTAATAGTGATGATAATAGGCATGTTGTTGTTTAGAACAGGCATATTTTCTGACTATAAATCATGGAAATATTATTGGCCTATAGCTGTTTCTGTTTTAATAATTGGATTGGCAATAAACTATTTACGCTATTATCAATGGACCTACGAAGACCATATTCCAAATATCAGCACATGTAATGCATTGCTCTTTACGTTTCCAAAAGAAATTTTAGGCGTTGGCTATATATTAATATTAAACGGGGCATATCAGAAGTATTTAAGGAATGTAAGGTTTAAGGTGTTTACCAAAATAGGCAGGACAGCTTTATCCAATTACATTTTCCAAAGTATCATTCTAGGACTTCTGTTTTATGGCTATGGCTTTGGATTGCACAATAGCTTTTCAAGATTTGAGCTGTTAGGGTTTGTTGTAGCAATCTGGGCTATTCAAATCATCTGCACACATATATGGTTGAGAAATTTCAAACAAGGACCATTGGAATTTCTCTGGAGAAAATTAACCTATAAGTCATTTAACAAAACTTAAAATATAGAATTATTAAAGAATTAAGAAGAGTACTCAAATTGTAACATTTTGCTATAAATAGTATCTTGTAATATATAGTACTAAAAAAATATCAATCAAAATGAAAACAAAAACAATCAAAATTATTATCATCATTGCAGTATTGGCAATTAGGTTCCAGAATTATGCTAATGCGCAAGAGTCAAAAGAAAACACCTTTACAGACCCTAGAGATGGTAAAGCGTATAAAACAGTAACTATTGGCTCACAAGTTTGGTTTGCTGAAAACTTTGCTTACCTGCCAGAGGTGGATACTGTAAATATTTCGGTTTATGGTTACAAGGGCAATTCGGTTAAAAAAGCAAAAAAAACAGCATCTTATAAAACATACGGTGCACTCTATTCTTGGGAAAAGGCAAATGAGTTAGCACCCGAGGGATGGCGACTACCAACTGATGCTGATTGGATGCAGTTGGAAACAGCTGTCGGAATGCCCAAAGAGATAGTAGCGAAAAATGGTTGGAGGGGTAATGAAAAAAGTATTATTGCTTTAAAAGAAAATGGAAGTTCTGGATTTGACATAAGGTTTGCTGGCTGGAGAACGGATTATGGTGACTTTAGATTTCAAAATGAACATGCCAATTTTTGGGTAGCAGATGCTCACGATATTACAAGAGCACATGAAAGGTTGATGGGGGTGAATAACCCAAAAATAGGACGTGAATATGGTAATAAGGGTTGCGGTTTTAGTGTAAGGTATGTGAGGGATATTCCTGCTAAAGAATACATCACATATCCTGAAAAGGAGTGGGAAATGATGGAAGATGTTTCCAAGTTTGGCTGGAGCCAAGATAAAATTAACCAACTATACAGATATGCTATTGACAGTACAAATGCTACGGGTATTATTGTGATTCAAAGCGGTAAAATGATTTATGATTATGGGGACACTCATGAATTGAGTTACATAGCATCTGTTAGAAAAAGTTTACTGTCAATGCTGTATGGAAAATATGTGGAGAATGGAACTATAGATTTAAACAAGACACTTAAAGAATTGAACATTGATGATGTTGGAGGTCTGTTAGATATTGAAAAGGAAGCCAAAATAATAGATATTCTACAATCTAAATCAGGGGTGTTTCATCCTGCTAGTAACCCAGGAGGTAATGAATGGTTGTTTCCAGAACGTGGGAGTAAAAAACCAGGAACTTATTTTATATACAACAATTGGGACTTCAACGTAGCAGGTCACATTTTCGAACAGGAAACAGGTCAAGACATTTACAAAGCTTTCGAAATAGATATTGCAAAAAAAATAGACTTCCAACAATGGGATATAACCAAACAACAAAAATCAGGAGACACACGCAAATCTAAATTTAAAGCCTATCATTTTGAATTATCTACCAGAGATATGGCAAGACTTGGTTATCTAATGCTTCGAAAGGGTCAATGGAAAAATGAACAAGTGATACCAGAATCTTGGGTAGAAAAAATGACTACGATAACTACAAGCTATGAAGATATGTATAAAGTCGACCCGAGACTAAAAGATTGGCCTTGGTGGAAATGGGGACAAGGACTTATGTGGCGCATTTGGGACAGTCCAAATTTAAAGCCAGAATTTAAAGGAGCATATACGGCTACTGGAAATCAAGGGCAATATATCACAGTTATTCCATCAATGGATATTGTTGTGGCTCTAAAAACAAAAGGAATTTATGGCAGAAGAACTGATAAAGAAACGTATGAACGCTTTTTAAACAAATTGTTTGAAGCCAAATTATATGACATAAAGATAGTGTCATTGGCAAATTCCCTATTTGAAATCATAAATGATAAAGGAATAGAAGAAGGTCTCAAGCATTACGAAAAATATAAGAATTCTAAAGACTACACCCTTAAAGAAAGTGAAATGAATACAATCGGCTATAGTTTATTACAAGCTGGTAAAATCAAGGAAGCTATAGAGGTTTTTAAACTTAATGTAGCAGCATTTCCTAGTTCTGGAAATGTATATGACAGTTTAGGAGAAGCCTATATGAAAGCTGGAAATAAAAAACTCGCAATTGAAAACTATAAAAAGTCTATTGAAATAGATCCAACAAATATTAATGGAGAAAAGATTTTAGAAAAACTAAAATCAAAAAATTAACTGGAATTTATGTCATTACCCAATTTAACTTATCTCTATTTTATAATGACTTTTTTGTTTTGTTTTTCAAGTTGTAAAAACACTACAAAAAGTAAAATATTTGTAGACAAACAATACAATGAAAATCAAATTATCAATCTATCAGACAGCTTAAAACCATACATAAAATACAACAAAGATTTGTTAGCATTTACCAATGCCACGATAGTGGATGGAACAGGTAAAGCTTTAAAACAAAATCAAACACTAATCATTAAGAATGGAATTTTCAAAGAGATGGGCAATGATGCTGATATTAAAATTCCTCATAATGCTACAACGATTAACCTAAAAGGAAAAACAATCATACCCGGTATAGTAGGCATGCACAACCACTTACATATTCCTAGATTTCCTGATGTTGGTGACGTAGCTGCTAAATTATATTTAGCTTCTGGGGTCACAACCATACAGACCTGTGGCGCGGCATCACCTTATAATGAATTGGAACTGTCAAAACGAATAAAAGACGCTAAACAAGTTGGACCCGAAATCATCCCTAGCGCGCCTTTTATAACTGGACAAGGTGGTAACCCTAATATGATTATTCCAAGAGATACTGAACATCTGAAAGACACCATGAAACATTGGTTAGACCAAGGTGTAAAATGGTTTAAAGTCTATCGAAATACAAATCCAGATGATTTAAAAACAATTATCGAAGTTGCCCATAATAATCAAGCAAAAGTAAGAGGACATTTATGTTCAATAACCTTTGAAGAAGCTACAAAACTAGGAATAGATGCAATCGAACATGGCTTAAACAGCACAAGTGATTTTAGAACCAATAAAGATTATGGACAGTGTAATGGTGGTCGCGAATATATGGATGATTTAATTATTGACAGCCCAGAAGTAAAGCGACTACAACAGTTAATGATAGATAATAAGGTCTTTTTAACCTCAACAGTATCTATTTATGAAGCCAGCATACCCAACAGAGCCTTTGCAGATAAAAGAACTATAAAAGCAATGTCGCCTTTTTTACAAGACCAATACAAGGAACGAAGAGCAAGTTTTGATAAACAAATGAATGATAGTATAAGAAACAACAGATTAAAAAGAATCATGCAGTTCGAATATCAGTATTACAAAATGGGCGGTTTATTATGTGCGGGTGTAGATGCGGGCAGACATGTGCTTCCAGGTTTTGGTGACCAAAGAAATTACGAACTACTTATTGAAGCTGGTTTTAAAACAGAAGAAGCCATTCAGATTATGACGGGCAACGGAGCAAAAGCATTGGAACGTCAAGACGTTGGAACCATTCAAGTAGGTAAAAGAGCCGATTTTGTAATCCTGAACGGAAATTTGGAAAAAGATGCTACTCTAATTAAAAATGTGGAAACCGTATTCAAAAAAGGGATTGGTTATAACCCTGAATCAATTTTGGAAACTATAGAAGAGCAGTTTGGCAAAGAATAAGAATTACAACAAAAAAATTCAAATAGTAGATATGACAAATAATAATACAAGAACCGTGAGCAAAGCAAAAACGTTAACCGTTTTTATCCTGTCCATCATTTTTGGCTATGCACTTTTTATCATTCCGGATGTATTCTTTGGAGTAACAAAAATCAACGGTGGTAAAAAAGGTATCAATTTATTGTTTATGGCCCTATTTCAGCTTTTTTCCATTACGGCATTACTGTATGGGTCGCTAAAACTTTTGAAAAAAGACTTTAAATATATCGGTTTCCAATTCGTAAACCTTAAAAAGGATTTGCTTTTGGGTATTGGTTTTGGAGCGTTATGGACCGTCTTACAGTTTACTCTATTGATTCCCAACACAGGAGGAGCAAATCGCGAGGATATCAAGGGCATGCTGGAGATGTATGATGGTAGCATCCTAGGGCTTCTATCATTTATCGCTCTTGGTGTGATTGGTGGTGGTATTACCGAAGAGTTTTTCAATAGAGGCTATTTTATCAATATCCTCAAAGATGTTTTTAAGAACCCAAAAACAGGTTTGTGGATATCTGCCATCCTGTCCATTGTTATATTTTCATTTGGTCATATGCCGGTTACAGCACTGGATTGGTTTGATATCCTGGTACCGACAATTATGTACACCTTGTTATTTATTTTAACAAAAAGACTTACTGCATCTATTGTGGCGCATGGAGTTTATAATATGTCTGCAATCATCCTAACGTATTATATGTATTCCGTTTAGTATTTAACAAATTATCAATCAAAAAAATGAAAAAATCACTTCTAATCGCTCTGATTATCCTTTCAGCTTGTAAGGAAAAAAAGAAAAAAGTAACGACATCGACAGATGTAAATAAAGATTCTATCGCACAAATAGAATGTATTGAAAAAAATCTTGTACCAGTTCATTACTTAAAGGGTATGGACCATAAAAAGTCAATACCTCAAATTATGCGGGAAGACGATATTGCAGGGGTAAGTATCGCCTTTTTTGATAATGGTAAGATCTCTTGGCAAAAAACCTATGGATATTCCAATCTTTCAGATTCTATAAAGGTTACCCCCAATACCGTCTTTAATGGTGCTTCTTTAAGTAAGCCTGTTACCGCATTAGCAGCCTTAAATTTAGTGGAAAAAGGCGTTTTATCATTAAACGCTGACGTCAACAAGTATCTTGAAGGATGGAAAATCCCTGAAAATGAATTTACAGAACAAGAAAAAGTTACCCTAAAACGTCTTATTGGTCATCGGGCAGGTTTCGAAAGATATGTACAGTCATCTTATTTCCCAAATGAAGAATTTCCAACGATAACCCAGATGTTGACAGGAGAAAAACCGTCTGTGGATCCACCTGTTTCAGTAGTCTATGTTCCTGGCCAAAAGCAAGTGTATTCTAATCCAGGCTATTCAGTCATTGAAAAACTCATTGAGGATATCACTAACAAGGAATTTAATGATGTCATGACTGAATTGATATTTGAGCCGTGTGATATGAACAATAGCTCATTCGAACAGCCTGTTCCAAAACACATTTCACAGCAAATGGCTACAGGATATACTAATGATTTAGAACCCTACCCTTATAAATTGTTTCCTTATAAAGCAGCAGGAGGCATTTGGACCACCCCTACCGATTTGGCAAATTTTTTAGTGACCGTTTTGGATGACCATCATGCAAATACCAATACCATTTTATCAAAAAGAATGACGGATAGTGTGTTCGCTAAAACCACTGAAAGGCTAGGATTCGCAAAAATTTACAATGATAAAAGCACAGATTTAGTCTTTGAACACTGGGGAAGTAATTCAGGCTTTACCTGCTATATGGTAGGTTCACTTAATCATAAACAAGGTGTGGTTATTATGACCAATAGCGATAACGGAATGTCCTTGATGAGCTATATCGCTAGAGCTGTTGCGGCTGCAAATAATTGGGACTTTTTACAGCCAAAGATATATAATAGGTTTTTAATGAACGAAGTGGAAATGAACAAGTTCAAAGGAAAGTTTAAAGGAGGCGAAGAGATATTGGAATTTGAAGTTATTGAAGAAGAGCTTAATTTTTTAAATGAAACAGGCGCTTCATCAAAATTGGTGCCTGTGGCAGAAAACATATTCATTCAACCAAACAACAACACACTTTATGAATTTTTAAAGAATAAGGATGGCGAAATAAGGTATGTACGTATGACCAAGGCAGATGGATACAATAGCGATTATCTGAAACAATAAAAAATCAAATGAAAAAGAATATTCTAATTTGTTTCCTACTTATCAGTATCGGGTTTACCTCATGTAACACTAACGATAAAACGATACTAACGGTTAAAGCGA
This sequence comes from Gaetbulibacter sp. PBL-D1, assembly GCF_050509525.1. NCBI lineage: Bacteria > Pseudomonadati > Bacteroidota > Flavobacteriia > Flavobacteriales > Flavobacteriaceae > Gaetbulibacter > Gaetbulibacter sp. PBL-D1. The sequence goes on along the minus strand of NZ_JBNWKB010000015.1, from coordinate 54,765 downwards.
ATCAAGTAAACCCAACAGAACTTAATCGTTTTATTCAACATCAATTAGATTCACTCAACGTTGCAGGCTTGTCCATTGCGATCATACATAACAATAAAGTCGTATATAACAATGCTTTTGGGTTTAAAAATCTGGTTACACAAGAAAAATGCACCCAAAACACACTCTTTGAAGCCTGTTCCCTCTCTAAACCTGTGTTTGCATACTTCGTAATGCTACAAGTAAAAAACGGTACCATCGATTTAGATAGACCCCTTTACGAGTATTTGCCAAATGCTGATCTGGCAGCTGATGAACGTTATAAAAAAATGACGGCTCGAATGGTATTGTGCCATACGTCGGGTCTGCCCAATTGGCGTGATCAAACTGATGGAGAGTTAAAATTATTGTTCGAGCCTGGAACCAAATTTGGGTATTCTGGCGAAGGCTACCAATACTTGAAAGATGTTCTGAAACACCTTTTAAACCTTGATGATAAAGGTTTAAATAAGCTATTTCAGGAACAAGTTGTAAAACCGTTGAATCTTGATTTTATGCAGTTTACTTGGCAGGAAAATTTCTCTTTAAAAAAGTCTTATGGACATAGAAATGGTAAACCTACCCAAAATGGCCCAAAATTTTTGAGAAAAGGAAGAAATGAGTTTGGAGCTGCATATAGCCTTCATACGACTTCCAAAGATTATGCTAAATTCTTGATCCATATGATGAATCCCAAATCCGATAATAAAGAAATCGTTGAGGAGATGCTTTCGTTGCAAGAGAGCATGCCCAATGAAGATGGTGAACGGCACCGTAGCATAGCATTTCCCGTAAAGCAAGTGGATAGCTCATTGCGCTATTTCCATTCTGGTAACAATGGAGATTTTAGGGCCTATTGCCAATTTTATAAGGATAAAGGCTATGGCCTGGTTATGTTTAGTAATAGCGATAACTTTTTCTCCTCAAATTGTGCGCAGAATATTCTTGAATATTTGGACGATAAATGGTTTTATGCATAGTACGTATAACGATAAATTAAATAGATTAAAATGAAATTATATGGAATTATAACGCTTTGCTTTTTAATGGCATTTTGGGTGTTGGGAAATCCAAAAAGCAACCAACAACAACTTATATATCTTGGTCAGACCCCACCAACATCAATACCAAAGATTTTTGCGCCAGGACTCATTTCAAAAGCGGATGAATCCGAATTCGGCTCGGTTTTTAATAAAGATGCCACCGAATTTTATTTTGGAGTTGATGTTAACGGGAAGGCAGAAATACGATACACTAAGTTAGAAGGTAGCATTTGGAGCAAACCTAAAGTATTGCTGTCTCAAGATACGTACAGTTTAAACGACCCTTTTCTATCACCCGATGAAAGCAGACTCTACTTTATATCCAATAATGCTTTAGAAGGTGACGATATAAAAGAAGATTATGATATCTGGTATATTGAAAGAGAGGGTAACAAATGGAATCCAAAATTGATTCGTGCTAGCCCGAATATCAACACCGACAAAAACGAATACTACATGTCGTTTGCAGAAAATGGAAGCATGTATTTTTCTTCCAATAAAAACGCTCCAATAAACAGAAAACATGATTTTAACATCTATGTTTCCGTATTTAAACAAGGTGCATTCCAAAAGCCAAAACTACTTGGTAATTCAATAAATACAGGGGCTTACGAAGCAGATGTATTTGTCTCTCCCGATGAATCTTATATTATATTTTGTAGCATTAGAGAAGAGGGATATGGACAGGGAGATTTGTACATCAGTTTTAAGGATGATAATGATAATTGGTCAAAAGCCACAAACATGGGAGCAGTTATCAATACAACAGGTCATGAACTCTGTCCCTTTGTAACCAAAGATGGTAAATATTTGTTCTACACAAGTAATCAAGATATTTACTGGGTAGATGCGAATGTAATTCAGCAACTAAAAAATCAAAACAATTAATAAAATTCAAACACTATAAGTAATGTACCACCCAAGACTTTATGGAGAATTCTACGAGATGGGATTGAAATATGGAAGTTTGCTCCATGATAAGGCTAAATTCTCTTTACCAAAAATTAGCAAAGAAAAAATCACTTTCGGGATGGAGTCTTACAAAGAATTAAAAAACTTTTCACCTGAAGTAATAGAAGAAATAAAAGGTTTCGCCGAAGGGATTAAAGATAAACCAGAACATGTAGGTGCTTTTTTATTAAGCCTAGGTGTGTTCAATACTACTGGGCAATGTAGTGTGTTTGCATTCAGGAATAATAACGCTGTTGTCTTTGGTAGAAATTATGATATGCTTTACCAGTTTAAAAAGTTTACAGAAAGTAGCTTAATTGCCCCTAAAGACAAATATGCTTATATCAGTCAGTCAGATGTTTTTATTGGGCGCTCGGATGGAATAAATGAAAAAGGCTTAGCTGTTGCCATGTCGTTTGTAAATGGCACAAAAATTCAACCAGGAATAAGTTTTCACTTCATAATAAGAAAAGTTTTAGAAGAATGTGAATCTACAGAACAAGCTGTGGATGTAATTCTAAACACAAAAGTATCTTCTGCAAACAACTTTTTGGTTGCTGATAAGACAGGCGATTTAACAGTAGTGGAATCTTGTCCTCAAAAAGCAATGGTAAGAAAACCAAATCACGATGAGAATTTTATAACCATAACAAATCAATTCCAGTTAAGCGAAATGAAAAAGTTTGATGCAAATGGTGTCGAATGGAGTAAAAGTAAAGAACGTTATGAAGGATTGGAAAAACAATTAAAAAATCTAGAAGAAATTGACCTTCTGAAAGCCAAAGCAATTTTATCTGATAAATGTGTGTGTTTGGATTTAAAAAAACAACAATTTGGGACGATTTGGTCTGTAGTTTCAAATCTCAATTCCCTAACAATAGAAAGAGCGGAAACAAAACCTAAAACAACAAATTTCAAACCTGAAACGAGATTGGATTGGTGGCTAAACAAGAGAGATATTAATATTTCAAAAACCATGAAAAAATAAAAAATGAGAAAACATCTTTTTATAATATTATTCTCTGTTTTGGCACATCTAGGTTTTGCGCAACAAAAGTCCATATCCATCACTATTGATGATGTACCCAATACAACCAAATACCAAAAGGATAATTTCAGTCCAATGCTGTTAAACGTACTAGACTCTTTAAAAGTACCCTTTACCATATTTATCAATGAGGATAAAATTTATAAAACAGAATGGTTAGATAGAAACAAGGGGTTATTGGAGGAGTGGATTAAAAATGAGCACGCTATTATCGGCAACCATACCTTTAGCCATTCCAGATATTCAGAAGTCGGTTTTGAAAGTTTTGTAAAAGATATAGAAAAAGGTGAAAGTCTAACAAAACCATATGCTTCCAAGTATAATAAGGCGGTCAAGTTTTTCCGATTTCCATTTAACGATCTGGGTAAAGATTCGACCCAGCATATACACATTAGAGAATATCTTAAATCAAAAAAATATACCATAGCCCCTTTCACGGTTGAAAGTTCAGATTGGATGTTCGATACCGTGTATAAATACTATTTGGATAATGGAGAAACCGAAAAGGCAAAATCCATTGGTGAGCAATATGTAGATAAGACCATAGAACTAGTACATTTTTATGAGAGGATGGCTACTTCAATCTATAAGCGACCAATTCAACACATTTATTTGTGCCATGACAATGCTATTAATGCCGATTATTTAGTAGAAATCATTTCAAGATTAAAACAAGAGAACTTCAACATTGTAAGCTTTGAAGAATCATTAAAAGACCCCATATACAAGCAAAAGGATACCTATTATAAAAAATGGGGAATCAGTTGGCTATATCGATATATGGATACACAAGAAGAACGCATAAAATGGATGAAACAAGAGCCTGATATATCTAAAATAGAAGCACTATACAATCAAATAAACAAGTAAAAACACGAATATGAAAAAAGTAATATTTCTACTGTTATTAATCCTCGTTGGTTTAAATGACAATGTAATCGCGCAAGACAATCCGCAATCAAATCAAACCATTATCAGATTAACAATAGTAAAGGATAATGATAAAATTTTAATGAGAAAAACAAAGTTTGGTTGGATGACACCAGCTGTTTACTACAAAGAGAGACAAACTATCAGTGAAGTTTTGGATAGTATTTCAGGAGTATATGGTATAACAATCTCTAACCCCAATTTAAAAGGACTCTTTACCTATAAATATGATTTCAAGTCTACTTCTGATATGCGTCAGCTTTATGTTGCTAATTATAAAAGTGGCCAACTTAAACCAAAAGTAGGTGAAGAAGAAATTTACTGGATGCCAATAAAAGAGGCTCTTAATAAGCTTGAAAGCACTGTTCCCTCTTTAATGCAAATGACTAAACAAATTTTGGATTATCCCAATACCCTTTGGGGAGGCTCTTTCATACTTTTTAGGGAAAAAAATAAAATAAATTCAAGAATGGAAGAAGAGTTTTACCCTTTGTTTAAAATATAAAATGAACTCTAAAAAAAATTAACCTATTTATTAAATAAACACAAACATCATGAATCTAAAATCATTCAATTTAATCAAATCAATGCTTACAATTTTTGCAATCAGTATCATCACATCGTGTTCTAGCGATGATGACAATAATCCCTGTGAAACCAGCACATTAGCTGTAACGGCTATAGCAGAAGAGTATACAATAAATGCTACAGCCACAGGTGGTGTTGAGCCTTATGAGTATTCTATAGATGGTACTACATTTCAATCAGCCGATACCTTTGAGGATGTCGAATTAGGTGATTACACCTTAACAGTTAGAGATGCCAATAACTGTACATCCACAACAAGTGTTTCAGAAGCACATTTAAATTCGTTATTAGATGAACGAGACGGGCAACGCTACAAAATTGTAAAAATAGGAAATCAAATTTGGTTGGCAGAAAACTTTAATTTCAATACCAACACAGCAACCGAAACCACCTCATGGTGTTATGACGATGTCGCTGCAAACTGTGACACTCATGGTAGACTTTATACTTGGGAGGCAGCTTCACAAGTAGCACCAGAAGGATGGGGATTGCCTACTCAAGGTCATTGGCAAGCTTTAATTAATCAGGTAGGAGAAAATGTGGCGCATACAGAACTTATAAATGGTGAGTTTCATTCATTGTTCGGAGGAGTAAGAACAGATAATGGCACTTTTACCAATTCTGGCGTTTGGGGTTATTATTGGACTTCAACTGCTGTTGATGATGCTTATAATTATATATATGCTATCAGTGATAATGTCGCTAGTGAAGGACAAAGCTTTTCTAGTTGGGCAATGAGTGTAAGGCTTATAAAACTACAAAGTAGTTAATAAAATATCCTATTCGTTACGGTTTTATCGCATAAATGACATATTAATGAGAGTAGTTAAAATTACCAAATACGGCACACTTGATGTACTCAAGCTTGACTGTTTGGAAAAACCTAAACCTAAAGATGATGAGGTATTAGTAAAGATAAAGGCCATACCTATTACTACTGAAGATCCATTACAAAGAAAGGGCAAGCCATATTTTACCAGATTGTTTTTAGGCCTTACAAAACCCAAAAGATCAGTAATAGGAGCCGAATTTTCGGGTCGGATAGAAGCAATAGGTAAGAATGTCACCCTTTTTGATATTGGCGATAGCGTATTTGGTCATTCAGGTTCCAATTTAGGCTGTTATGCAGAATATGTATGTGTTAAACAAAACGGTCTTATTTTAAAAAGACCTCTAAATATGAACGATGAAGAGGTGGCGCCAGTTTGTACATTCATGGCAGCATGGAATTTTATGGTAGTATTAGCTAATGTGAAGCCTAATCAAAATGTTCTTATCAATGGAGCTTCTGGGACAGTTGGTTCTGCAGCTGTTCAAATAGCTAAATCATTTGGGGCTATAGTAACGGGAGTTTGCAGTACAACTAATATTGAAGTCGTTAAATCCTTGGGGGCTGATCAGGTCATTGATTATACCACAGATAGCTTTACTGAAAATAATGAGTTATACGATATCATTTTCGATGTAGCTAACAAAAGTACATTTTCTCAATCAAAATACTCATTAACTAGAAACGGCATATATCTAAACCCTGTTCTTTCAGCTTCTATACTTGCACAAATGTTATGGACAAGGATATTTAGCCAAAAGAAAGTCAAGTTTTCTGCTACAGGACTTTTATCAATTTCAATACGAAAAGGATATTTAAAACAGATTGTTGAACTTTTTGAGAAAAATAAGTTAAAAACCATCATTGACAAAAGGTATTGTTTAGAACAAATTATAGAGGCTCACAGATATGTTGAAGGTGGTAATAAAAAAGGGAATGTCATTATTAATATGATTAACTAATAATTATTAGAAAATTTATAAAAAATTAGAAATGAAAGTGTTAAAAATAGTATTAATACTACTTATAATAAATCATTTAGGATTTGCACAAAGCATAGATACTCAAAAACTAGATAGCTATTTCAATACGCTAGAAGCAAATCAAAAATTCATGGGTAGTGTAGCGATTTTAAAAGACGGAAAAGTAATCTACAATAAACAAGTGGGTTATTCTGATATGGCATCGAAACAAAAACCTAATAAAGAAACAAAATACAGAATAGGGTCTGTTTCTAAAGTGTTTACAGCAACACTAATGTTTAAAGCTATTGAAGAAGGAAAAATATCTCTTAATCAAACAATAGAGAAGTATTTCCCTGAAATACAAAATGCAAACACTATCACCATTTTCCATCTTTTAAATCACAGAAGTGGAATTCATAGTTTCACCGATAGCAAAGAAGAATTTTTAAGCTATCACACTCAACCAAAAACTGAAACGGAAATGGTTAATATTATTACCAAAGGAGGTAGTGATTTTAAACCAGATGAAAAAGCAGCTTATAGTAATTCAAACTATGTATTACTGTCTTATATTTTGGAGAAGCTATACAATAAACCTTATAATCAGATTCTAGAGGATAAAATAACCAAACCTTTAAATCTAAATAATACGTTTTTTGGAAGTAAAATAAATCCGGAGGACAACGAAGCTTATGCATATCGTTTTGATAAAAAATGGAAGAAAACCGATGAATCACATCCTTCAATTAGTATGGGAGCAGGTGGAGTTGTATCCACACCTACCGATTTAGTGCACTTCATAGAAGCGCTGTTTAATAACAAAATTCTTTTACCGGAAAGTATAGCAAAAATGAAAACAATTCAGGACAAGTTTGGAATGGGACTTTTCAAAACAAAATACTATGATAAGGTAAGTTATGGTCACAATGGAGAAATTGATGGCTTTATTTCGGTTTTAAGATGTTTTCCTGATGAAAATATTGGGTTTGCAATTGTTTCAAACGGTCTTGACTATCCTATGAATTCAATTGAAGTAACCATCGTCAACAGTCTTTTTGATAAGCACTATGATATTCCAGACTTTAGAATTTATGAACCAAAATCTAAAGAGTTGAATCAATATTTAGGAGTCTATTCAAGCGAGACCTTTCCAGTAAAATTAACAGTAACTAGATCGGGCAATCAATTACACCTTCAAGCACCTGGCAATTCTGTAATGAATCTACAAGCTACAGCAAAAGGAGAATTTAAACACGAACCTGCGGGACTTACAATAATATTTGATATTGAAAAAAATCAAATGCAGATATCTCAAGGAGGTAAAATAAATGTATTAAATAAAGAATAAGCATATGAATACATTAAAAAACAACATAAAATTAGCCGGATTTCTTATCATTTTAGGGATGATAACTGGCATTTTAAGTATAGCTTCAGCAGTCGATTCTCCCAATTATTTAACAGAAGCTGCTGCTAATGCAACACAAGTATCAACCGCTGCTTTGTTCCAGTTCGTTTTATGCCTAACATACTTGGGTTTTGCAATATTGTTATATCCAATAGTGAAAAAGCATAACGAGAGGTTAGCGTTAGGCTTTTTAAGTTTCAGAATAATAGCAGGAGTCATTTTGATTATTGGCACTGTAATTTTGTTGTCGATTCTTGCAGTAAGTCAAGAATTTGTAAAAATTACTTCTGAAAACCAAATGGCATTTGAAGCTTTTGGAAATGTTCTAAAATCAACACGAGATTATATCAACCACATTTTTATGGTCTTTACCATTGGGGCAGGAAATCTAATGGTCTACATCCTGTTTTTAAAAGCAAAATTAATCCCTAAATGGCTTTCTGTTTGGGGGATATTAGGAACCATATTATCAATAGTAGCAAGTGTATTGCTTTTGTTTGGCATAGTTGAGGTCATTACTGTTGAGTATTTAGCTTTAAATGTTCCTACAGGACTTTTCGAGCTTGTATTGGGGATACGGCTAATCTTTAAAGGTTTTAACTCCCAAGGCCCTAAAAAAAAAGCGATTCTGAAATAAATTTTAAAAAACTATCAAAAAAAGAATACTAATTTAAATTACAAAAACAATGAAAACAACCTACTTAAAAAAATTAACAAAAAACATTTTATGGCTCTTAGCCACTTTCTTTTTTGTCGCAACACTTTCAGCACAACCAACTATTGGAACTACAACCTTTGATGGTACTGATGCTAACATAGCACCTTATAGCATATTTCCAAGAACGGGTTCGGTACAAGGTTGGGATTTTTACATGGATGGATATGATACAGGTGGACCAGGTGCAGGAGCTATATATCACAGCGGAACAACCAGTCCTAGTTATGTTAGTCTTTTTACCCAACAATATTTATCTAGCATACGCATTTCATCCGAAGAAGGCAGTGAGTTTGACCTAGATAACATAGTTATAGAGTGGGGAGACTTTACAGGCGATGTAAGCTTGAGAAGCTATCGAGATGGTAACTTTGTTGGCCAACTCACTATTTCTGCTACACAAGGTTATAACAATTACGATGTATCAAGCAACACCAATTTTGATAACATAGATCAAATAAGATTTTTGGGGTTTGGTGGGGTAAGCAATATGAATGTTAAAATAGACGAAATAACAATCAGCGCCTCATCATTATCAATAGATGAGTTTGATATTAATAGAAATGGCTTTGCCGTTTATCCCAATCCAACAACCGATTATATAAATGTGAAAAATGTTTATGATAAAGTTGACTATCAAATAATAGATATACAGGGTGCAGTTATTGTACAAGGAAAAATAAATCAAAATGACAGTGAAATCAATTTAACAAAGCTGCCTTTAGGTTTGTATTTTTTAAAAATAGACAATCAACAATCTATTAAAGTATTAAAATTATAATCAAATCGCATTTTATATAAGGTTAAAACTTAAATAAAAAGCAATCAAATAATTAAATTATGAATAAATTTTACTTTAAAAATCAATCAAAACCTATAATTGGGCTATTAGTAGTTTTCTTTTCGGTAACAATCCTTTCAGCGCAACCAACTATAGGGACTACATCCTTTGATGGTTCAAATACTAATATAGCCGGCTATAACATTCTACCACGTAGTGGTGCGATACAGGGCTGGTCTTTTTTTGTGGATGGTGAAGGTTCTGGATCCATAAATCATAATGGAGCCAATTCACCAAGTACCGTAGCCATTTTTGCGCAACAAGCTACCACTTTAAATATGGCATCAGACGATGGTAGTGAATTTAATTTAGATAGTATTATAATACAGTGGTTTAGCTTTTCAGGTAATTTTACAATGACAAGCTATAGAGATGGAAATAGTATTGGTGCTGTGGTATTAAGTGCATCAAGTAGCTTTTCAGATTATGACCTATCTAATAACGACGATTTTAAAAACATTGATGAGATTAGAATGACCGGTTTTAGTAATAGCAATATAACTGCTATAATTGACGAAGTAACAATCAGTACTGCAACACTCTCAAGCGAAACAATAACCCCTAATCAGAATAATGTTTCAATCTTTCCAAACCCAACAACAGATGTCTTAATCTTAAGAGGTGTTAAAAACATGATTCATTATAAAATTACTGATATACAGGGAGCTATGATTAAGCAAGGTAGTATAGATCAAAATAACAATGTGATGAGTCTAAAAGATGTTGATGCCGGTCTATATATACTGCAGTTAGATGATGAAAAACCAATAAAAGTTATTAAAAACTAATCTTAAACTATATATAGCAATTGCAAGTGTCAACAATGAACGTCTCAAACTATTTTCTTAATTTAACAAGAGTTAATAAGGAAGATACCATGTCTAGATTAAAAACAATAAGAGAGAAATTAAACATAACACAAGAAGAATTAGCCGAAAAATCTGGTGTTTCTGTAAGAACCATTCAGCGTATTGAAGCAGGAACTGAACCAAAAGGGTATACCTTAAAATCGCTTGCAAAGGCTTTAGAAATAGAAGAGAAATCCTTACTTCCAGAACAAGATGAAACAATAGAATCAGATTTAGGAGTACTTAAACTAATTAATTTTTCTGCTTTACCTTTTACAGTAATACCACCTCTAAATATTATTGTGCCACTCATAGTCATGTTTGTAAAAAAAGAGTTCAATGCAATAACAAAACAACTGGTTACAATTCAGATATTATGGACCATCATAGCGGTGATTATTTTTATGACGGCATCATTATTAAAAAATTGGTTAGACCTTAATAGTAAGTCTATACTTGTGGTTATGATTTTCTTACTGCTTTCAAACCTATTCATTGTTATTAGAAATGCATTTGAGATTGATAAAAACGGAAAACTCTTTTTTCAGCTCAAGTTCAGTATAATATAGCATTGGCGGGTGTTTGTCGTGCTATTGTCAGGTGCTTTTTTCATGCAATAATGTATTTTATTGAACATTTGCAAAAAATTATCATCAATCAAAGATTATCAAAAAATGAAGAAAATTAAAACAATCATTTTCGCTGTCGTTGCAACAGTATGTAGTGCACTACAAAGCAAAGCGCAAGTAGACAAAAATTCAGACCTCTTTAAAACTTTAAAAAAACAAGATAGTATCTTTTTTGAGAAGGGTTTTAACCAATGTGATTTAGAATATTTAGACAATCATATTGCAGAAGACTTAAAATTTTATCACGACCAAAGTGGATTTCAAGACAGAAACTCATTCTTTAATAATACTAAAAAATACATCTGTTCCAATCCGGATGTAAAGCCAATTCGTAAAGTCAATGCAAGCAGTTTGGAAGCCTTTCCTTTATTCAATAATGGAAAACTATATGGGGCCATTCAAAAAGGAGAACACAGTTTTTATATTAGAGAAAACGGCAAAGAAGATGTATTAACAAGCATCGCAATGTTTACCCATGTTTGGTTATTAAAAGGGGATGATTGGGTATTGAGTGAAGCATTGAGTTATGACCATCAAGACCCTTCAAAAAGTACTGTAAGAATAAATGAGATAGAACAGTTACTCAAAGATAATCATATTCCAGCATTGGGTTTGGGTATTATTGAGAATGGAAAACTTACAAAGGTTGAAGTATATGGCACGTTAGATAAAAACCAAAAAGCGCCTTATAATACCATTTTTAAAGTAGCGTCATTAACAAAGCCTGTATTTGCATTAACGGTGTTGAAACTAGTGGATAATGGACTCTTGGATATGAATGAACCTTTACACAAGTATTGGATAGACCCAGACTTAAAAAATGACAAAAGACACAAAAAGTTAACCCCTTTTTTGGTATTGACCCACCAAACAGGATTTCCTAATTGGAGGTATATGACCGATTCAAATAAGTTGCACTTTCAGTTTAATCCTGGTGAGAAATACCAATATTCTGGTGAAGGTTTTGAATATTTACGAAAAGCAGTTGAGAAAAAGTTGGAAAGGTCTATAGAAGAGTTGGCTCAAGAATTTCTTTTTAAACCTGCAGGAATGAATGATACAAGGTTCTGGTGGGACGATTTCATGGATGAATCGAGATATGCACAAAACTTTGACGAAAACGGAAATAATATTGAAACGGTTAAGTATTACGAGGCTAATGCAGCAGCTAATCTATTAACCACTGTCGAAGATTATGGAAGGTTTGTGGCTTATGTAATTAATGGAGCAGAACTTAATCAAGAGCTATTTCAAGAAATGAAAAAGCATCAAGTAAAATTGCGCGAAAACGACTTCTTTGGTTTTGGTTGGGAAATCCTAACAGGTTTTAGTGATGGTGAGTTTGCTATGTTACATACAGGTAAAGATCCCGGGGTAAGTACTTTGGCAATCATGTTTCCTCAATCCAAGAACGGATATATCGTATTTCTCAATGGAGACAATGTCAATAATATTTACGAATATTTACTCACCCAAAAGCTATATCTAGGTAATGAGTTGTGGGATAAAAGATAAAGTTTTAAAATAAGTTACTGATTGGTTCAAAAAATAGATCAATATTGTGTACAAAAAAAAGCCTTACAGAAATGTAAGGCTTTTTGTATTTTAAAAAAACAGTTCTTCTTTTAAACTGTAATATGATCCTGACCTTCAAATCTTTCATAAAGACTAGGATAATTTGATTTAAATGTGTCCTTTATAAATTCCAAAGGCAGATCTTCAAAATGACCATAATCTTCAATGTAGGTCATAAATTTATGGTCGTCTTTATTGTATTCTTGTAACACTGCATCTTCGGTACCATTAAAATCTAAAACATCTACATTGTAAATAGCACATAGTTCTTTATTAAACGCAGGCGAACATTTAACCCATTTGCCATTATAAAATACATCTACCAAACCATGAGGTGCCAGCTCGTTAGTGCCAATCACTTTTTCTAAACGCTCTGTAGCAATATGGTTAGATACTTTAGCTAAATGTAACCTTGCAGGAATATTGAAGGCGCGTAAACAAGCAATGTATAAAATGGCTTTATCAATGCAATGTCCATCTGACTTTTTTGTTTACAACCCGACCAGAAATTTGTATCGTTTTCTGGGATTGCTATTTGGGGTATTAAAGATAATAAACTTGCTGAATGTTGGGTAGAGCGTAGCGTATGTGAATTATATCAAAGATTAATAGCTGATAGGAACAATGGATTTGGTTGATTTTTAGTTTTGTACAATCTCTCTTAATAAGTAAAACTACTTATTAAGTGATAGAAGAACTTTTAAGAGTTATTTCATGATGTTTGAAAAGTTAAATAAATTATTATATTTACTTTGCAATATGTTCTAAATAAAAACCTTATTTAGTTTAATTATATTCTTTTAAAGAGTGTTTTTTTTGTTTTGATAACAATTGTGGTTGAGTCACTGGAATTGAGTTATAATTTAAAGGGAAAAATAAGAGAGATGAGTGGTTTTTTAAATAGGGTCTAAAAAATATCAGATTTTATAGGATTCGTTTCAACCTAGCTGAATTCGTAGAATTTTAATAACTAAATCGTTTAATGCACTTTTTTTGTCATAGTCTAATAATTGATCACTTCTGAATATGAAAAAAAAATACCAAGTATTGATTGTTGAAGATGAATCGTTAATTATTGATAGTTATAGACGAGCATTGAGATTTGTAGAAGAAGACTTAGTGAATATTAAATTTAATATTACTGAAGCGTTAGATTGTGGTCAAGCTATAGATAAAATTAGAGCTATTGAATTAAATAATAACAAATTTGACATAGCTTTTTTAGATATTAATCTTCCCTCGAGTAAATCATATGATATTTTAAATGGAGAAGTGCTTGGTCAGGTGATTATTAAAAAAAACCCAAGTTGTAAGTTATTGGTTTGTACAAGTTATACTGATAATCATAGGTTAAAAAATATTTTGACCTCGTTGAATCCTAATGCCTTTTTGATAAAATCTGATATTGTTTTTTTAGATTTGGTAGTTTCAATAACTAAACTTGTTGAAAACGATTCTTATTATAGCAAAACCGTTATTGATTTAATGAGAAAACAATTGAATTCAGCTATTGTATTGGACGACCTTGATCTTAAAATTCTACATGAAATGTCCAATGGAGCTAAGATGAAAGATTTGATAGCATTGTTACCTCTCACAAAATCTGGTTTAGAAAAGAGACGTGCACATGTTAAGGTTAAATTTGGTAACAAATTTATGAGCGATCGCGATATGATAATTGCTGCAAAAACAAAAGGATTTATATAGTATCCGTTAAAATTGTTTAAATAGCAAAAAGTAAGTCTTATTAATCTAAACCAATAAGATGAAGCATAAAAGTACTTTTAATTAGGTATAGATTTTTGCTTTTATATTTATGATTTTTCATGTTACTTTTTGTTGTTTTAATACTGTGCTTTTGCTTACTTTTTAGGTGCTTTTATTTTGCGCATTGTGTGTTATTTTTAGTTTCTTGATAAATGAAATTTTTAATGATAGCACACTGTATCTATGAAATCAAAACTTCTTTTTTTTCTTTCTATAGTATTTAATCTTTATTTTATCAATGCCCAAAACCAACCAGGAGGTGTTCCTGGAGCCGAAGTTTGGTATATATCAAATTGGGATAATATTGAAAATGGAGTATTTCCCAACTCAGCACAAACAGATATTACGATCAATAAATGTGGTGAAACGGAAAAAAGTCTTTTTAACTTCAATCCTTCAATCTTTGTTGAGAAGCTCTGTTTGGAATATATAGCTTCCTTGGAAAATACTACCGGAAGGAATGTGTTTTTTGTAGGTGAACCTGAAAAACCAAATTCTTTTTCTCATTTAGGAACCTTATGGCGAGAAAATTTTGTGCCAATTTTTGAGACAGAATCTATAATCAGAAACTTTTTTGATTTTAATAACAAAAATGTTTTTACAAATGAAATTTATGCTGATTACACAAGTAACAAAAATGCCAACGTAAACTTTTACCACACCAACAACTATACTATTGATAAAAAATTCAAAAGTTATGGACAAGAAGGTGAAACGACTTTCTCTATTGGAGAACCCACACAAATAGACTCTAATCAAAGTTATGAAGACAATTACTTTAATGGAAGCTTTCCCGAGTTTATCTCTTTTCCTAGAGAGATTAGCGATAATGAACGTAACCGAGTTGAAAGTTATTTAGCACTAAAATATGGATTAACACTTAATAGGAATATATCATATTTAAGTTCAAAGAATATTGTTTTTTGGGATGAAGCCAATAACCATTTATTTCCTGAAAGGATTTTTGGTTTCGGTAAGGACGTTATTTCTGGACTTACTCAGTTGCAAAGTGAAAGTACGCATTTAAAAGACCATTTGGTTTCTGCTATTGAAGCTATTGCTGAGACCAATATGGAAAAGCAACAAGAAAGAATAAGGATGCCCAACGACCATTTTCTAGTGTTTGGAGATAATGATCGTAGTCCTAGTTTGATTAATGAAAATGAATATGGAATTAAGTTTTGGGATAAGGTATGGTTAGCGCAGCGTACTGGGAGAATAGTTGACCAGTTACCTATACATTTTAAGTTGTTTTTAACAGATGAGTTAGTGGATTATTTAACTTCTAATCCAGAAGAGACCCTCTGGTTTTTACAGGATAAGCACGTAGGAAATGATGAAGTATCTGAATTTGATAGTGAACATATTGAATTTTATGCAGGTGAAATTGATTGGCAGAACAAAACAGCTTACTTCAAAGACGTTTTTTTCGATTCCGATCGAAGTACTTACGATCAATTTACTTTTGGAGTAGGACCTCAAATGATTGTGCAAGCTCAAGTACAGGGTTGTAAAACAAGTCAGTTGAAAATAGTGCTTGATATTACCGGAGGCAGCCCAAATTATCATATTGCGGTTGAATCCAGTCAGGGAAATATAGTAGATACTACTAGTAATAATACATATACTTTTTCTGTACAACCTAATATTACATACAATATTGTTGTTCATGACTCTCAGGGGGTTGTGACTGAGGTTGAAATAACCCCTGAGTTATGGAGTTATAATCTGTATTTAGGATCAGATAAATATTTAACCTCAGGATCACCAGAGGTAACGCTCGATGCAGGGCAAGGTATTAATGATCCAGATGCAACCTATGAGTGGTATCATGATGGCGTATTGTTACCAGAAACTGAAAGTACATTAACTGTAGATGAGGTCGGTGAATATGAGGTTGTTGTGACAAACGGTGATTTGTCATGTGTAATTTCGGACAGTATACAAGTGCTTTTTAAATATTATAAAGTAACATTAACCTCAATCAATGGATGCGACCCATTGCATAATAGTTTGACAGTTAACATTAATGGGGGATTCCCTAATTATGTAACTAGTTTAGAAGGAATTGATGGTGTTGTTAATTATGCGCATAGTGGAACAACAACACTTACCGATATACCCTATGGTTCTTATATAGTAACAGTGACTGATAGCGAAGGGCAGACTTTTGTAGAAGTCGTTGATTTTGTGGCTCCCCAATTTGAATTGGATTTAGTTTCACAACTGGAAACCATTTGCAGTAGCTGTCTTTATTACCCTGGAGATTTTGAGTATCCAAATTCAGGATATGAAATTCCATTTTTTAATAATTTGGAGTTAGAGTTTACTATTGATGCTAGTGTTTTAATTTCTGGAACAACTGCTACTTATAAATGGTTTTTAAACGATATTTTGATAAGTGAAGAGCCAAGTATTACTTTTGATAATATAAATAGTGGCTATTGTTATGATGACCCTATTTATGATACATTTGATATTAGAGTTTTAAGAGTTGAGATCTCAGGTATTGACAATAGTAATTGTTTTCTTACCGAGTCCTTTTTATTTAAAGGCAATTGTCCAAATAGAGATAATGAAACCCCTCAATTGACTCCGCCAAGTCAAAATAATAGTGCTTTAAGAACAGCGGTGTATCCAAACCCGTCAGAGCCTAATGCTACTTTTACCTATGAGGCAACAGCTACAGAGGTGTTTGAAGCTACAGTGGAAGTGTTTACAGTTACAGGGGCAAAATTGTCACATACGGTTATTAATGGAAAATCGGCTTATAGGCTACCTTTTAATCTTCAATCTGCCGGTATGTACTTTATAAGGACTACATCTTCATTAGGTGTAAAAACAGACAAAATTATAATTAAATAACCTAGCTTTTGTTATGCATAAACCATTTTTTAAATCACTTAGAACATCCTATTTTGTTGGTACATTATTAACGTCACTATTGAGTAATGTGCTTGTTTTTGGGCAGCCTATTGAGCAAATATTGTCAAGGACCCATCGTTTTCAGCCTAACATTAATCGTTCTTCGCAGTATGATTATATTAATAAGTACCATACTGGAGGCAAGGTAGCATATATAAAATCTAATGTTAAAACGACAACCAGTAATTCTGTAAATGACAGTGCTTCTTCAGTTTTCCATGCCTTGGAGTCTCAAGCTATAATAGGTATAAGTAAAGCGATAGAAAAGGAAAATCCACGAGACAACTTTTTTACATTACATCTTCCTGAAAGTATTGATTTTGATCATTATGACATGGTTTTAACATATGATCTATATGGTGTTTCCGCAGCAGAACAAACTACAAAAAGCATCAATAGCTTTAGTGTTTATGGAGGCCAAACCCTAAAACTTAACAACACATGGACAAGAGTGGAAGAGCATCTTTTAAAAGGACAACTAAAAGCAGGTAATAATGAAATATTTTTTAATAGAAGAGCCGATGTTCCTTATTTGTATAAGGTTAAAAACTTACAAGTTAAGCTTGTAGAAAAACGCTCTAAACGTATTCATATTAGCACAGAGCGACTTGTAAATTATAGTGGGAAAATCCATTTATTGGGTTTTGTTGAAGATGGCAGCACACTTGTTGAGGCGTTGGGTAGATCAATACCAGTTAAAGATGGTGTTTTTGAAACAATTTTGGATGAGGTTCCTAAAGACTTGAAACATTTATCAATACGTTATGGTGAAGGGTTGAGTCTTGAGGGGAGTTTTGAAGTTGTTTATAACGATGCGGTTATGGAGTATGTCTTTACTGACGAACCCCATAAAGGTCCCTATCTTATTAAGCATCCAATGCAAGCGCCTATATCTCTAGAAGCCTTAACTGTTAAGAATTTTTCGAACATACCCACAGTTACTGAAAGCCAATTGCAGATTGGAGGTGTTAACTTTGAAGCATTACGCCCAGTAAACTCTGATGTTGTTAATGTTACTTCAGGAGTGTTTCTAGGTTATAGCATAAAAACGTCAGGTATTACTGATAGTACTAATTTTGAATTACATTTAAAGTACGACAAGACCAAAATACCTGTAGGTTATAGTGACAAAGATGTGCGCACTTTTGCTTTTGACCGAAAAAAGAGAGAATGGATAGCCTTACCTGTAACAGAATTGGACTATGCCAATTCTATGGTGGTTTCGGAATACAGTGGGGATACCGATTATATTAATGGTGTAATAAAGGTACCAGAAATGGCTGAGACCTCTAGTTTTACACCAACTACCATCACCGATATGGAATATGCCAACCCAAGTGCAGGTGTGGTGAGTATTGCGCCTCCAGCACCAAATTCAAATGGGATAGCCTCAACTTATTTTCCTATAAAGTTACCAACTGGTCGTAATGGTATGATGCCTAGCTTGAGTGTCAATTATAATAGCGAGGCTGGAAATGGTTGGATGGGAGTTGGTTGGAACCTTCAATTACCAGCCATAACCTTGGATACGCGTTGGGGAACACCACGATTTGACACTTATAACGAGTCTGAGATTTACCAATTGAATGGGGAAACTTTGGTGCAGAAAGTAGGTAGTGACTATACTAACCCTCATCGTTATGATGGTATTATGCTGAGAAATGATAATACCAGTTCTAATGGCGAAAAGTTATTTTATTTAAGAAAAGAAGGGAGCTATTTTAAAATTATACGTTGGGGTAATTCCCCTAAAAATTATATATGGCAAGTTTGGGATAAGTATGGTAACATGAATTGGTATGGTGGCTCTAAATATAATGGTATATATGAGGTTGATGAGAACTCTGTAGTTAGGGATGAAAACGATAATATAACTCATTGGGCATTAAATAGTTCATCAGATACTTATGGGAACTGGGTAGATTATTACTATGATAAAGATGAGAGTATAAGTATTAATGGGGTGTCAGCCCAATCATTTCAACCTAGATGGATTCAATATACTAAAAAAGCTGGGGTTGATAATTTTTATGAAGTCAAATTTATTACTAATAATGGTTCTGTTAATATTATAAGGGATGATATCCAATTAAATGCACGAACAGGAACTATGATGGCAACCCAGGATCTATTGACCAAAATATTGATTCGTTATAAAGATGATGATGGGTGGAAGGTTGTTAGAAGCTATGAGTTTGATTATATTGAGTCTACATTTAAAAAAATGCAATTGAGCAAAATTTCAGAATATGATACTGAAGGAAATCTTTTTTATTCCAATACTATGGAATATTATGATGAGTTGGGAACAGACCAAATAATTAATGGTGTTACTCCTGTTACTTGGGGAGGCAGTTCTGTAGATTTTAACGGGGTTGCTAATATAGTTACAAGTGGTTCGGCACTGGGTACAGGGACTACTTCGGGTTTTTCTTTAGGGGTAAGAGGTGGTGCTGGAATAGGAACCAACCCTACAACGGTTACCAGTACTATAGGCTCATCTTATAATTACAGCCAAAGCAAAGAAAATACCAAGATTAGTTTTATAGATATTAATGGAGATGGACTTCCTGATAAGGTTTATAAAACAGATTTAGGACTTAAATACCAACCTAACCTTGGTGCGCTTAATGGTTTTGGAACTGAAACCTCTATTGCAAATATAACTGAACTTGACAACACAAAGTCTAGAACTAATACCTTTGGGTTTGATGCTAACCTAGGTGTTGGCCCGTTGGGTGTTGGTGCAGGGAGAAGCACTAGTAGAACAAGAACTGAAACAGACGAGTATTTTACCGATTTTAATGGAGATGGACTTATAGACATAGCCTCTAACAACATAGTCAACTTTAACAATACAACTCCTTGGGATAGTGATAGCCCAACAGTAAGTTTTAATACCAATTCTTCGTTAACTGCAAATGAAATCACTACAGGAACTTTAACCCAAGAAGTGATTAACTCTTTAGAACTTGAATCTATTGAGCAGTTGCGTTCAGACTATTCGCAATTTGACCATGTAAAAGTATGGGTAGCACCCTATAGTGGTTCTATAAATATAGCAAGTGTAGCTACTTTGTTACAATCCAATACTTGTGATGATTACACCAATAGTTTTAGGCTTACTATAGAAAAAGCCAGCTCTAACCAAGACACGGGAAACACTCAAAGCATTGCAATTGGAGCTGATAATTCGTGGTACTTGTCTTCATCAAATAGTTCTGAAAACATCAATAAATTGGGGTTGCAGATTGAAAAAAGGGATAAGTTGTTTTTTAGGATTCATAATGAAGAATACGGTTGTGGAGGCACAGTAGCATGGAATCCAGCGATAAGCTATAGTAGTACAAGTGCTACTACATTCAACACCACTAATGACGAGCATAATACAAATTTTTTAGAGTTTGATGCAACCACAGATTATATGATAAACAACGGAGGGAGTTGGAGCCCTAGTCCTGAAGATAACACCATTTCTTTTAACACCAATTTGGGTTTTCTAAACGGATTGACCCTATCGGATGATACACGGTTTGTTATTGAAAAAACGACCTATCAACATGATACTGATGAAACAATTGGTGGGGAACCAAATCCAAATTATGGACAAATAGATGAAACCAACATTCAAGTTGATACTATAGTGTATACTTATAGTCATGATGACCAATCGGTTACACCAAGTGGGGCATCAATATCTCAAATAGCAGCTATCCCTAACCAGTTTGCTAATGCAGGAGCGTATAGTTATGCTTTTAGATTTTATGTAGAAAGCGACTCCAATGTGCAGTGGAATACCATTGGCTGGCAACCTATAATATTTGTAAACGGCACTGAATTCCATTATCCAGGGGTGAGCTATTTTACTTACGATAACAATGTTAATGAAACACAATATGCTGTTGCGGGTACTGATTTACCTACACCAATAATAGACCCAAATACTGCAAATGATAGTCATAACGATTTATTAAAGGTAAGCCATAATATGTTTGACCAAAACCTTGATTACTCACAGTTTGACAATATACATGAAAATGCTTTTCCTATAAAAATCAATTGGGTAAGTAAAACAAGGATAAATGGAGTAGCTACAACTATAGACCATGATACGTTTTATGTGCATAGAGAACCTAATGGCAACCCTGGGATTCTTTATAACTATGTTTTTAAGATTGGAGCCAATCCTAACTCAGCCAATTTAAACGGATCTAACTCTTTTGATAATTTTACATTAACAAAAGGAGAGGTAGAAGCTATAGTTAATGCGCCTGATGGAATGCTATATTCGGCATTTTATATGGAACATCAGGATTTTGCTTTAAATAACCCTACGTCTATAACTTTTGAATTGATTTCTGGCGAACAAAATAACTATCCTTCTTTTACCCCAAAAACACTCAGCAAGCCATTTTTTACACAACAATCCACTTTTTTTGGAATGACTTATAGAGGTTGGGGACAATTTTTATACAATGGAGGTATTAATTATCATTATAATCAGGAAAATGGTGATCTTATAGTTGTTAATGACAACATTGTTATGGATGTATTTGATGGCAATATAGACATGTCAGTATTTGCTTCTAATAGTGCCAATGCTCAAGATTTAAATGATCAGGTAGAGAATGAGGAAGCAAGCTCTACTGCTATTGAAGCCATACGATATTTGTTATACCATCAGGACAATGCCGATTTGAGCTATGATGCAATGGCAATTATAGTGGATGTGGATGATACTACAGGCGAAAGGGCACCAGCCACATATGGATTTGACAATACAACCTTGGTTAGTAAGTTGGGGCGTTTTGGCGAGCCTAATTTACAAGATATCCATATTAGTGAAGGTGAGTTGACCGATGTAGGTGGTAGTACCTCAAACTTTATAGGTCTTAGGCAACGGTCGTTTTCAAAAGGAACCGCAACTGACCATGAAGTATCTATTTCACTTAATGAAGGATCTGGTGAAATAGGAGGCTCAGGCACAAAGAGCGATGGCTGGTCCAAGGTGTTGAACCAATATATAGATGTGAATGGAGACCGTTACCCAGATATGATTACCGATGGCAATATACAGTTTACCTCAATGAAGGGTGGCTTAATAGAACATACGCTAGAAAACACTTTTGTATCTGGTGCTGAAAATGAAGATAACACCGCAGGTGTAACCATTGTGGGTGTACTCCCCAATTCTACTTCTGCTGATAACCCAAGCACTTCAAACCCTACCAGAACAAACATCAATTCTGGTATAAATGCCAGTAGTGGTACAACACGCAACTCTAAAATGTGGGTTGACATTAATGGTGATGGGTTGGCTGACCAAGTTACGATTACTGAAGACTCAGGAGTTAGTGTCCGCCTTAATTTGGGGTATGAGTTTAGCGCCAATACTGTGAACTGGAGTACAGGTCTTAACCTTACAGATTTAAACGTTAGCAAACGTAGTAATGCTTCAGGTGGTGGTGGAACTGGATCGGAAGTGAGCATTTTAACCGATACTGGCGTGGTAACCTCATCCTTTGGTGGTGGCTTTGGGGTAGGTACAAGTACTGCAAATGTTACTACCACACTATTGGATGTTAATGCCGATGGATTACCTGACTTAGTCAAGAAAACAGAAACACACTTTAAAGTGTATCTAAACACTGGAGCTAGTTTTGAGGCTGATGAGGCTGATGCCCTTGATTTTTACAATAACACGACTATTGACCAAAACCGCTCAACTACAGGAAACCTTTATGGTTCAGCTACAGGTGGTGTTGTTATCCCAATACCCTTAGGGTTCATTACCATTCCCTTAAAAATAACAGGCACTGCTACAGGTGGTGTAAGTGGAGGCGTTAACCAAAAACGCATTACGGTTCAGGATATAGATGGCGATGGCTATCCTGATGTGTTGCAAGCAGGTAGTAATAACGGTGATGTCATTGCCAAATTAAACAAAATTGGTAAAACCAATTTGCTTAAAACGGTTAACACTCCATTAGGAGGTAGTTGGACAATAGACTATGCCAGGGCAGGAAACACCTATGATTTGCCACATAACAAGTGGGTGATGCACACCATAAGCACTAACGATGGATTTGTTAATGATACTGAACAAGGGTTTACAGCAACTGACGAAACATTAACAAGTGTAAGCTATGAACACCCCAAGCACGACCGTAGGGAACGTGAGTTTTTAGGTTTTGGTAAGGTCACTACCTCGCAACTAGACCCAGATACCGATAGTACTTTTCGTTATTCAGTAGCTGAGTACCATACTGATAATGTGTATTTAAAAGGTTTGACGAAACGTACTCAAGTATTTGATGCCAATGAAGAACTCTTAAGTGAGCAGACTACATTGTACAACATTATGGATCCTGTAGTTCCACAGGTTAATGTTAGTGCTTCGCCAACGCAACACTATTTACAATCAGGATTGAGTACAGACTTGTTGGATTATTCACGACTTTTTGTGGCACCTGTAAAAACCGTGGCTACCACTTTTGAGAACGCTGTAGGGCTAAGTATAGAGCAACACTTTATGGCTTATGATGGCAGAGGTAATCTATTAACTTACAAACAACTTGGTGAGGATGCCTATCGTGCCGAAATGGAATATTATGACTATTTAGTAGGTATGTACAATAGAAACAGTATCGGATTTGTTAAAAGTATTAAAGTGAAACGCGATAGTGACGGACAGTTGTTTCGCCAGCGTAATGCCGAATACAATAACAAAGGGAAACTAATTAAAGTGATCACTACGCTTAATGCTACTGAAACCAATACCGTTACCATAGGCTATGATGATCTTTATGGTAATCCAATAAGCTATACCCAGCAAAATGGCTTTGTTACCAATATAGCCTATGACCCAGCGGTACACACCTACCCTACACAGGTATCAAATTCATATAACGAGGTGTCCACAAGTAGTTATGAGTATCGTTTTGGAGTACCTTTATTGGCTACAGATATAAATGGCCAACAGCTACGCACACGTATTGATAATAGGGGACGCCTTGTTGAGGTGACTGCACCCAACGAAATGCCTAACGGCTGGACCCTGCGCATGCAGTATGAAGGTGAGGTTGCCCAACCACAGCTTAATGGCGACTACTACCAAGCTATAGGAAGTTTTGAACCTGGAACTACGCCAACTGGAGCAGCCAAACATCATGCGGTAACCAGACATTTTGTGGACGATGCCCAAAACGACCAATTGTTGACCGTGAGTTTGGTAGATGGTATGGGGAGTGCCATACAGCTTAAAAAAACACAGCTTGTTAATGATAATGGTACCAACCAGTTAGGTTGGCTAGTAAGCGGTAAAGAACACAAGGACGCTTATGGTCGTGTAGTTGCAGCTTATTTGCCTACCTTTACTAGTGCTAATTACCTAGGGAGTATTGCCGATTATGTTACAGACCAAAACACAATTTCTCCTACCGAAATGACCTATGATAGTAGAGACCGAACTATTAGTATTAAACAGCCTGAAGAAGATGACAATCAAGACCCTAGTCCAAATGATACTACAACCACTGTGTACAGTATTGCCGATGGAATGTTTTTAACCACCGTAACCAATGAGCTGGACCAAACTTTTGAAACCCATACCGATGTAAGAGGCAGACAACGAAAAACCGTACAAAATGGTGAATTGACCACTCAGTTTTATTACAATGTAATAGGCGAAAAGATAAAGGTTAAAAACCACCAAGGGTATGAAACATTTTACAAGTATGATTTGGCAGGACGACGTACTGAAGAACGCCACCCAGACCACGGGTTGCAAACCTTTACTTATGATGTTATGGGTAACCTAAAAGAACGCTATACCTCCAACCTATTGGCAAATGGACAGCAGCTACCCATAGCCTATGAGTATGATTTAAAAAATAGACTTATAAAAGTAAAATACCCACAACACCCCGAAAATAATATTACCTATACTTATGGTTACCCAGATCTTGATCCTGGTACTGATACAGATGTTGAATTAAGAAATGTCGTAGGCCGATTGTACATGCAAGAAGATGCCTCTGGAGTGCAAGGTTTTGGCTATGATAAACTAGGTAACCTTAACCACCATTTACGTGGTGTAGCAGTAGCAGGACGACATACCTATTGGTACAACACCCAATGGACCTATGACAGCCACAATCGAGTAAAAAGTATTATCTACCCTGATGGTGAACGTGTGGACTACAATTATAATTTGGGAGGCGCACTAGACCATATTAATCGAACCATTGATGGCGGTGTTGCCAACGACCAAATAGTAAGCAACATACAGTACAATGCCTTAGGAGAGCGTACTCAAATTACCTATGGTAACGAAACTATTACTAGCTATACCTATGACAATAGAAGGCGTCTTAAAGACCTAAGCCACCAGTTTACTGGTTTTGAACTTACCAATAGTTATGGCTATGATGCCTTAAGTAATGTAACCAGTGTAGCGACCCTAAACCCTCAAAACAGTATTCCTAGTACAGGGCAGTTGGGAGGACCAATAAGCCATACTTACAAGTATGATGATTATAACCGATTGGTACATGCCGACGGACGTTATACAGGCCCCAACGACTTTACTACGCCATTGCTGGCGCAGGAGTACAGTTTGGATATGAGCTACGACTTGGCGCACAACATTGTTAGCAAAACCCAAACTCACGTACAAGGTGCTGTTGCAGGATATGGCAGTGCCATAGACACACCAGAAACTATGATAAAGACCAATTACCACCTGGACTATGCTGGCTATGCTACAGGAGTAAACGTTATACAAGGACAAGGAGATGAATATGGCTATGTACAGCCCCATGCCCCAAGGGAAATAGTGGAAACACCAGATAATGGGAGTTTAACCATTGGCGACCCAGAGTATAAAAAGAAACTGATAGACTACGATGCCAATGGCAACCAAACCAGCATTAAACAAGTAATTGTCGAGGCCTCACAAGGACCTGCTTATGAAGGTGTTGTAGAGCAAGACATAACAACCTTACAGCGCAACCTTTGGGATGAAGAAGACCGCTTGCGCGCTGTGGATTTAAACCCTGAGGATACAAAACAACACCCTATAGCAGTATATACCTATGATGCCTCTGGGCAGCGTGTGGTACGCTATGTACCTACTAGGTTAGATGTACGTAGTAATGCCTACGCAGTCTCCCAAAACGCCCATGATGAGATTATGCTCTATCCAAGCCCATTGGTAACCGCCAAGGCATTGAGCAACCCTAACCAACAGGCAGAGCAAGGAGACCTCATAAGCAGTTATACCAAGCATTACTATATAGGAGCAGAGCGCATACAGAGTACCTTGGGCACGGTAAGGGACTTGGGCTTGTACCCACCAAAAATTGAAGGACTGTTTGAGGGCATACGCACTAAAGCCGATACTAGTGTACAGGTAGCCAACACAGGGTTGAGCGCTACCTATACAGCCTTAAACCAAAGCATAAGCTTGGGCACTTGCCCATATGTAGGAGATTATGGCGAAGGCAACCTGCAACGCTATGCACATGATGCCGATAGCTATGATGCCTACTGGTACCATAGCGACCATTTGGGTAGCTCAAGTTATATTACTAACTTAGTGGGTACAGTTACACAACATATAGAATATTTACCTTTTGGTGAGACCCTTGTAGACGAGCATCAAAACTCCTACAACACACCATTTAAGTTTAACGGCAAAGAGCTGGATGAAGAGACAGGTAATTATTATTATGGAGCAAGGTATTATAATCCAAAATGGAGTGTATGGTTGAGTGTTGACCCGCTGGCGGAGAAATACCCAGATAGATCAGCATATAATTATACCTTTAATAGTCCCTTGAATTTTATTGACCCAAATGGAGAAGAGGGTGTTAGAGTTATTGATAGCAAAAATAAAACAATAACAATTAAAGCTGTATATTATGTTCAAACCAAGAGTAGACAATATTATACAAGTAATGGAAAAGTAAGGCAATTAAAAGGGTATTCAGTTAAGCAAATACAAAAGATGAATGACAGAATAAATAATAAATTAAACAAATTGGACTTAAATGTGTCTGAAGGAAAATATAAAGGATATTCCATAAAGTTTGATTTAGAATTTAAGGAAGGTGGAACTGTTGGGCAAAGTGAAGATAAAGCAAGAAATGAAAAGTTTGATGGGAATCTTATAGGTAATAGTATTTCGAGGGGGAATGAAAATATTTATGAACGGTTTAAATCTAAAGAAATAAAAAATAAAGATGGAACAACAAGTTCTTCTGCAGTAGGAGGGGTAACTGCTAATAATAAAGATATTACAATGAATATATCGGAAGATAATATTATGAACAGAGTACATGAGATATTTCACACTTTCGGATTTGAACATCCTAAAGGTATAGGGGGAAAATCTGGAATAATGAAATATCCTCCCGAAAAACCAAATCAAAATGATGCAAATCAATTAATTAATACTCCATTTTTACCCGAAATAAAGTTATAGTGATGAAAAAAATAGTTTTATTTTTAT
Organism: Gaetbulibacter sp. PBL-D1; assembly: GCF_050509525.1. NCBI lineage: Bacteria > Pseudomonadati > Bacteroidota > Flavobacteriia > Flavobacteriales > Flavobacteriaceae > Gaetbulibacter > Gaetbulibacter sp. PBL-D1. The sequence continues at coordinate 27,172 of NZ_JBNWKB010000015.1, read as the reverse complement.
TAGTAATTTTTAGTTGTTCTAGTAACAAAAGTTTAGATAAATTATCTGATAATGAAAGAACGATGTTTTATATAGATATTGATATTAGAAGTGAAACTAATCATCCAATATTTATGGCAGGATTAATGAAAAATCTTGACTTTAGAAAAATATCAAAAAATGATGATGATTCTTTTATAAAAACTTTTTACAAAGTTGCTGATTTTACTCCAGATTTTTTAGTATATGATGATGTAGTTAATCAATGCCAAAAACTAAATGAAATGAAAAGTGGACAACATCTTATGACTTTAATTTCTAATAAATCAAGAGAAATCAGAATTGTATTAAAAAATGGTAGTAATGTTTTTATTAATATTACAGAAGTTACAGGTTCGTTTTTAGAATGTAATAAAGATATTATCGAAATTCCATCTCTATCCAATAATATTAATGCTAATGAACTCGAAGAAATAAATAAGTTGACTTTGCCAGTGCATATCACATGGCTCAAAAAACCTAAAAGAAAATTAATTGAAGGGGTAATGAATCAAATAGGGAGTATGGTAAATTAGGTATGTTGAGTTGCTTATAGTTTTGATTAATTACTATTGTTGAAAAAATAAGTAACTTTATAATTATGAGCAGGAATTGTAAATTTCCTCGCTCCCGCACGATTGTATCGTGTGGTAAATACATTGCAACCCTAACCAACAGGCAGAGCAAGGAGACCTCATAAGCAGTTATACCAAGCATTACTATATAGGAGCAGAGCGCATACAGAGTACCTTGGGCACGGTAAGGGACTTGGGCTTGTACCCACCAAAAATTGAAGGGCTGTTTGAGGGTATACGCACTAAAGCCGATACTAGTGTACAGGTAGCCAACACAGGGCTTGGAGCTACCTATACAGCCTTAAGCCAAAGCATAAGCTTGGGCACTTGCCCTTATGTAGGAGGTTATGGCGAAGGCAACCTGCAACGCTATGCACATGATGCCGATTGCTACGATGCCTATTGGTACCATAGCGACCATTTAGGATCTTCTTCGTATATTAGCAATAGAGATGGTTATGTAACCCAGCATATGGAAATCGAAATAAATGTCTTCAATGCAGAGCATTGTCAAATAAAAGATTCGCCGACTAACAGGAGGCAATATTTACCCTTTGGCGAAATCGAGGTACGAAAAAATTCATTAAAAAGTTACATGTATAAATTACCTAGATTCAACAAAGACGTTAAAAGGAGATAAGTTAAACCTAATAAGTGTTAACAAAATGGATAGGTTAACATTTTTATTAACAATCAATTATTCCTAGGAACAATTTGATAGTATGGTTCGAGAATAGATCAATGTAGTGTACAAAAAAAGCCTTACAGAAATGTAAGGCTTTTTGTATTTTAAAAAACAGTTCTTCTTTTAAACTGTAATATGATCCTGATCTTTAAATCTTTCATAAAGACTAGGGTAATTAGATTTAAATGTGTCCTTTATAAATTCTAATGGCATATCTTCAAAATGGCCATAATCTTCAATGTAGGTCATAAATTTATGATCGTCTCTATTGTATTCTTGCAACACTGCATCTTCGGTACCATTAAAATCTAAAACATCTACATTGTAAATGGCACATAGTTCTTTATTAAACGCAGGTGAACATTTTACCCATTTATTATTATAAAACACATCAACCAAACCGTGAGGTGCCAGCTCGTTAGTGCAATCACTTTTTCTAAACGTTCTGTAGCAATGTGGTTAGATACTTTAGCTAAATGTAATCTTGCAGGAATATTAAAGGCGCGTAAACAAGCAATGTATAAAATGGCTTTGTCAATGCAATGTCCATCTGGCTTTTTTGCAATATTACTAGCTTTAAAATGTGCTTTCGTTAAACCAATATTAAAAGGTAAATACCGCCAACCATCTCTAACTTTTAGATATAATTGTTCTATAATATCTTGTTGAGAAGTTAAGTGCTCAACCTCTTTTACAATGTCCTTAATAACAGGATTATCGTAATCGAAATAATAGGTTTTTTCGGTATAATTCATATTACAAATTTATAACACTTCGCCTCTTGCAGGATAACCTGAAGACACAATATAATCTACAGCTTTTACAAATGACGGTAAATAAGGTCTTCCCCAAGGATTACTATTTATGGCAGAATAATAGACTTGATTGTTATTATCTATTAAAAATAGTCCTGGTTCACTAAATGTGTCTGGTTCACCATCTTTTACAGCTTTACTTAAATATAATCCCCAGTTTTTAGCAGTTTCTAAATCTAAGTTATAACCTAATTGTAATTCTGATAGTTCCCATTTTTGACGTGATAAGCGTGCTCTAGACTCAGAATCCATACTTACAGCAATAACGTTGACACCTCTTTCTTTAAATTCTGGTAACAAATCTTCTAACTGTTGTAGGTATTTTTTGCACAATGGGCAATGTAAACCTCTATAAAAAACAACTAAAGTAAAATTTTCTGGTTGCTGATTGTTAATCTGCCATTCGTTACCATCTAATACTGGAAAAGTTAAATTTGGTGCTGTATGTTTTGGTGTTGGTCTGTTCATTTTATATATGTATTAGTTATGATTTATTAAACGTGAAAACTCTTAGTAGACTATAGTTTTTGAAGTAACTCTTCATTTATATGTTTTTCAAATCTTGCAAAGTCATTTTCAATATCTGGATTTTTCATCACGTCATAAGCAAAAAAAGTTTTTAAAGGCTCTAGACCAAACCATTTAAAGTTAAGGTGCATTGGTAATAACAAATCGTCTTCACTTTTACCAGCAAAAAAAGCTTCGTCAGGATTATTAAAAGCCTCTTTTGGTGCATTTGCTGTTACAGACATCATGTATTTTCCGTTTAACAAACCACCTAAACCATAATTCTTTTTTGGCGCTTCAGAAGTACGACCATCACCTTGCGATAGTTTTCCCATCATACCTGCAGTAAATACATCATCCATATATTTTTTAAACGACCACGTAATACCCATCCAGTTTAAAGGTGTTTGTAAAAATACCACATCTGCCCAAAGAAATTTTTCTACTTCCTCATCTACATTGTATTCATTTTGAGTTACGGTAGTTTTGATATTTAAGTTAGCCTCTTTTAATTGAGCTGATAGTTTTTCAACAAAAGATTGATTTAATTTTCCTTCTGCAAAGGGATAATATTGATGACCATTAATAATTAATATGTTTTTCATTTTTTATAAAATTTTAAATTAGTATTGCAAAGAAACTAATAATAGTTTATTTTTGAAACCAATATAAAATAAACCACATTAAAAAGTGGTTACAAAACGGTAACTAATGGGAAGAAAGGTTATTGATAATCCAAATGTATGTTCTTTAGTTCATGCCATGAATGTTATAGGAAATAAGTGGAAACCAATTTTAATTTACTTATTAGCTAACGGAAGTTTACGCTTTGGTAAGTTGTTAATGTTTACACCTACCATATCAAAAAAAGTATTGACAGAACAATTACGAGAGCTTGAAGAAGATGGCATTATTATCAGAAAAAAATATGCCGAAATACCACCACGTGTAGAATATTCTTTATCTGAAAAAGGCAAAGCTTTACTACCAATTCTTAAAAGTTTGAGCCAATGGACTCAAGACAGCTATAATGAAATAGAGTTTGAGGCATGCAGAATTGTAACTTTATAATTTCTATTTTTGCAGCATGCAAGACAAATACCAACTCTTAAGGCAACACTTTGAAGAAATTGTAACATTTACTGATGAAGAGTGGAAAATTATTGCACCTCATTTTGAACATAAAAAACTTAAAAAGCATCAGTTTTTAATACAAACAGGACAACCCGTAGATTGCGAATTTTGGATTATCAACGGACTTATAAAATCTTATGCTGTAGATGAAAAAGGTAGTAAGCACATTCTTCAGTTTGCTATGGAAGACTATTGGGTTAGCGACTACTACGCATTTCAGCATCAAATACCTGCAACAATTTTTGTAGATTGTATTGAAGATTCTGAATTTTTCTGTCTGTCTTTAGAAAGTCGTGAAACCATTTGTCAAAAAATTCCCGCTATGGCAAATTTCTTCCGAATAAAATCTAATTACGGATTTATCGGTTTGCAGCAACGTATTCTGTCTTTATTAACACAAACTGCCGAAGAACGTTACGACGCTTTATTATTTAAACTTCCAAAATTAGTACAGCGTGTACCTAAAAAACTGATTGCAGCCTATTTAGGTGTATCCAGAGAAACCTTAAGTCGCTTTAAAGGTTAAAAAAGTGATATACATCACACTTTTGGGTTGAGATACATCACTTAAAAATCGTGATATACATCCTCGCACAAGTAGTGCTTTTCATTGAATTTTGTACCAGAATTTTAAACTAAAAACAAAACAATGAAAACAAGATTTTATTTCTCAGCAATCGCTTTGCTTTTTAGCATTGCCTTAATAGCACAAACAAAACAAGACAAACCAAGCGTATTAATGGTGCTTTCTAGTCATCAAGAATTAGGTGATACAGGTAAAGACACAGGTTATTATTTAAGTGAAGTTACCCATGCTTACGAGGTTTTTGAAGCTAATAATTATGAAATTACCTTAGTAAGTCCAGAAGGCGGCAATCCACCAGTAGATGGTTTTGATCTTAAAGATGAAGTGAATAATAAATATTGGAATGATGCAACATTTCAGAATAAACTGAAAAACACATTTAAAGTTTCAAAAGTAAACGCTAAAGATTACGACGCTATTTATTATGCAGGTGGACATGGTACAATGTGGGATTTTCCAAACAATAAAAAGCTAGCGAAAATTGCTGCAAAAATTTACGAAAATAACGGTGTTGTAGCAGCTGTTTGTCATGGTCCTTCGGCTTTAGTAAATATTAAATTATCTAATGGTAATTATTTAGTCGATGGTAAAACGGTAAGCGTATTTACAAATGAAGAAGAAGCTAATGTAAAATTAGAAAACGTGGTACCATTTTCATTAGAAGACAAACTTATTGAACGTGGTGCAACTTTAGATAAAGCAGCTATGTGGCAAGAAAAAGTAAGCGTTGATGAGCGTTTAGTAACAGGTCAAAATCCTGCTTCTGCAAAATTAGCAGCAGAAAAAATTGTAGAACTTTTAGAGGATAAACACTAAAAATGGAAACGCAAACAGCAACTCTAAAAACTAAATCTAAACGTAAAAGTTTACCAGCTGCATTATTGGCATTAACCATAAGTGCATTTGGTATAGGAACTACAGAGTTTGTTATTGTTGGCTTACTGCCAACAGTAGCAAACGATTTAAACACCTCAATATCCTCTGCAGGTTTATTAGTCAGTCTGTACGCTGTTGGTGTTGCAATTGGTGCGCCAGTATTAACAGCTTTAACAAGCCAGATCGCAAGAAAACGACTGCTAATTGCAATAATGCTATTGTTTATAATTGGTAACGGATTAGCAGCTATCGCGCCAAGTTTTATCTTACTAATTTTAGCTAGAATATTAACTGGTTTTGCGCATGGTGTGTTCTTTTCAATAGGCTCAACAATTGCGGCTAGTTTAGTGCCAGAAGATAAACGCGCTTCTGCCATTTCTATAATGTTTGCAGGTTTAACTGTAGCAATTGTTACTGGTGTACCATTAGGAACCTATATAGGACAAAATTTTGGATGGCGTGCCACCTTCATAGGTGTTGCTATCTTAGGAATTATTGGTGCAGTCGCAAGTTACGTTTTGGTACCAGCATCAATTAAAACATCAAAACCACTGCGTATTGTAGATCAGTTAAAAGTCCTTAAAAACCGTTCTATTTTACTGGTGCTTGCTATTACAGCTTTAGGCTATGGTGGTACTTTTGTAACCTTTACTTATTTAGCACCATTATTAGAAGAAGTTACTGGCTTTTCAGCAAATATGACAAGTATTTTATTACTAGTTTACGGTATCGCAATAGCGTTAGGAAATGTTATTGGTGGTAAAGTATCTAATAAAAAACCAGGAAAAGCCTTAATGGTGATGTTTGCCTTACAAGCTATAGTATTATTTATACTTTACTTTACAGCATCTAGTCAAATATGGTCGGTTGTTACACTATTTTTTATGGGCATATTAGCCTTTTCTAACGTGCCAGCATTACAATTGTATGTGGTAAAAATGTCTGAAAAATATTTACCAGGTACCGAAGATGTTTCATCTGCTTTAAATATAGCAGCCTTTAATGTAGGTATTGCAATTGGCGCTTATGTTGGCGGACTTATAGTGGAATCTACATTTGGTGTAGGTGCAACCCCTTGGGTAGGTAGTATTTTAGTGGTTGTGGGCTTTGTACTCACCTTAATATTATTTAAAAAAGAAAAATTATAAACAATGAAAACACTAACATTTAGAAACAACGACAAAATGCCTATACTAGGTTTAGGCACCTTTAGATCGGCACCTAACGAAGTGTACAATGCCGTTTACAAAGCTATTAAAATTGGTTACAGACATATTGATTGTGCATCGGTGTATGGTAACGAAAAAGAAGTAGGAAACGCTATTGCAGATGCCATTAAAGAAGGTATTGTTACGCGTGAAGACTTGTGGATTACTTCAAAACTTTGGAGCGATGCACACGGAAGAGCAAACGTTATTCCGGCGTTACAAAACAGCTTAAATGATTTACAGTTAGACTATTTAGATTTATACCTCATTCATTGGCCAGTTGCCTTTAAAAAAGGTGTCGAGTTTCCTAAAACAGCAGAAGAATTTATTCCGCTTGAAGACAAACCACTTACAGACACTTGGAAAGGTATGGAAGATGCTTTAGAGCAAGGCTTAACTAAGCATATTGGGATGAGTAATTTCAACCAAAATGATTTAACAGATATTATTGATCATGCTAAACATTTACCAGAAATGCTTCAGGTAGAAGTGCATCCATTTTTACAACAAAACGAACTGTTAGAATTCGCTAAAGCACATCGCATTCACATGACGGCTTATGCGCCAATTGGTTCTGGTGCAAATGATGATGACGAATTAAATCTGTTGAAAAACAAGACAATTAACGACATCGCAACCGCTAATAACATGACAGCAGCACAAGTACTTCTAGCTTGGGATATACAACGTGGTGTTTCGGTCATACCAAAATCGGTTAACCCAAAACGTCTTCAAGAAAACTTTGACACCATTCATTTTGAATTGAAAGAAGACGATATGAAACGTATTGAAGCTTTAGATAAACATCATCGTTTTATAGATGGTACATTTTGGGAAGTTGAAAACGGTCCGTATACCGCAGACAGTATTTGGAATGCTTAATAAAACAACATCAGGTAGCTGTATAGTTACCTGATGTTATTGAATTCAAAAAATTGCTATGAAAAATTTTGATAAACTATATACACCAGGTAAAATGACACTTGGTATTGAGTTTCCTTTAGATAACGATTGGTCTTTAGAAGGCGATAAAAAACGAAAGAAAGACGACAGACCATTTGGCGTACCAGATATAAACAAACATTTACAGTACGTTAAACAAATTGATAAGGCTGGTTTTGCTGCAGTTTGGATAAGAGAAGTACCCGTTTACGATCCTAATTTTGGTGATGGCGCACAGTTATTTGACACCTTAAGTTATTTAGGATATTTATCTGCCGCAACTAAAAATGTGTTGTTAGGTACAGCAGCAATAGTTTCACCATTACATCAACCTATAAAATTAGCAAAAGCAACTGCTACTATAGAACATCTAAGTGATAGCAGGCTTGTTTTAGGTTTAGGTTTGGGTGATAGACCTATTGAGTTTCCTATGTATGGCATAGATTATCAAGAGCGACCAAAATTGTTTAGAGATCATCTCAACATTATGCGAGAGGCTTGGAAAACCAACAGCGATTTATCTACCATATATCCATTTTTAAATAAAGGTGTTGCCGTGTACCCAAAACCAAAACATCAGATTCCGCTAGTTGTTGCAGGACATTCCGGACAAAGTCTCGAGTGGATTGCTAAAAATGCTAATGGTTGGTTTAATTATCCAAGAACACCAGAAGAAACCTATTTAAATCGTAAACGATGGTGCGAAGCGTTATACGACACAGATCAAGCTTGCAAACCTTATATTTCGGCATTTCATTTAAATCTGTTACAAGATGATAATGCCACGTTTAAACCACATCGATTTGGTGGTGCAATTGGTATTAATCATTTAACCGAATTATTAAAAACCTACGAAGAGGCAGGTGTAAACCACATGGCATTACATTTACGAAAATCAGATACACCTTTAGATGAGGCGATTTCAAAAATTGAAAAAGTTGTGCTTCCAGAATTTATACATTAATTTCATAGCGGTTTAAGAAAGTTCTTAAACCGTTTTTTAATTTTACTTATGGAATATAAAAGTCAAGCATCATCAATAGCTAATCAAAAAGCTACTATTGCTGTAAAATCTTCATCTATAGATTTTGGGATAACCTCAGAAACTGATCTTTCTTTACCAAATCCGGCAGAATTATTTTTATCATCATTATCTGCTTGCATTTTAAAAAATGTAGAACGTTTTTCTCAGTTTATGCATTTTAAATATGAACGAGCCGAAATTGAAATTACAGCGACGCGCTTAGAAAAACCACCTCGAATGGATAATATTTTTTATGAGCTAAAAATTTACAGTAAAGATGATGATCTAAACTTAAATTTACTTAAAAAAAATATTGAAAAATTTGGCACTATTTACAATACAATAAAAGCTGTTTGTACTATAACAGGTAATATTAAGCAAATAAAATAATGCAGTTACAGTCCGTTCATCATATTGCCATAATCTGTTCAAATTACGAAATGTCAAAAGCATTTTATACAGACATTCTTGGTTTTAGCATAAAAAATGAAGTCTATCGCAAAGACCGAGATTCCTACAAGTTAGATTTAGCATTAAACAATCAATATGTAATAGAGTTGTTTTCGTTTCCTAATCCGCCAAAACGCGTATCGCAACCAGAAGCGACAGGATTGCGCCATATTGCTTTTGGTGTAAATAATTTAGAAGAAAGTTTACAATACTTAGATTCAAAAAAAATTACACATGAAGGTGTTAGAATAGATCCGTTTACCAACAAGAAATTTACGTTCTTTAATGATCCAGACAACTTACCTATTGAATTATATGAGTTGTAAATTTTATATTGATAGTAGTTCTTTAAATAATGACAAATAAAAAAAGCCTTACATTTCTGTAAGGCTTTTATTTTTAAAGACATTAAAAGAATTAGTGTCCTTTAACTGCTTCTTTTGCTTTGTCTGCTGCATCGTTCACAGCGTCTTTAGCACCTTCTTTAACTGAATCAGCTGCTTCTTCTACTGCGTCAACAGCATCATCAATAGCTTCTTCTGTTGCATCAGCTGCATCGTCCATAGCTTCTCCAGCCTCTTCAACAGCTTCTTCAACTGCGTCACCTGTAGCTTCAGCTGCGTTTTCTATTGCATCTCCAGCTTCATCTGCTTTCTCTTTTGTTTCTCTACATGCTGTGAATGACAATCCAAGTGCCAAAACAAGTAATAATAATTTTTTCATTGTTTAAAATAGTTTTAAGTGTTAAATATGTTACACGAAATTAATAACTTATAATGAATAATCAATGAAAAATTTTAACAAATATTAACATTTTTATTAAGATTATTCAAAATATTAGTCTATTTACGTATGTAATTGATTATTTGGATTACAGCACCTTTATTTTTTTTAATAAAGTTGAGATTTAGTGTGCCTTGTTGTAGTCTTTTGTCTTTATTTTCTATTAGCAACTGTAATTTATCTTCTAATTCATTGAAATTTTTGATAGAAATCAACCCTCCATTGTCAATCATTTCATATGCTTCTGGGAAATTTTTATAGTTACTTCCAATAATTATAGGGACACCAAAAACCGCAGGTTCTAAAATATTATGAAGGCCTGTGTTACCCATTGCACCACCAACATAAGCAATATCAGCATAAGCATAAATTTTACTTAATAGTCCAATAGTGTCTATCACAAATACTGAATAGTTAGAAAGTAATTTACCCTCTTTTTGTGAGAATAAAACGGTTTCAACATTTAGTTTTTTAGTAATATTTTGAATTTGAGCAGCTTTGATATTATGAGGTGCAATAATATATTTAACATCGAGGTTTTGATTGTTATTTATGAACTTAATGAGTAACTCTTCATCTTCTGGCCATGAGCTGCCAATAACTACGCAGAGTTTGTCTTGTTTAAAGTTTGAGATAAAGTCTAAAGTGTTATCTTGATTAAGTTGATTGTTAACACGATCAAAGCGAGTATCACCTGCAACTGTTACATTTTTTAAACCAAGAGTGTTTGCTAGAGTTTTTGAACTTTTGTTTTGAACAAAAATGTGTTCAAATGTATGTAAAGCTTTTTTAGTTTTTGAACCATAAAACTTAAAGTAAGATTGGTTTTTTCTAAATGTAGCCGAAATTAAAATAGCTCTTAATTTACGTTTGTTTAGAGCATTCAACATATTCGGCCAAATGTCGTATTTTACAAAAATGGTCAGTTCAGGTTTTACTAAATCTATAAACCGTTTTGCATTACTTTTTGTGTCTAAAGGTAAGTACACAACAAGATCAGCAACGTCGGTATTTTTTCTTATTTCATAACCTGAAGGAGAAAAAAAAGATAATACGATTTTATGGTTGGGGTAAAGTATTCTTAGTTCTTTAAAAACTGGTAAGCCTTGTTCAAATTCACCTAACGAAGCACAATGAAACCAAAGTGTATTGTCTTCTTTTTTAAGGTGTTGGTTTAGTTTTTTAAATGTTTCATTTCGACCTTTAACACCTAGCCTTATTTTTTCATTAAATAAAGCTACAATTTGTAATATAAAACCTAAAAAATAAATACCAAGATTGTACAATATTCCCACGTAAATTATGTTTTTGCTAAAATACATTACTTTACACTAAATTCATTGGCTGTCGTTATTGAATTTTGTAAATTCGCTACTCGTCAAATGTTTTTTGACACTTTCTACAACTCATTACAAATTTCGAATGAAAAAAATACAAATGGTTGACCTTAAGGGTCAATATGAAAAAATTAAAACTACAGTAGATCAATCTATATTAGAAGTTTTAGATTCTACAGCATATATTAATGGGCCAAAGGTTCATGAGTTTCAAAGTAATTTAGAAAATTATTTAGGCGTAAAACATGTAATTCCTTGTGCTAATGGAACAGATGCTTTGCAAATTGCAATGATGGGATTAGGATTACAACCAGGAGATGAGGTTATAACAGCTGATTTTACATTTGCGGCAACAGTTGAGGTTATTGCGTTATTGCAGTTGACACCTGTTTTGGTAGATGTTGATGAGAAAAATTTTAATATCGATATTGAAGCTATTAAAAAAGCGATTACTCCTAAAACCAAAGCTATTGTTCCTGTGCATTTGTTTGGGCAATGTGCAAATATGGAAGCGATTATGGAAATTGCTCAAGAACATAACCTTTATGTAATAGAAGATAATGCTCAAGCTATTGGTGCAACTTATACTTACAGTAATGGTAAAAAAGCCAAGGTTGGTACAATAGGTCATGTGGCTTCAACTTCATTTTTTCCATCTAAAAATTTAGGGTGTTATGGAGATGGAGGTGCAATTTTCACTAATGACGATGATTTAGCGCATACTATTAGAGGAATTGTAAATCATGGTATGTATGAGCGTTACCATCATGATGTTGTAGGTGTTAACTCGCGTTTAGACTCTGTTCAAGCTGCAGTTTTAAATGCTAAATTACCAAACTTAGATACATATAATTCTGCAAGAATAAAGGCAGCTAATGCTTATGACAAAGCATTTGAAGGTCAAGAAAAAATTGTTACTCCTCATAGAGATGGAGCAGAAGATAATCACGTGTTTCATCAATATACATTGAGAGTTTTAGATACTGATAGAGACGCTTTGGTTAAACATTTGAATGAAAACGGAATTCCATGTGGTGTGTATTATCCAATTCCGTTGCATTTACAAAAAGCGTATAAGGATTCTAGATATAATGAAGCTGATTTTAAAGTTACCAATCAATTGGTGAAAGAAGTGATTTCGTTACCAATGCACACTGAGCTTGATGATGAACAAATAAGTTTTATTACAAATACAGTTATAAATTTCATAAACAACAATTAATGAAAGTATTAGTTACTGGAGGGCTAGGATTTATAGGCTCACATACTGTCGTTGAATTACAAAACAAAGGTTTTGAGGTTGTAATAATTGATGATCTTTCAAATTCCTCAATAGATGTGCTTGAAGGCATTACAGCAATTACAGGTAAAACACCAATCTTTGAAAAACTAGATTTAAAAGATAAATTAAAAGTTGAAACATTTTTTAATGCTCACAAAGATATTGTAGGTGTAATTCATTTTGCAGCAAGTAAAGCGGTAGGCGAAAGTGTTGAGAAACCTCTGTTGTATTATGAAAACAACTTAAATACGCTTATTTACATGCTTAAGTCGGTTTTAGGTTTACAAGCATCTAACTTTATTTTTAGTTCTTCATGTACAGTATACGGACAAGCTGATACTATGCCAATACTTGAAAATGCACCAGTAAAACCAGCTGAATCTCCTTACGGAAACACAAAGCAAATAGGAGAGGAGATTATTAAAGATACCTGTAAGGTTAATGATGGTCTTAATGCAATTTCCTTGCGATATTTTAATCCAGTTGGAGCGCACGAGAGTGCTAAAATAGGAGAATTACCTCTTGGTGTTCCTCAAAATTTAGTGCCTTTTATTACTCAAACAGCTGCTGGACTTAGAGAGCAACTTTCGGTATTTGGAGATGACTATCCAACGCCTGACGGTACCTGTATACGAGACTATATTCATGTGGTTGATTTGGCAAAAGCTCATGTTATTGCGTTGCAACGCTTAATTGATAAAACCAATGCTTCTAACTACGAAGTCTTTAACATAGGAACAGGTAAAGGCAGTTCAGTGCTAGAAGTTATTAAGTCTTTTGAAAAGGTGTCTGGAGAAAAGCTTAATTACAAGATTGCTCCAAGGCGTGCAGGTGATATTACAAAAGCGTATGCTGACACGTCAAAGTCTAATAATGAATTGGGTTGGAAAGCTGAACTAACTTTAGACGATGCTATGCGTTCTGCATGGAATTGGGAAAAAAAGATAAGAAACCTGTAATACGTGTGTTGTTATTGCTGTAAGATTTAACAGTAACTAAGTCAGTGTATTAACAATTTTTTAAGAGCATTTCATTATTAAATTGAATAACTTTAAAAAGGCTAATTCAATCTAATGAAATTTCATTTAAAAATAAAAAGGTTGCTTTTATCTATTGGTTTTACTTTGTTTATAACCAATTGTTTTTCAATGACTGCTATTGATGTTGCACAATTAAGTGACTCCTATAATTTAAAGTATGGAGTTTTAGATTTTTTATATTTCTACGTTGCACTTATTGGTTTTTATGTTGCCATAATCCTCAATTTTACAAAGAATACTGATAGAGTTAGTACAAGTTTAATGAGTGGTTTTATTCTTGTTCATGCTTTTTTTATATTGGATTTTGTGCTTTATAATACCAATTATCAGCTTAAATATGCGCATACTTATTTAATGTCTGCTTCTGTAGCTTTACTTTATGGTCCATTACTGTACTTTTACTTTAAAAGAATTAATAATCAACATAAGTTTAAAGCATTAGATGCTTTACATCTCTTACCTACAGTGGTATTACTTTTCTTTTTATTTCCATTGTATAGTTTGCCTTTAGAAGAAAAAATGAAAATACAATTAGGGACAAGTAGTGTGTACACTGAAAGCTCGTTTTTTTATATAGTTTTTATCCCAAAGTTAGTGTCGTTAATTATCTACGGATTTTTGATAAGTAAAAATCATTTAAAGAGTACAAAGTCTAAACTATACAAGAATTTAGAAGCAATCGCTTTTTGGAAGAAGGGAGTGTATAGAATGCATGTGCTTTTTGTAGTGTCTTATTTTATATATGGTATATCAATTAGTGGTTTGTTTTTTAATGCATATAGTTTTATTTATCAAATTGTAGTGGTAGCTATGACTTTAATGGTGCTTTATATTTCCTATATGGCTCAAGTGCAACCTAAAGTATTTAGTAAAGAAATAATTTTAAAGAATACTGAGTTTTTTTCAAAGTATCAAAAATCAGGATTAACAAAATCGTTGTCCAATGAATTGAAGCAAAATTTGATTACGCTTATGGTAGATCATAAAATATTTATGGATAACAGTCTGAACCTAGAAAGTCTTTCTGAGAAACTCGAAACATCTCGTCACAATACATCTCAGATTATAAATGAGCATTTTAACATGAACTTTTTTGAGCTAGTTAATAAATTTAGAGTTGAAGAAGCTATCCAAATGCTTAAGCTAAGCGATAAGAATACTCAAATTATTGATGTTGCTTATGCTGTTGGTTATAATAATAAGGTTACATTTAATAAAGCATTCAAGAAAGAAACTTCTCTAACACCTTCACAGTTTTTGAAATCAGTAAATGAAAAATGAGTAAACTATTATAGGCTTTACCTTTTTTTAACGACAAAATAGCTTCATTTATGATGCAATTGCAAAGGTAGTTTGTGTGCATCAAACTAAAACTAAATTCTATAGTTTCATTAAGCTTTGTATTCATATTGTGAAAAAATAGATTTGAATTAGCCTTTAAAAATATTTATCACCTACCTTTTTGCAGTTGTATTTTTAATTATTTCAATAGTAATATAGTTATCAACGTCTCAAGGAAAAAGTACCAACTTAACCCTGACTTCTGTTAGTTAGGAATGAGTTAAGTTCTTTTATTGAGCATGTCTAACTCAATATAAGTTTTAGGTAAAATCTGAAAGATTAAGTAATTTCCTTGAGGCTTTTTATGAAAGACCAGTATTTTTTGAATTTTCAATAGATGCTGGTTTTTCCTACAAATATCATAACGATATACGTATTAAATTATCATATTCGTATTTAATAAATTGATTAACAATGATTTAACCTCAATTATTTTGAATTGGGATATAAGATGCCTTTCTTTGCCTTGAATGATAAATGAATAAAATGAAATTGATAAGTATAAAAAGACAGACAAAACCCGAAGCACGATTCACTCCAAAAATGGGTTTATTACAAACAAATGTAACGTATATTAAAAAGCAATTTTTAAGTATTCCGTTTAAAACCCTTCACAAATATAGAGAGACATACTATGGTGAAGTAAAAGATTGCGAAGACTGTATTTTAGCTAAGTAAAAAAAAGCCTCTTAATAGAGGCTTTTACTTTTTTATTCTACTGTTGTTTTTTTCTTAGTAAAAAAACTTCCTAAAAGTAATAATATCATCCCAGATGTAACTGATACATCGGCAAGATTGAAGATTCCGGTTCTAAATACTCCACCAAAATCTAAATGAAGAAAATCTATTACTTTGCCATAAGCAATACGGTCAAAAATATTAGCAATTCCACCGCCAGCAATACAACTTAGACCAATAATTGCTAATTTATCTAAATGTTTGTTTTTGAAAATATAAAAAACAAGATAGCTTAATACTAAAACGGGTAATACTATTAAAAGTATAATACGTAATGTGTCGTTTAGTTCGCTACCCATTCCTAAAAAGGCGCCTGAGTTTTTTACATATTGAAGAATAAAAGTGTTACCAAAAACTTCAATGGTTTCACCTAAATTCATTTTACTATCAACTATCAATTTAGATATTTGATCTACAGCAATGTTTACTACAATAAGTAGTATTATAGCTAAATTTCTAGATAGTTTCATAAGTTATGAGTTAGTCTCAAAAGTTGCTGAAACCGTTTCAGCTTCTCTATTTATTTTTTTAACTAAACCTTGTAATACTTTTCCAGGTCCAACTTCAGTAAATAATGTTGCACCATCAGTAATCATTTGTTGTACCGATTGTGTCCATCTTACAGGAGCTGTTAATTGAGAGATTAAATTGGTTTTAATGGCAGCTTCATCAATTACTGCACTTGCTGTAACGTTTTGGTATATTGGGCAGTTTGGTTTTCCAAACATTGTATTTTCAATAGCAGCAGCAAGTTCTTCTCTTGCTGGTTCCATTAAAGGTGAGTGAAATGCTCCACCTACAGGCAATACTAATGCACGACGAGCTCCTTCTTCTTTTAAAGTTTCACAAGCTTTGTTAATAGCTTCAACTTCCCCTGAAATTACCAATTGTCCAGGGCAGTTATAATTAGCAGCAACTACAACACCTTCTGTCATTGCACATACTTTTTCAACTACATCATCATCCAATCCTAATACTGCAGCCATTGTGCTTGGTTGTAATTCGCAAGCTTTTTGCATTGCCAAAGCACGTTGCGATACCAGTTTTAAACCATCTTTAAAAGTTAAAGTGCCATTTGCTACCAAGGCCGAAAACTCTCCTAAAGAGTGTCCTGCAACCATATCAGGTTTAAAACTATCACCTAAGGTTTTAGCTAAAATTACTGAGTGTAAAAATATTGCAGGTTGAGTAACTTTTGTTTCTTTAAGGTCTTCTGCAGAACCTTCAAACATTATATCAGTTATAGAGAATCCAAGAATATCATTGGCTTGTTCAAAAAGTTCTTGAGCAAGAGGTGAATTTTCATATAAGTCTAATCCCATTCCAGTAAATTGGGCACCTTGACCAGGAAAAATGTATGCTTTCATGTATTAAAATTTTATGTTGCAAAAATAGGAATAATATCTTTAAAAGATATTAGCATTAATTTTTGAGATAGGTATACTTTTTTACTGTCTTACATAGGTTATAAAAGAAAACGCATGATTGTGCTTTTCATCTTTTTCATGGCGTTCTCTATCTATTTCTTTCCAAGAGGTAGTATCTATTTCTGGAAAAAATGTATCAGCACCTTCAAAAGTGTCATGTACTCTTGTAAGTTCAATTTTATCAACAAGATTAATGGATTGTTTGTAAATTTCTCCGCCACCAATTATAAACGGTTGTGTGTCACTTTTAGCAGCATCAATAGCGTCTTCTAAAGAATTAACTACAATTACTCCGTCAGGCACTTTGTAGTTGTCTTGTCTTGTAATTACAATATGCGTTCTGTTAGGAAGCGGTTTAGGAAAACTTTCAAAAGTCTTACGACCCATTATAATATGATGACCAGAGGTTAAACTTTTAAAACGTTTAAGGTCGTTACTTAAATGCCAAATAAGGTCATTGTCTTTACCAATAGCATTATCTTCACCAGCAGCAACAATTATGGTAAGTTGACTAGCCTTGTTACTTTTTTTAAGTTTTTGAACTTCATTATATGCTTGGGTTTTTGCCATATGTGTTTCTTCTTTCAAAAAACCTTGTTTTAGTTGTTCAATACGCTCTTGTTGTTTAGCAACCAATTTGTCCAATTGCTGTTGTTCCCAAGCTGTTCCCATAAATTTTTGGGTTACAAACACATTGAAAAGGTGATATATAAAAAGAAACAACCAAATAAGTATTGCATATACAAACCAGTCTATGCCAAAAAAGGTAGTGTCTTTTCCAATACCTAAAACAGTGTTTGCAACAATTAAAAACACAGCTCCAATTAAAAACACAACAAAGTGAGCATATAAGCGCTTTTTTTGTTTAATGCGTTTTTGAGCGTTTTGTATAAGCTCCAATTGTTCTTTATCTATTTGAGGTTTTTGTTTTTTCTTTCCGAACATAATCATGAAATAATTGAAAGGTAAATTTACGTCTTTTTTATAATATAGTTTTTAAGATTTTATAGGTCTGTTTTTTTAAAGTAATAGAGTTTAATTGATGTAAAAAGTCGCGAAATCGTTGTAACATAAGTGCAGGTGATTGAGTTATTTGAAAGTGCAAACGTTGTAGTGGTAAACACTCTGAAAATCAAACGATAGCAATGTTGAATATCTGCCAAAAAAGAACATGTTTTTTTTCTTACTTTAAATTAAAATGAACTCATTTTTAACGAAATGATAAATCGTATCTCAAACGCAAAGAATAGTTTGTAGCTAGGATTTTCTTTTATAGCTTTGAAATAGAATTAAATACATTTAATTATGGCTATTAAAAAACAATACTTAAAAAGCAAACCAGTATGTAAAGTCACTTTTTCTGTACCTGCTGAAGAAGCTAAAAAAGTAACAGTAGTAGGAACCTTTAACGAGTGGAAAGAGAAAAAAGATTTTCAGCTTAAAAAGTTAAAGAACGGGACTTTTAAAGGTACTGTAGATTTAGAAAAAGACAACTCTTATGAATTTAGATATATTGTAGATGGTACATATACCAACGATGAAGCTGCTGATGCCTATGCATGGAATGACTATGCAGGAGCTGAAAACAGCGTTTTAAATTTATAATTTTGAAAAAACAGATTAAAAAAAAAGCTTTCAAAAATTGAAAGCTTTTTTTGTTTTGTATAGTTTTATCTATTGCTAAGATAGACAGGTATTGAATAAGGAATAATAACAGGTTTCCCTTTAATTTTACCAGGAGTCATTTTTGGTAAACCATTAATAACCCTTACAGCTTCTTTTTCAAGTTTTGGGTGAGGACCTCTTGCTTTAGCTTCTATAATTTCCCCTTCTTTATCTAATTTGAAAATAATATAAACGGTATAATCACTTGCTGGCAGGTCAAGGCTTTTAAATACATCAAGATTGTAGTTTTTAGTGATGAATTTTGAAATTTTATCTGACATACATTTTTTTAGTTTTTTATTACTTCGTTTTCGCTCACAACCAGGATAAATAGGAATTTCATCAAGCACTATAATTTCAGATTCGTTTTCGCTCTCAGGTTTAGTGATTGAATCTTGAGCATTGCTTAGACTGGTAAAAAATAAAAAGCAAGTAAAAAAGACTAGTGTTTTAAGCATGTTTATACAGCAACAGCACCTTTAATATGTGGATGCGGATTATAATCCACTAAAGTGAAATCATCAAAAGTAAAGCTAAAAATATCCTTTACTTCAGGATTCAAGATCATTTTAGGTAATGGTCTTGGGTCTCTAGAAAGTTGCAATTCTAGTTGCTCGAAGTGGTTGCTATAAATATGAGCATCACCAAAAGTGTGTATAAATTCTCCAGCTTCATAACCACACACTTGAGCCATCATCATGGTAAACAATGCATAAGACGCAATATTGAAAGGAACGCCTAAAAATATGTCAGCACTACGTTGATAAAGTTGACAAGATAGCTTTCCGTTTGCTACGTAAAATTGAAAAAACGCATGGCAAGGAGGTAATGCAGCTTTACCGTTTGCAACATTTTCACTAAAGCTTTTAGAAGTGTCAGGTAGCACTGAAGGATTCCAAGCTGAAACTAACATTCTTCGGCTATTTGGGTTGGTTTTAAGTGTTTCAATCACTTCCTTTATTTGGTCAATTTCGTCACTATTCCAGTTGCGCCATTGATGACCGTAAACAGGTCCTAAGTCTCCATTTTCGTCAGCCCATTCGTTCCAAATACGAACGCCATTTTCGGTTAAATAGTTAATGTTTGTATCTCCTTTTAAAAACCACAGTAGCTCATGAATTATTGACTTAAGATGTAGTTTTTTAGTTGTTACCATTGGGAAACCTTCACTTAAATCAAAACGCATTTGATAACCAAAAACACTTTTTGTTCCTGTCCCTGTTCTATCTCCTTTTTCGTTTCCGTGTTCTAAAACATGTTTTACTAAATCTAAATACTGCTTCATAATTTCTGTGACTTTTCGAAAAATAAAAATAGAAAAAAGGGTTAAATCACGATGACTCAACCCTTAAATAATATTAAAAGTTATTAACTGTTTTTAACCTATAATCATACCAGCAATAGTTGCTGAAATCAATGATGCAATTGTACCTCCAATTAAAGCTTTCATCCCAAATTTAGATAAGGTTTTACGCTGTCCTGGAGCTAAAGAACCAATACCTCCAATTTGAATACCAATAGATGCAAAATTAGCAAAACCACATAGCATGTAGGTTGCCATGATTATTGATTTTTCGTATGTTAAATGAATTGAGTTTCCTGCGTTTTTAAGGTCTGCTAATTGAATGTATCCAACAAATTCACTTGCAGCTAATTTAATACCTAGCAACTGTCCCATAAGTGCCATGTCTTCTTTGGCAACACCAATTAACCACATTAAAGGAGAGAAAATATAGCCCAAGATAAACTCTAATGATAAACTTTCATATCTAGTATTTTCAACAATCCAAGAGTTTAAGCCAGTATAGTATCCTACTTTTCCAAATCCATAGTTAATCATAGCTATAAACGCTACAAACACCAAAAGCATAGCGCCAACATTAACGGCAAGTTTTAAACCTTCGGTAGTTCCATTAGCAATAGCGTCTAGTATATTTGAACCAATTTTATCTTGAGATACAGAAACATCGGTATTTACCTCTTCAGTTTGAGGGTAGAGTATTTTTGAAATGACAATAGCACCTGGAGCAGCCATTACTGATGCCGCTAAAAGGTGTTTTGCGTAAAATAGTCTTAATTCAGGGTCATCACCACCAAGAAAACCAATGTAAGCTGCAAGTACAGCTCCTGCAACGGTAGCCATACCACCAATCATGACAAGTAGCATTTCGGACTTGTTCATTTTTTCTAAGTAGGCTTTAATTAATAAAGGTGCTTCGGTTTGTCCTAAAAAGATATTTCCTGCAACACTTAAACTTTCAGCTCCTGAAATTTTTAAAGCTTTTGAAAGTAACCAAGCCATAGCCTTAACAACTTTTTGAATAATTCCTAAGTAAAATAAAACCGATGTAAGTGCCGAAAAGAAAATAATTGTTGGTAGTACTTGGAACGCAAAAATAAATCCAAAGGTATCCATATCAACCACTAAGCCTTCAAATAAAAATTTACTTCCTGCTCTTGTAAACTCAAGAACTTGAACAAAAATTCCGCCTATAAATTCAAAAATAGTTTTGATGAACTCCACTTTTAATACTCCAACAGCAATTAGTAGCTGAAAAGCTAGACCAATGCCTACGATTCTCCAGTTAATAGCTTTTCTATTACTACTGAATAAAAAAGCAATAAAAACTAGGCTTATCATACCTAATGCACCTCTCCAAAGACTATTGAAAGAAAACCCTTGGCTAGGAATAATTGTACTTTTAGGTGTAGCGTCTTCAGTTGTAGTAACAGTATTTTCAGTATCTACTACTTCAGTAATTTCATTAATTGAATTTATAGAGTCTGTTACAATTTCTGTAACTTGTTCAATAGTATCTAATTGAGTAGTTGTTTCTGGATTTTGTGATACGGTTAGGGTTGTAAAAAGAAAAAATAGGGCAACAAAAAACAAAAACTGCTTTCTCATAATTTAAAATAGGTATTACTCTCGTTTTGAGATTTCGTCACGAATATTTGCTGCTTTTTCATAATCTTCATTATTTACAGCTTCGTCTAAAAGTGAATGTAATTCTTCAATAGATTTATCTTTGTAGCTTTCATGAACGCTAGCTTCAATTTCTTCAGCAACTAATTCATCCATTAAGATACTATCTTCTTCTTCGTCTTTTTTAGGATTTACTTTTAAGTAAATTCCTGCTTTGTCTAAAATGTTTTTGTAAGTAAAAATAGGAGCGTTAAAACGTAAAGCTAAAGCGATAGCATCACTGGTTCTTGCATCAATTATTTCCTCTATTTTATCACGTTCACAAATTAAGCTTGAATAAAACACACCGTCAACCAGTTTATGAATGATAACTTGCTTTACAACAATATCAAATCGGTCAGCAAAATTTTTAAAAAGGTCGTGTGTTAAGGGTCTAGGAGGTCGTATTTCTTTTTCTAAAGCAATGGCAATTGATTGTGCTTCAAAAGCACCAATAACTATTGGAAGTTTTCGGTCACCATCTACTTCGTTTAAAATCAAAGCGTAAGCGCCATTTTGAGTTTGGCTGTACGATATGCCCTTTATGTTAAGACGAACTAAGCTCATAAATTTAAAAACACAAAGAACTGTTTAAATTAGGACTTTACCAAACTGAAATTAACAGATTTGGAGATTTAGACCAAATTCAAACAGTCCTTTAACAATACAATTTATAAAAAAATTATTTATTGCTGAGCTTTAAATTCCTTTAATTTCTCTATTAGTTTAGGTACAACTTCAAAGGCGTCACCCACAATTCCGTAATCAGCAGCTTTAAAGAAAGGTGCTTCAGGATCTGTGTTGATAACTACTTTTACTTTTGATGCGTTGATACCTGCTAAATGCTGAATAGCTCCAGAAATTCCAACCGCAATATATAAGTTTGATGCTACTGGTTTTCCTGTTTGTCCTACGTGCTCACTGTGTGGTCTCCAACCTAAATCACTTACAGGTTTAGAGCATGCTGTAGCAGCACCAAGAACATCTGCTAATTCTTCTATCATTCCCCAGTTTTCTGGACCTTTTAATCCACGTCCACCAGATACTACAACTTCAGCATCTGCAATAGTAACTTGACCTGTAACTTTATCTACAGCATCAACTTGTACTTTTATTTCTGGAATTGAAGCTGAAAAATCTTCAGCAGCTGCACTTGCAGTATTTTCTTTTAATCCGAAAGCATTTTTTGAAACTGCTACTAATTTAACATCAGAGTTAATTGTAGTCATATTAAATGCTTTGTTTGTAAATGCAGTACGTTTTACTGTAAATGGTGATGTGCTAGAAGGCGCTTCAACCACGTTAGATGCAAAACCTGCATTTAAATCTACTGCTAAAAGAGGTGCTAAATACTTGCTGTCTGCACTTGAGCTTACAATAACAACTTTGGCATCTTCTTTTTCTGTAGCTTGTTTTATAATGCTTGCATAGGCATTGGCATTAAATTTATCTAAACTAGCATCGTTAACTTTTAAAACTTTGTCAACACCATAGTTTCCTAAAGCTGATGTGTCATCGGCATTTATAGTAACTGCAGTTACTGTTGTTCCCATTTGGTCTGCAACAGCTTTTGCATAAGAAGCAACTTCAAACGCTACTTTTTTAAATTTTCCTTGTTCTGATTCTGTATATACTAAAACTGACATCTTTTCTTTTTTGTACGTTAATTAAATGACTTTTGCTTCGTTGTGAAGTAGGTTTACTAATTCACCAACATTATCTGCATCTACTAAAGTAACAGCACCTTTTGGAGCTGGTTTTTCAAACTTAACTGAAGCTGTTTCAGCTGATGCATCAACAGGTTCTACAACGTTAAGAGGTTTTTTACGAGCCATCATAATACCTCTCATATTAGGAATACGTAAGTCACTTTCTTCAACAAGTCCTTTTTGACCACCAATTACTAATGGTAAAGTTGTAGACACAGTTTCTTTTCCTCCATCAATTTCTCTTACTGCTTTTGCCGAAGTTCCATCAACCTCAAGGCTAATACAGTTGTTTACAAAATTTGCGCTAGTTAATCCAGCTAACATACCTGGAACCATACCACCATTGTAGTCAATAGATTCACGACCAGCAATTACTAAATCGTAACCACCATTTTTTACAACATTTGCCAATTGCTTTGCGACTGCAAAACCGTCTGTAGCTTCAGTGTTAACTCTTATAGCTGTATCTGCTCCAATAGCTAAAGCCTTACGAAGTGTAGGCTCAGTTTCAGGACCACCAACATTTACAACATCTACGCTAGCACCTTGTTTTTCTTTAAACCACATAGCACGAGTTAATCCAAATTCGTCATTAGGATTGATTACGAATTGTACACCATTTGTGTCAAATTTTGTGTCGCCATCCGTAAAATTAATTTTTGAAGTCGTATCAGGTACATGACTAATACATACTAATATTTTCATATCGTTATTATTATGTTTTACACTAAAAAATTTTTGAGGTTACGAAGTTAATTATTTTAATTTGAATATTTACTATGCGTGCATAATATTTTTTCCTTTTTAAAGATAATTTCAAGATCGATTGATGAATTTTTGAAAAAAGATGCACAAATTTTAAAAATTCTTTAAAACAAAATACGATTTGAGTGTTTTAAAATAGCATCAATTTAAAAATGAAGACCCAATGAGAAACAATGTATTATTATAAGGTGTATTTTTTATGAAATATTCCTATTTTTGCTTTCCGATTTAAAGAGATAATACATGAAAACTATTCAATTTAGAGAAGCAGTTTGTGAAGCCATGAGCGAAGAAATGCGTCGTGATGAAAGCGTTTACTTAATGGGTGAAGAAGTTGCTGAATATAATGGTGCATATAAAGCATCAAAAGGTATGTTGGACGAGTTTGGTCCTAAACGTGTTATTGACACACCAATTGCTGAGCTTGGTTTTGCAGGAATTGCAGTAGGCTCAACAATGACTGGTAATAGACCAATTGTAGAGTATATGACATTCAATTTCTCTTTAGTTGGTATTGACCAAATTATAAACAACGCAGCAAAAATCAGACAAATGTCTGGTGGACAATTTAAGTGTCCAATTGTATTTCGTGGACCTACAGCTTCTGCAGGACAGCTAGCTGCAACACACTCTCAAGCTTTTGAAAGCTGGTTTGCAAATACGCCAGGTTTAAAAGTTGTTGTGCCTTCAAACCCTTATGATGCAAAAGGATTATTGAAATCTGCTATTCGTGATGACGATCCAGTAATTTTTATGGAAAGTGAGCAAATGTATGGTGATAAAGGTGAAGTTCCTGAAGGCGAATATTTAATTCCGTTAGGAGTTGCAGATATTAAACGCGAAGGAACTGATGTTACTATCGTTTCTTTCGGAAAAATCATCAAAGAAGCATACAAAGCTGCTGACGAATTAGAAAAAGAAGGGATTTCTTGTGAAATTATCGATTTACGTACTGTACGTCCAATGGATAGAGCAGCAATTATAACTTCTGTAAAGAAAACAAACAGACTGGTAATTCTTGAAGAAGCATGGCCTTTTGGTAATGTGTCTACTGAAATTACATATTTAGTACAGTCTGAAGCGTTTGATTATTTAGATGCTCCAATTGTAAAAATTAACACAGCCGATACACCTGCTCCTTACTCTCCAGTACTTCTGGAAGAATGGTTACCTAACAGTAACGATGTAATAAAAGCAGTAAAAAAGGTAATGTATAAATAAATCGCAATTTTTTGCGTTATATAAACTTCATTGGCAGTATTGTTGATGAAGTTTTTTGCTTATGAAGATAAAATTAATAGCCCTATTTTTTTGCTTAGGAATTGCTAACGTATTGGCACAGACCAAAGTTAGCGGTCATGTAGTAGACGAAAACAACGACCCTGTTGCTTTTGCTAATGTACTTTTTAAAGGATCTACCGAAGGTACAATCACTAACGAAAATGGTAAATTTTATCTTGAATCTGAAACTACTTGGGATGCTCTCATCGTTTCTTTTTTAGGTTACGAAACCTTAGAGTTACCACTTGCCAAAAGAGTAAACTACGAACTCAATTTGGTTTTAAAAGAAGAGGCTGATGCACTTGATGAGGTTGTAATTGTTACAGGAAAGCAATCTAAAAAAGCCGAAGAAAATCCAGCCATTGCCATTTTAAAGAAAATATGGGAACACAAACGTAAAAACGGACTCAATCAGTTTAAGCAATACGAGTACGATAAATACGAAAAGGTTGAGTTTGACTTAAACACTATTGATAGTGCACTTATAAAAAGTAAGCTATTTAGAGGTATGGAGTTTGTTTTTGAAGAAGTAGACACCTCTAGAGTAACAGGAAAAACCTACTTGCCAATATTTATTAATGAAGCCGTAAGTAGAGTATATGGCGATAATGTGCTAGACAAGGAGAAAGAAGACTTAAAAGGAAACAAAAACTCTGGTTTTAGCAACAATCAAGTGATTATCGATTTTGTAGACGACCTGTATTCCGATTATAACATTTACGACAACTACCTTAAATTTTTTGATAAAAGCTTTGTAAGCCCAATTTCTAAAACAGGAATTAACACTTACAACTACGTGCTTTCTGATAGTTCGTTTATTGATAACAAATGGTGCTACAACATTATTTACTATCCACGTAGAAAAAACGAACTTACTTTTAAAGGCGATTTTTGGGTTGCTGATACTACCTATGCTATCAAAGAAATTAATCTGCAAGCCTCTAAAAGTGCTAACATAAACTGGGTAAAAGAAATTTATATAGAGCAAGAGTTTGAAGTCCTTAACGACTCGTTGTTTTTGATAAAGCGCGATTATTTTATGTCAGATTTTGCGCTGAACAAAAAAGAAAAATCTCGTGGAATTTACGGTAAGCGTACCACCTTGTATGATAATTACGAGTTTGATAAACCAAAAAACGAAAAGTTCTATAGCGAAGAGGTTTACAACTACAATGAAGACGTTTACAATCGTGATGATTCCTTTTGGGAAGAGAACCGACTAGAGTCGCTCAACAAAGACGAAAAAGGGGTTTACAAAATGTTAGACACTTTAAAAACCGTAAAAAAGTTTAAACGACTTTACAATATTGGTAGCGTGTTAGCTTCAGGTTACATTGAGTTTCCGAGTATTAATTTTGATTATGGACCTATCTTTTCAACGTTTGGATATAATGAAGTAGAAGGTGTAAGGGTAAGAACAGGAGGTCGTACCTATTTTGGACCAAATGACCTTTGGAGGCTCGAAGGGTTTTTGGCTTACGGTTTTAGAGACGATAAGTTTAAATATGGTATCTCAGGAAAATGGTTGGTAGATAAAAAGAATCGTATTATTCTCTCTGGTGGAAACCGAAGAGATGTAGAGCAAATAGGAGCGAGTTTAACCAATTCAACCGATGTTTTAGGACGTAGTTTTGCCTCATCAGCTGTGGTTGGTACAAGTCCTAACGATAAGCTATCTAGTATTAATTTAACAACGCTTTCGCTGGAAATTGAGCCAGTAAAAAACCTTGTGTTTAGGCTAGGAGCTAACTATCGAACCTTAGAGTCGGCTTCAGAAACTTTTAGTCTCGATTATTTTGATGAAGAATCTCCTACAGGAATTTCATCTGAAATAAGACAATACGAAAGCACGCTTTCGGTATCGTATTTTCCAAAACGAAAAATGACAGGTTTTGGTGTAGAACGCAGAAATGCTAATGATAATTATGCAAGTTTATTTGCTCAATTAAGCAAAGGAGATCGTACTGTTTTTGGTAGCGATTTTGACTATACCAAATTGCAGTTTTCATACATACAACC
>NZ_JBNWKB010000014.1:0-105629 GCF_050509525.1 Gaetbulibacter sp. PBL-D1 | reverse complement strand
TTTGCGAGTAGCTCTAGATTTTTAAATCCTCCTGTTTTATTAAGTTCCTGTTGAAGATCCATCAACTACTAAATTATTCCATCTACAATTCCATAAGCAACAGACTCTTCTGCTCCCATCCAATGATCTCTATTAAAGTCTTTCATTACCTTATCAAAATCCTGCCCGCAGTTATCAGCCAAAATTTGAGCACTAAGCTCTTTTGTCTTCAAAATTTCTTGAGCTGTAATTTCAATATCACTAGCTTGACCTCTAGCTCCACCACTAGGTTGATGAATCATTACTCTTGCATGTGGTTGAATAAAACGCTTCCCTTTTGTTCCTACAGATAACAATATAGAACCCATAGACGCTGCTAAACCTGTACAAATAGTAGACACATCGCTATTTAAAGATTTTATACAATCGTATATCGAAAAACCAGAAGTCACATAACCTCCTGGACTATTTATGTATAATTGAATGTCTTTAGTTTCTAATGCATCCAAATACATTAATCTATCAATAACATGTTTTGCCGACTTATCATCAACTTGACCCCAAAGAAACACTTTACGGTCTTCTAATAATTTATTATCTATTAAATCTTGGGTTTTTATTACTTTGCTCATGTGTATATTAATTTTCATCTAAAATAAAAAAAGGTTTGCCGTTAAAGCAAACCTTTTATCTTTTCTTTTAGAAAGTATCTTATAAAAGCGAATCAATCGCTTCAGTATATGCGCTTTTTTGAGCTACACCTACTTGACGTCCTACTACTTCTCCATTTTGAAATACTAAAACAGTTGGTATATTACGAACTCCATATTTTGCAGCAAACTCTTGGTTAGCATCAACATCTACTTTACCTACAACAGCTTTACCTTCATACTCATTGCTAATTTCATCAATGATTGGTCCAACCATTCTACATGGTCCACACCAAGCAGCCCAAAAATCTACCATTACTGGTTTATCACTTTTTAATACAGTTTCTTCAAACGTTGCATCTGTTATTTCTAATGCCATAATCTTTTATTTAAATGTGTTTTACTTCAATTTTATATGCAATATTAGTCAAAAATTTTGCCAAAACTTACAGCATAACAATTTGTTTTGTTTATATACGCATTGTTTCAGGTTATTAGCTACTTTTTCTTAGGCGCATAAACCATGCTTTATTCATGTATTTCTATTTCTTCGGAATTCGCGAATATAAATATTAACCACTCGCTCTCTTTGAGGAGCTCAAACACACCGTTCAATCCTTTGCGTAAATACTACTATCACTATCAATTCAATTTATAGAATACATCATTGCTTTCTAGTTTATCTAATAAATCTTGCGATATTTTTATTTTCTGTTTTCGACTTGGCATCGTTAATTTTATCTGCTCATCATTATCATACACCACAAAATTAAGCATTTGATCTCCAGGATGCGTGTGAAATAAGTCTTTTAAAATAGCTATACGTTGTTCCTGCAAGTCATTTATATGCAACTGAATAGACAGTTTTTTAGCATAAGCATCCATAACATCATGCAGTAACTGAAAATTATTAAACTGTATTCTAGGTTCGCCTTTAATACCTGTAGTCTTATTGACCCAACCTTCGCGAATAAATATCTTTACAAACACAAATGAATTCTTGACCAAGAAATGCCTAAACTTTAAATATTCTTCACCAAATATTCTAAACTCAAAACTATCGTCATAATCTTCAACCGTAAAAGCTGCCCAACCTTTTCCTTGCTTGCTCACACGATGTTGAACATCTGTCACCACACCTCCAAAAGATAGCTCCCTGTTTATATAAGGTTCTAAATCTCTAAGCAATGATAAATTAGCATTACAAAACGTTTTCATTTCAACTTTAAAGTCGTCTAAAGGATGCCCTGAAATATAAATACCAACAACTTCTTTCTCTCTTGCCAATTTTTCCATGGTTCCCCATTCTTCACAAGGTGGCACTTGTGGTTCAGCAATTTGCACATCACTTGCTTCTCCAAACAAACTCACTTGTGCAGAATTTTCATTTTCTTGATGCTTTGCACCATATTTTATGGCTTTTTCTAAAAAGGTAATACCATCTCCTTCATCATGAAAATATTGCGCACGATGCGTTGATTTAAAACAATCAAAACCACCAGCAAGCGCTAGGTTTTCAAAAGCTTTTTTATTGGCAGCACGCAAATCTATACGTTTAGCAAAATCAAAAATAGATTTATAATGACCATCTTTTTTTCGGTTTTCAACAATAGTCATTACAGCTCCATGACCAACACCTTTTATGGCTCCCATACCAAAACGTACAGCGTTGTCTTGGTTTACCGAAAACTTATAATAACTTTCGTTAATATCTGGTCCAAGTACATTCAATTTCATTCGCTTACATTCTTCCATAAAAAAGGTAACCGATTTAATATCGTTCATGTTATTTGAAAGTACCGCAGCCATATATTCGGCAGGATAATGCGCTTTTAAATAAGCTGTTTGATAAGCAATCCACGCATAACATGTTGAGTGCGATTTATTGAAGGCATAACTTGCAAAGGCTTCCCAGTCTTTCCAGACTTTCTCAAGTACTTTGGCATCATGACCATTTGCACTAGCTTGTTCAATAAATTTCGGTTTCATTTTATCTAGTACCGCAATTTGCTTTTTACCCATGGCTTTACGAAGCATATCGGCTTCACCTTTGGTAAAATCTGCAAGTTTTTGCGATAACAACATTACCTGCTCTTGATAAACGGTAATACCATAGGTTTCCTTAAGGTATTCTTCCATGGCAGGTAAATCGTATTCAATCTCTTCATCACCATGCTTTCTACGAACGAAACTTGGGATATATTCCATTGGACCTGGACGATACAAGGCGTTCATCGCAATTAAATCTTCAAACACCGTTGGTTTTAAATCGCGAAGGTGTTTTTGCATCCCAGGAGATTCGTACTGAAACACACCAACCGTTTCACCACGTTGGAATAACGCATAGGTTTCTTCATCATCTAACGGAAAACTTTCAGGATCTAGCTCAATACCATGTTTTGCTTTTACAATCTTAACAGTATCCTTAATTAGGGTTAAGGTTTTTAATCCCAAGAAATCCATTTTAAGAAGTCCTGCCGATTCTACAACCGAGTTATCAAACTGGGTAACATACAAATCGGAATCTTTTGCTACAGACACCGGAACGAATTTGGTAATATCATCTGGTGTAATAATCACACCACAAGCATGAATTCCTGTATTTCTTACAGAACCTTCAAGCGCACGCGCAGTGTTTACGGTTTCTGCCTCCAAATCGGAGCCTTCAGAAATATTTAAAAGCTGATTAACCTTCTCTAATTCTTCCGATCTAAACTTACCTGCTAGCGCTTTTTCATCTAAACCAAATATCTTATTTAGTTTAGACATGTTTGGGATTAATTTGGCAATTCTATCAGCATCAAATAAAGGCAAATCTAATACACGAGCTGTATCACGAATAGAAGATTTGGCAGCCATGGTTCCGTACGTAATAATTTGCGCCACTTGATTAGCACCATATTTTTTAATTACGTAATCCATAACACGACTTCGGCCTTCGTCATCAAAATCAATATCAATATCAGGCATACTAATACGATCAGGATTTAAGAAACGCTCAAAAAGTAAGTCGTACTTCATTGGATCTATGTTGGTAATCCACAAACAGTACGCAGCTACCGATCCAGCAGCCGAACCACGTCCTGGACCAACCGATACATCCATATTTCTGGCTTCGCGAATGAAATCTTCTACAATCAAGAAATATCCAGGATAACCTGTGTTTTCAATAACGCTTAACTCAAAGTCGAGACGCTCTGTAACTTCTTCAGAAAGTGGGTCGCCATAACGCTTTTTAGCACCTTCGTAAACCAGATGTCGTAAATAGGCATTTTCCCCACGTTTTCCACCATCAACTAAATCTTCTTCATGCTTAAATTCATCAGGAATATCAAACGCTGGTAACAGTACATCACGAGCTAACTGAAAAGCTTCAATTTTATCAAGAATATCTTGCGTATTAGAAATTGCATCAGGTAAATCCTTGAAGAGCGCCTTCATTTCATTAGAAGACTTAAAGTAATATTCTTGATTGGGTAAACCGTAGCGATAACCACGTCCACGACCTATTGGTGTGGCTTGTTTTTCTCCATCCTTTACACACAATAAAATATCATGTGCGTTGGCATCTTCTTGATTTTGATAATAGGTATTGTTAGTTGCAACCAGCTTAACATCATGCTTTCTTGCTAACTTCACCAATGTATCATTTACACGATTTTCGTCTTCTTGATTATGACGCATAATCTCAACATACAAATCGTCTCCAAACTGTTCTTTCCACCAAATCAAGGCTTCTTCAGCTTGGTTTTCACCAATGTTTAATACCTTGCTTGGAACTTCTCCATACAAGTTTCCTGTTAAAACAATGATGTCTTCTTTGTATTGTTCAATAAGTTTTTTGTCAATACGAGGCACATAATAAAACCCATCTACAAAGGCATGCGAAGACAGTTTTGCTAAATTATGATACCCATTTTTATTTTTTGCCAAAAGTACAATCTGGTAACCATTGTCTTTTCTGGACTTATCAGTATGATCTTCACAAACAAAAAACTCACAACCTACAATGGGTTTAATAAGTTTTTTATCTGTTGTTTCTCCTTTTTCTTCGGCAGCTTTTATAGCAGCCTCAATATTTTTATTTTGATTGTTTACCGCATTTATAAAATGAAAGGCACCCATCATATTCCCATGATCTGTTAGTGCAACCGCAGGCATATTGTGCGTTGCAGCAGCCGAAACTAAATCAGGAATACTCATTGTAGACTGCAATATTGAGAATTGCGAGTGATTATGAAGGTGTACAAAATCAACTTCTGCTAAATCGGAAATATTTTGTTTTATTTCCTCGGTTGAAATGGTACTTGTTTGTTGTTTTTGAAGACGCTCACGAATTTTAGCACTTTCACGCTTTAGGTTAATGTGCTTTAATCCGATAAGTTGAATTTCCTGCGGATTAGCTTCAGAAAATTTCTGAAAATAATCTGGCTGAACGTCTAGTTGCTCAACCGTGTATTCTTCACGACGAATTAATTCAAAAAAGCAACGTGTTGTTGCTTCAACATCTGCTGTTGCATTATGTGCTTCAGCAAAAGGTTTGTTGAATAGAAATTCGTGCAACTCGGTTAAGGTTGGCAACTTAAATTTACCACCACGACCACCAGGAATTTGGCAAAGTTGCGCTGTATGCTCGGTACAAGTATCAAGCACTGGTAATTCTTGCAATTTATTTGCAACATCGCCTCTGTAAAATTCAGAGCCCATAATGTTGACATCAAAGCCAACATTTTGACCAACTATAAACGTGGTTTTATTTAATGCTTCATTAAATTTCTCAAGAACTTCAGATAAAGAGACACCTTGTTCCTCTGCTAATTCGGTAGAAATACCGTGAATTTTCTCGGCATCATAAGGAATATTAAATCCTTCAGGCTTTATTAAATAATCTTGATGCTCAATACAATTACCAAGCGCATCATGCAACTGCCAAGCAATTTGAATAGCTCTTGGCCAGTTATCGGTATCGCTAATAGGCGCATCCCAACGCTTTGGTAATCCGGTTGTTTCGGTATCAAAAATTAAGTACATAAAATGGTTTTATCTTGAAAAATAAGAAGGTTAAAATTAAGAATAATTATTAGTTTTTTGACCGAAAGTTATAAACAGTTGTAAACAAAAAACGCAACCTGATAGGTTGCGTTTTTTGTATTATTTTATTGATTAATTAAGGTGTACAATCACCTAACGAATCTATAAGAGCTTGCAAAGCTCCTGTGGTATCTCCACAAGCATCAATTTGAGCTGTTAAAGCATCTTTATAAGCATTACAAACATCAGTATATTCTGGAGCAGTAGTATCTGTAGCTATATAAGTTTGAGCCGCATTAGCCGTAGCTTCTGTTGCTTGCAAACACCCTGAACCAACTGTTACTAAACCTCCAACTAATGGCACTTTATAAAAATGACCTTCGTTAAAATTAACAGTATTCATTCCATCAGCTGTAAAAGCATAAAACCAAAACTTTCCTGAAATAGTTTTAGGATCAGCATCATTATCTACGTGCTCCACTATTATTTGCCCTTCATTAGGATAAATCGAAACACTAGGATCAGGTTCGTTGTTTGTAGAATAAACCACTCCTTGAGAATTAGTAAAAGTAGCCTCATTACCACTTCCATCACCTAAATTGTATGTGCCAGCAGTATCATTTGTTGTGATAAGCTGTATAGTTTCAAAATTATTACCTCCTTCTATTATAAATCCTCCAAAATCAATATCAGCCGAATAATATACTGCTCTCCATAATTCACCATCTTTATTTCCTTGTACTGCAGGTGAATTAAACTCGATTTCGTCGCCACAACTTAGTACTGACAGAAAAGTAAATAGAATTAAGGCTAATCTCTTCATTTTATAATAGGTTTCTTATTTTAATGATTGTTTGCGCAATTAAAATAACGTTTAATGATTTCCAAAAGTATAATAAAATTTCAAATTAGCTTAATTTATAATAAAATGTTGTAAATAAAAAAAATGTAGTATCTTTGCGCACTTATTAATAATCGAGGTCGAGAACCTCACTAATTAATTTATATGCCAGTAAAAATTAGATTACAGAGACACGGTAAAAAAGGAAAACCTTATTACTGGATCGTAGCAGCTGATGCTAGATCAAAAAGAGATGGTAGATACCTAGAAAAAATAGGATCTTACAACCCAAACACTAATCCAGCAACTATTGAATTAGATGTTGATGGAGCAGTAACTTGGTTACAGAATGGTGCACAACCAACTGATACCGCTAAAGCAATTTTATCTTATAAAGGTGCTTTATTAAAAAATCACCTTGCAGGTGGTGTTAGAAAAGGTGCTTTAACTGAAGAGCAAGCAGAAGCTAAATTCAATGCTTGGTTAGAAGAAAAAGCTTCTAAAGTACAAGCTAAGGCTGATGGTTTAGCAAAAGCTGATGCTGACGCTAAAGCTAAAGCTCTTGAAGCTGAAAAAGCAGTGAACGAAGCAAGAATTGCTGCGGCTGCACCTGTTGTTGAAGAAGCTGCTGAAGAGGCTGATGCTGAAGTAGAAGCTACTGCTAACAACGAAGAAGAGTAAAAAATTTTTATTTTATACCTTTGAACCCAGACAAATCGTCTGGGTTTTTTTATTCTTAAGTGTCACATCGAGCGCAGTCGAGATGTAATTAAACTGACACTTTTTTTATAGTTCTCGACTGCGCTCGAACAGACAACATGCAAAAAAAAGACTGTTTTTATCTAGGTAAAATTGTTAAAAAATATAGCTTCAAAGGAGAACTTCTTATCAAATTAGATACTGACGAACCTGAGCTGTATGAAAATTTAGACGCGCTGTTTATTGATTTACGCAATAACCTTGTTCCTTTTTTTATTGAAACCTCACAATTACATAAATCTGATTTGTTGCGTGTAAAATTTGAAGACGTCGACACTGAAGAAGATGCCGACAGTCTTATAAAAAGCGGTGTTTACCTTCCTCTAGAATTCCTACCAAAACTAGAAGGCAACAAGTTTTATTTTCATGAAATTGTTGGTTTCAAGGTTGAAGATGCCAATTTTGGTTTTGTTGGTACTATAACATCAGTAAACGACTCTACAGCACAAGCGCTTTTTGAAATTGACAGAGAAGGCACAGAAATTTTAATTCCTATGAATGATGAGTTTATTTCTAAAGTAGACAAAGCGAATAAAACCATTTTTGTTGAAACTCCTGAAGGGCTTATAGACTTATATTTAAATGAATAAGCCTTTTCAGTTTAAGCAATTCACAGTAAATCAAGACCGTTGCGCCATGAAAATAGGCACTGACAGTGTTTTACTAGGTGCTTGGGCAAGCCTTGATCATAACCCATTTTCTGTTTTAGATATTGGTGCAGGCACAGGTGTGCTCTCTTTAATGATCGCTCAACGCTCCAATGCCGAATTAATTGATGCCTTGGAGATTGATAGTGATGCTTATGAACAATGCGTAGAAAATTTTGAGCAATCACCTTGGGGAGACCGATTGTTCTGTTACCATGCTTCATTAGATGAGTTTACTAATGAAATTGACGACCAATATGATTTAATTATCTCCAACCCTCCTTTTTACTCAGAAGATTCCAAAACAAATATCCCAGAGCGCGATTTAGCAAGATTTCAAGATGCAATGCCTTTTCAGCATTTATTGGGATGTGCCTCAAAACTACTATCTGAAAATGGTTTATTTTCAGTGATAATTCCTTACAAAGAAGAGCAAAACTTCATACAATTAGCATCTGATTTTTCTTTATTTCCAAATAGAATATTGCATGTAAAAGGAGCCGAAAATACTCCTATAAAGCGAAGTTTAATTGAGTTTTCATTCATAGAAGAAATAGTTAAACATTCAAATCTAATCATTGAAACCGAAAGACATAATTATACAAAAGAGTACATTGATTTAACCAAAGATTTTTACTTGAAAATGTAATTTATAATTGTGCACTGAAAACGTTTTCGTTATTTTTGTTTCGAGTCTAGATTAAAAACTAAATCTCGACTACTGAACAACTAAAACATACAAATGAAGCCAGATTTATTCCAAGCTCCAGATTATTACAACTTAGACGAGCTTTTAACCGACGAACATAAATTAGTAAGAGATGCTGCTCGTGATTGGGTAAAGCGCGATGTATCTCCAATTATTGAAGACTATGCTCAAAAAGCAGAATTTCCCAACCAAATTATTGGTGGATTAGCTGAAATTGGTGCTTTTGGACCATACATTCCTGAAGAATATGGAGGTGCAGGATTAGACCAAATTTCTTATGGTTTAATTATGCAAGAAATTGAAAGAGGTGACTCTGGTGTTCGTAGTACTGCATCAGTACAATCGTCTTTAGTAATGTATCCTATTTGGAAATACGGAAACGAAGAACAACGTAAAAAATACTTACCAAAGCTTGCAAGTGGCGAATGGATGGGTTGTTTTGGTTTAACCGAACCTGACCATGGTAGTAACCCAGGAGGAATGGTTACTAATTTTAAAGATATGGGAGACCACTACCTTTTAAATGGTGCTAAAATGTGGATAAGCAATGCGCCTTTTGCACAAGTGGCAGTAGTTTGGGCTAAAAATGAAGAAGGACGAATCCATGGTTTAATTGTTGAACGTGGTATGGAAGGATTTTCAACTCCTGAGACACACAATAAATGGTCATTGAGAGCATCAGCTACTGGAGAGCTTATTTTTGACAATGTAAAAGTACCTAAAGAAAACTTGCTACCTAACAAATCAGGATTGGGAGCTCCACTTGGCTGCTTAGATTCTGCAAGATATGGTATTGCTTGGGGAGCAATTGGTGCTGCTATGGACTGTTATGATACAGCTTTACGTTACAGCAAAGAACGTAAACAATTTGGTAAACCTATTGGCCAATTTCAATTACAGCAAAAAAAATTAGCTGAAATGATTACTGAAATCACTAAAGCACAATTATTAACATGGCGTTTAGGAGTACTAAGAAATGAAGGTAAAGCTACTTCTGCTCAAATTTCTATGGCAAAACGTAACAATGTGGATATGGCTATCAATATTGCTAGAGAAGCAAGACAAATGCTAGGAGGAATGGGAATTACTGGAGAATACAGCATCATGCGTCACTCTATGAACCTTGAAAGTGTAATAACTTACGAAGGAACTCATGACATCCATTTATTAATTACAGGATTAGATGTTACAGGATTAAATGCATTTAAGTAAAAACAACTAACTTCTAATAAACATAAAAAAGCTTCTTTATTATTTAGAGAAGCTTTTTACTATTAAAACCATTGTATTCTATTTTACGTATATTGATTAGATATGAAAAAGATACAATACCTTATTTTTACAGTTTCCCTCACGCTGTATTCCTGTGGTGCAAATGATGATTTTATTGCAAGTCAGAATAATACTAATAACGAAAATACTCCTGTTGATGAAATTAGAAGCCTATTGTCATTAGGAGACAGTTACACTATTGGACAGAGTGTTTGTGCTACCTGCAAATTTCCTGAGCAACTTAAAAACAAGCTTAGTGCTGATACCTTTTACACAATTGACCTTAACGTTATAGCGCAAACTGGATGGACAACTGCTAATCTTAAAAACGCAATTGATAACCAAGGGATTTCTTCTAACTTCGACCTAGTAACCTTATTAATTGGTGTAAATAATCAATATCAAAACATTCCATTTTCAGTTTATGAAACTGAATTTCCTGAATTGGTTCAAACTGCTATAACTGCCGCTGATGGCAATAAGGACAAAGTAATAGTGGTTTCGATTCCTGATTATGCCTACACACCTTTTGGTCAAAACACGGGAAATCCTGACACAATTTCTCAAGAAATTGATATGTATAATGATTTTGCTGAAAGCTACTGTCAATCACAAGACATTACATTTGTATACATAACAGATATTACAAGAAATGGTTTAGAACAACCTGAATTAGTAGCTTCTGATGGTTTGCATCCTTCAGAACTAGCGTATGCTAAATTTGTAGAACGTATACTTCCTTTTGCTATTGAAAAAATTGACTGATTTTAGTTTCAATATTTTATTTCTGCTTATTTTAGTTGAAAATGTTAGTAAATGTCTTCAAAGAAACGCTTAGATAGAGCTTACAAAAACGCCAAAAAAGTTTATTTTGACGATACGTCCAAGTTTATCCTTTTTAGTGATTGCCACAGAGGCGATAATAGTTTTGCTGATGATTTTGCAAACAACCGAAACATTTACTTTCATGCCTTAAAACATTATTATGCTGAAGGTTTTAGCTATTGTGAACTTGGTGATGGTGATGAACTCTGGGAAAACCTCTCTTTTAATTCTATTTTAAACGCTCATAAAAATGTGTATTTGCTTATGAAGTTATTTCATGAACAAGAGCGTTTGCATATGATTTGGGGAAATCACGACATGGTTTACAGAGATCCAAAATATGTAGAAAAACACCTTTCCACTTATTTTGACCCTAAAATAGGTGAAGATGTTGAGTTATTCTGTAACATAGAATATCATGAAGGCATTGTTTTAGAACATTCCCAAACTGGACAAAAACTATTTTTAACCCATGGTCATCAAGCCGATTGGTGGAACTATTTGTTTTGGAGATGGAGCCGTTTTATGGTTCGTATTTTATGGAAACCACTAAACGTAATGGGAATTGCAGACCCTACAAGTCCTGCAAAAAACTACAAAGAACTTATAAAAGTTGAACGTAGAACCAAAAAATGGATTATAGAAAACAACAATTTAATTACTGTTGTTGGTCATACTCATAGACCTCGTTTTCCTGAACCTGGAGACATTGCTTTTTTTAATGATGGCAGTTGTGTACACCCAAGAAGCATTACAGGTATTGAAATTGAAAACGGAGAAATCTCACTCATCAAATGGCAAATAGCCACTACAGATGATGGCACTTTAAAAATTGTAAGAGTGTTATTGGAAGGTCCTCAAAAATTAGCAGATTATAAAACGGAATAGGACACAAATGATTAAACGTAACTCAAGCTATAATTTGCTTTTAATCGTATGTTTTTTTTGTTTGATTACTAATTGTCAATCAAGTAAAAATCAAATATTCTTTGAACAAGGTTCTCTAAATAACAAAAATCCGGAGAACAAATATGACATTGACAACTCCACCTACAAGGTTAATAATTCATACTTATATACATTTTCAGTTTACAAGGAAAATGAAAAAATAAATTCTATTATAAAATATATTAGGTTGAATATTATTGGAGGCACAAAACCTTTTTCAAATTTTAACCCTAACTACAATCAAACTGTTATTCAATATGAATATTTAGACAGTGAATACTCTATTTTATTTTCTGAAAAAACAGGATTAGTTGAAAATAATAAAAACATTTGGCTTCATCCTCCTCGAACTCACGACGCTGGAATTTTACAACTTTCGGCATTTCCTTATCTCAAATTTGAAAAAACTAAAAAATGGACATGGAAACTTGAAGCATCCTATGAGAATTATAAAAACTTAAATTTAGTTCACGAATACATAAAGGAAGAAAATGTAATTTATGGTAACCTAAATTGCATTCAAATTAATGCCGAAACCAGAAGCGAAGCTGGAAGCACTTCTTCTAAATTTATTTTTAATGATTCAACAGGATTTCTATTAATGGAATTTAAAAACTTAGATAAAACACAAATTAAACTTGAATTAGTTTTTGATAATTAATCTTTCTTTCAATTAGATTAAAAAAGATTCCTATTTTCATAGGAATTTTGACTAACTCTCAGGAGCTAATTCAACTTTTAGACCTTCTAATTCTGGAGTAATAGCAATTTGACAACCCAGTCTGCTGTTTTCTTGTACATCAAACGCTTCGCTAAGCATAGCTTCTTCGTCGTCTTGCATTTCAGGAAGTTCATGATCAGATAACACATAGCATTGGCATGATGCACACATAGCCATTCCGCCACAAACTCCTATGGTTCCTTCAGGAGCTAATTCATAACTACGAACTACTTCCATAAGGTTCATAGCCATATCAGTTGGAGCATCAATTTCGTGAGCTTCACCATCACGATCAATTATTGTTATTTTAATGTCCTGTTCCATTATTCAATTGCTTTTACTACAGCTTTAGGTGCTTCTTTACGTGTTCCGTCAAAACCATCAATACCACTAACAGTAGTATATTTTAAAACATATTTTTTATTAGGATTTATAATTTTATAAGCTGCTTGACACATTAACGTTGCCTCGTGAAAACCACACAATATCAATTTTAATTTTCCTGGATAAGTATTTACATCTCCAATAGCAAAAATACCAGGAACGTTAGTTTGGTAGTCTAAAGCATTATTAACTTTGATAGCATTTTTTTCAATCTCTAATCCCCAATTTGCAATTGGTCCAAGTTTGGGAGATAATCCAAACAAAGGCACAAAATGATCACACTCAATTTCAAATTCTTTTTTGATATGTTGTGCTTGCTCAACAACCACACCAGAAACGTGATCTTCTCCAAGAATACCAACTACTTCAGCAGGAGTAATTAAATTTATTTTACCTTTATTTTTAAGCTCTTGTACTTTTTCAACTGAATCTAAAGCACCTCTAAACTCATTTCTTCTATGGATAAGTGTTACTTCTTTAGCAACATTAGCTAAAAATATACTCCAATCTAATGCAGAATCTCCTCCTCCAGCAATAACAACTTTTTTGTTTCTGTAGACTTCAGGATCCTTTATCATATACTCTACACCTTTATCTTCAAACAAATGAATGTTATGGATTTTTGGTTTTCTTGGTTCAAAACTTCCCAATCCACCAGCAATAGCAACTACAGGAGCGTGATGTTTTGCACCTTTATTAGTCGTAACTATAAAGGTTCCATCTTCTAGCTTTTCTATAGTATCAGCACGTTCTCCTAAAGTAAAACCAGGTTCAAACTGTTTACCTTGTTCTAAGAGTTTTTCTGTAAGATCTCCTGCTAAAATTTCAGGATAAGCTGGTATATCGTAGATTGGTTTTTTAGGATAAATTTCAGAGCATTGTCCACCAGGTTGTGGTAAGGCATCAATTAAATGGCATTTTAATTTTAATAATCCTGCTTCAAAAACAGTAAACAACCCTGTTGGTCCTGCACCAATAATAAGTATATCTGTTTTAATCATAATAAAGCCCACAAAAGTGGGTATCTCTTTAATTTAGAAATTGTTTAATGTACTACATCAAAATTACATACTGTTTTTATAAAGATTTATGATAAATGTCATTAAAAAACAGGCTTGTTCTAGCATTTTGAAAAACCTTGATGAGCCTTCAGCTTAATAGATATTAAGCTTCAATATTAATAACCTTTTCTATTTGAGGTGCGTACTTTTTAATAGTCATTTCCACACCAGACTTTAAGGTCATTTGATTAACGCTACAGCCAACACAAGCACCTTGCAACTGAACTTTCACTAACTTATCATCTTCTATTGAAAGTAATGAAATATCGCCTCCATCACTTTGTAAGAAAGGACGAATTTCGTCTAGCGCTTTTTCAATATTACGTTTTAATTCTTCTGAACTCATCTTCTGTTATTTCTTTACTGCTGAACAACCAGCCATTGTTGTTATTTTAATTGCTTCGGTTGGTGGTAAGGCATCGTTACGTCTCACTACTTCTTGCACAACATTTTGAGTTAACTTTTCAAAAGCAGCTTCTAATGGTGTTGCTGTTTGAAGCGCTGCAGGACGACCAACATCTCCTGCCTCTCTTATACTTTGTATTAAAGGAATTTCGCCTAAGAAAGGTACTTCTAAATCTTCTGAAAGGTTTTTAGCACCTTCCTTTCCAAAGATAAAGTATTTATTATCTGGTAATTCCTCTGGAGTAAAATAAGCCATATTCTCAATTATACCAAGTACTGGTACATTGATAGACTCTTGCTGAAACATAGCTACTCCTTTTTTAGCATCGGCTAAAGCTACTTGCTGAGGCGTACTTACCACTACTGCTCCTGTTATAGGAAGCGATTGCATAATACTTAGGTGAATGTCTCCTGTTCCTGGAGGTAAATCGATTAATAAGAAATCTAATTCTCCCCAATCTGCATCAAAAATCATTTGGTTTAATGCCTTAGCTGCCATTGGTCCTCGCCAAATTACAGCTTGGTCTGGTTTTGTAAAAAAGCCTATAGATAAAATTTTAACACCATAGCTTTCTACTGGTTTCATTTTAGACTTTCCTCCTACATTAACCGAAATAGGTCTTTCAAACTCCACATCGTACATAATAGGAATTGAAGGTCCATAAATATCAGCATCTAAAATACCAACCTTAAAGCCCATTTTTGCTAAAGTAGCTCCTAGGTTTGCTGTTACTGTAGATTTTCCTACGCCTCCTTTTCCAGAAGCAACAGCAACTATATTTTGAATACCAGGAATTGGTTTTCCCTTTATTTCGTTTTTTGGCGCAGCTGGTGCATTTACCTTAACATTTACTTTTACTTTGGCTTTTTCGTAGACTTCATTATGAATAGCTTTCATTATTTCAACTTCGGTCTTCTTTTTTGCCTGTAAACTTGGGTTTTTAATGGTAACATCAACAACTACTTCGTCACCAAAAGTAACAACATTGGTAACTGCTCCACTCTCAACCATATTTTGTCCTTCACCAGGAACTGTAATGGTTTCTAAGGCTTTTAATATATCTTGTTTATTAAGCTTCAAAATCAATAATTTAGATTAGTTCTAAAATGCAAATATAATTAATAAAGATGGAAGACAGAAGCACGAAGCTTGAAGTTTTATTATAGTACCATTATTGATTTCTATGGTAAACTGTTTTCATAAAAATGGTAAAACAACTAGAGTAATTCAGCAGGATCCCAAAACAGTTTTTTAAAATCTTGTACTTGATTATCTTTAACTTTTACACCTTCACTTTCCAATAGTTGCTGCATTAAATTTGTACCCTCAAAATGGTGTTTACCAGTAAGCAAACCATTCCTATTTACCACTCTGTGTGCAGGCACATCTTTTCTTGAAGAACCGTTCATGGCATAACCAACCATTCTTGAACTTCGAGGAGCTCCTAAATACTTTGCAATTGCACCATAACTTGTAACTCTTCCGTAGGGTATTAATTTGGCTACCTCATAAACTTTATCAAAAAAACTTAAGGTTTCTGGCTTCATGCTTCCATTAAAATATTAATCAATGTTACTCCAGCAATTAAACCAGTAATTGACCCTATTATGTAGTTCATATTTTTTTGAGACGTAAACTTCTTATTCTTGATTTTATCAAAAAAGAAAATGTACACATACAGCATCACAAAGGTTCCCATAGCTGCTCCAGACACGTACGAAATAATACTTGTTCTTTCAAAAGTTAACAAATCAAAAGACGCCAAAGTTACTGTCATATAAGCTTGATAAGGTATTGGGAACACATTTAATGCAGACATGAACATACCTTGAAAAAAACGACTGTGTTTGCTCTTGCTGTTTTCTTCTACATCTGGTTTAGAATTGGTTTTAGCAATGAGTAAAAAGTAAATGGAGATTAGCACAAAAATAACAAAGGCAACACGTTGTAAGATATCAACCACATCTTGATGATTGCTTAGATAACGTGCAAACATTGCAGCTATATAGGTTTGTAAAAAAACTACAACACAAGCTCCAACTGAAAAAATAATACCTCTAGAGTGTCCTTCCTTTAAGCTAATTTTTGCTGCAGTCATATTTAATAATCCTGGAGGAATTACACCAACAAGCGCAAAAATCAGTCCCAAGAAAAATACAACTGTTATATTCAAAATTACTTGATTTTAAATCTAATATACGTAATTGGTTTGTTTTGCTCTAGATATTGGCTTTCATAAAATGTTTGAATACCAGTAACTTCTTCAGGACTGCCTTCTTGTTTATACACATTATGGTTAGCATACAACACTTCATGTCCTTCACCATGTAATAACCCAAGCGTGTAACCATGCATAAACTCGCTATCGGTTTTTAAATTAACTACACCATCTGGTTTTAATACCTTTTTATAGCGTTGTAAAAACTCAGTATTAGTCATACGATGTTTGGTACGCTTGTATTTAATTTGAGGATCAGGAAAGGTTATCCAAATTTCATCAACCTCGTTTTCTGCGAAAGCAAAATCAATTAATTCTATTTGAGTTCTTAAAAACCCAACATTAGTCATATTGTCTTCAATAGCAGTTTTAGCACCTCTCCAAAAGCGAGCTCCTTTAATATCAATTCCAATAAAGTTTTTGTTTGGATATAGTTTAGCTAATCCAACCGAATATTCACCTTTACCACAACCTAACTCTAAAACCAAAGGGTTATCATTCTTAAAAAAATGACTGTTCCAATTCCCTTTCCATTTGAAATCTTGATTGACTAATTCATCTCTTGTTGGCTGAATTACGTTTGAAAAGGTCTCGTTTTCCTTAAATCTTTTTAGCTTATTTTTACTTCCCACAGTTAATTTAATATTTAGGCAAAATTAAGGAAACATATTAGGTTTACATTTGCTTTTTTTATGATTTTGAAAAAACGAATATTAGTTGCGCCTCTAAATTGGGGTTTAGGTCATGCCACAAGGTGTATTCCAATCATTAATGCCTTATTAAAAAATAACTACATACCTGTTATTGCGAGTGATGGTATTGCACTTGAACTTTTAAAAAAAGAGTTTCCAGATTTAATTGCTGTTGAATTGCCTTCTTACGGAATTACCTACGCGAAAAAAGGAAAATGGTTTAAGTTGAAAATTATTAGTAATTCGCCTAAAGTGGTGAAAGCCATCAAAAGAGAAAAACAAGCCACAAAGCAAATTATTGAAACTTATGATATTGACGGAATCATTTCTGATAATAGACTAGGGGTT
The DNA here is from genome assembly GCF_050509525.1 of Gaetbulibacter sp. PBL-D1. Taxonomy (NCBI): domain Bacteria; kingdom Pseudomonadati; phylum Bacteroidota; class Flavobacteriia; order Flavobacteriales; family Flavobacteriaceae; genus Gaetbulibacter; species Gaetbulibacter sp. PBL-D1. The sequence goes on along the minus strand of NZ_JBNWKB010000014.1, from coordinate 88,138 downwards.
TGTTCTAAAACAGTGCCTTCTGTATTTATTACACATCAATTACAGGTTTTAAGTGGAAATACAACTTGGATTAGCACAAAAATTCATCAAAAATTTATTAAAAAATTCAACGAATGTTGGGTTCCTGATAATGTTAATGAACCAAACTTAAGTGGCAAACTAGGTCATGTTAATTTCTTAGAAATCCCTTTAAAATATATTGGTCCTATTAGCAGATTTAAAAAACTGGAGGTTGAAAAAGAATATGATATCATGGCACTACTATCTGGACCTGAACCTCAACGCACACTCTTAGAAGAAAAGCTACTCACTCTACTTGAGAATTATAATGGCAACGTATTGTTTGTAAAAGGACTGGTTGAAGACCAACAAACTACAGTTCACAAAGGCAGTATGACTATTTACAATTATATGACTAGCGAACAACTTGAACTTGCATTAAACCAAAGTGATTTTGTGATTTCGCGTTCTGGCTATACTACTATAATGGATTTAGCAAAACTGAATAAAAAGGCGTTTTTTATTCCTACTCCTGGGCAATTTGAGCAAGAATATCTAGCTAAAAAACTAGATGAACAAAAGTTAGTTCCTACAGCAACGCAAGATACTTTTACTATGGAAATGCTTGAAAAAATTGACGACTATAAAGGTTTAGCTGAATTGGATTACGAATTGAATTACAAAAAACTATTCAGCCTTTTCAAGGGTAAATGAAAACTCACTACCTACACCAAATTCGCTTTCTACATATATTTTTTCATCGTGAGCTTCAATAATATGTTTCACTATTGATAAGCCTAAGCCTGAACCGCCTTCTTTTCTAGAACCACTTTTATCTACTCTAAAAAAGCGTTCAAAAAGTCTTGGAACATTAGGTTTAGCAATACCCTCACCATTATCGGTCACTCTTACAATAACCTTATTTTTTATAAGATTTTCTATACTAACTTCGGTAGTTCCCTTTTCTCTTCCGTATTTTATGGAATTTACGATAAGGTTTGTAAGCACCTGTTGTATACGCTCTTTATCGGCATTAACAAAAACAGGTTCATTATAATCCATATCAAACGTAAGTGTAATTTTTTTCTTGGTAGCTTTCATTTCTAAAAGGTCAAAAACACTTTCTACCAACTCAACAATATCAAACCTTTCAACATTTAGACTCAAATCACCAACCTCAAGTTTAGTAATCATATCTAAATCTCTTACAATATAGATTAGACGTTCCACGCCTTTATTGGCTCGATTAAGGTACTTTTCTCTAATTTTCGGGTCATTTTGAGCACCATCAATTAAGGTTAACAAATAACCTTGAACAGTAAATAATGGTGTTTTTAGCTCGTGTGATACATTTCCTAAAAACTCTTTTCGGTATTCTTCTCTTACTTTTAGAGTTTCAATTTCTAGTTTTTTATCTTTTGCATATTTATCTATTTCTTTAGTAAGCGTTGCCATATCTGTAGTAATAGGCTGTTTACGCAATGATGTAGACTCTAACAAAGTGAGGTCGTCGTATATTTTTTTTACACGACGGTAAATAAAACGCTCGACCCTATATTGAATCACAATAAAGCAAAAGCTATAACAAATTAGTGCAAAGGAGAGTATCAACAACCAGTCAAAAGACTTTGTTGTATATAAAAAAACACTCATGAAGAGCGTTAAAAAAATTGTGATGTACATTGAGGTTCTAATAGCGAACCTGTACGTTTTTTTTAATTTTTTCTGCATCTAGTCTACAAACTTATAACCAACTCCTTTAACGGTTTTAAAGCTTTTATCTCCTATTTTTTCGCGAAGTTTTCTAATATGCACATCAATGGTTCTCCCTCCTACTACAACTTCATTTCCCCAAACTTTATCTAAGATTTCTTCGCGCTTAAAAACTTTTCCTGGTTTTGTTGCTAGCAAAGATAACAATTCAAATTCTTTTCTTGGCAAGACCAATTCTTCGCCTTTTAAAGATATTTTATACTCTTCGCGATTGATTACCAAACTACCTATTTTTAATATACTTTCCGAGGCGTCTTCTTCTTTAAGTCGTCTTAGTAAAGCTTTTACTTTGCTTACTAAAACTTTTGGTTTTATAGGTTTGGTAATATAGTCATCTGCTCCAGCATCAAAACCTGCTACCTGTGAATAATCTTCACCTCTTGCAGTTAAAAATGTAATAATCGTTTCGCTTAAATCTGGGTTTTTTCTTATTTGCTCACAAGCTTCAATACCATCCATCTCAGGCATCATAACGTCTAAAATGATTAGTTGTGGCCTTTCTTTTTTTGCTTTTTTAACAGCTTCATGACCGTTTTCGGCAGTTATAACCTGGTAACCTTCAGATGAAAGGTTGTAGCCAACAATTTCCAAAATATCTGGTTCGTCGTCAACTAAAAGTATTTTAATATCCTTTTTTTTCATGTGTAGTTTTTATTGTTTTAGTTATCACATGTGTTTTGTTGTTTAGTTCTTCATTTTTTTTGAGAAACTAACGATGTAAAGATAGAATTAATAACAAAAATTTATATTACATAATATAATCATAACGTTAAAATAACTTAGTCCTTACTGTTTTATAACCTACTCTAAAAACTCTCAAAACACAATAAAAAATCTATTCTATTATAGCGTCTTAAATCAGGTTTTTAGAGTAAAAATGTAAAACTGTCCCTAAGATAGTTAAAAAATAATGTTATATTATTGTAAATTAGCATACAATATAGTGGCTTTAACGTTTTAAACACCAAAATCTCACTATATTTGAAACAAAATTTAAACTTATTAAAATTAAGATTTATGAAAAAAATTTACTTTTTATTCCTTATTACTTTAATGGCTTTTTCTGGGTTTGCCCAAAATTTAGCTGTTAATGGTAGCTTTGAAAACTGGACAGCTGGTGTTCCTGATGGATACACTACTGTAGATTTTAGCACTACTGATCTTACAGAAAACACGAATTCAACTTTTGTTTCTGACGGAACAAGTTCTGCAAGTGTTAATGTTTTAACTCAAACTCAAGGAGATACTGACATAAGACAAACTATTGCATTAGTAGGAGGAGTAACATATACTATGAGCTTAGACGTCTATGCAACAAATAATGAAGCTAGAGCTCGTATTTTTAATGGTAATGGATTTTCGCCTTCTGTATATTCAGACGAAACTCTATTAAATCAGTGGCAAACTATTTCATTTGAATATACACCTGCTACTAATGAAGATTTTGATATGGGTATCCGTTTTTATGATATCGCTTCAAACTGGACTGCTGGCACACAATCGTCTTTATTTTATATTGACAATTTACAAGTAGTAGCTGCAACTACACCTAGTATTGCGGTAACCTCGCCATCTAATGGAGCTACAATTGCATCTAGTGATGTTGACATTGAATTAAGTGTACAAAATTTTGTTGTAGATCAATTACCTGCTAATGGTGGTACTGGAGATGGTCACATACACTATACTGTTGATGGAGGTAGTAATGTTATGAAATATGACACAGATCCTATTAGCTTAACAGGATTAGCTGACGGTGAGCACACTGTTGAGCTTACTTTAGTTGATAACAGTCATGTGCCTCTAGATCCTGCTGTAACTGCTTCAGTTACTTTCACAGTAACATCTGTACAAACGGTTGCTGATATAGCTGGTTTAAGAGCAGGTACTATTGGTAATATTTATCAAATTACTGGCGAAGTAGTTGTAACATTTGTAACTGGTAACAGTAGAAATCAAATTTTTATTGAAGATGCAACTGGAGGTATGTTAATTGACGACAACTCTGGTACAATTACAACCGTATTTAATAATGGTGATGGTATAACAGGTCTTCAAGGTCAGTTGGGAGAGTTCGCTAATGTTATGCAGCTTGTTCCTTCAGTTGATCCTGGTGCTGCTAGTTCTACAGGTAATTCAATAACTCCTCAAACTGTAACGGTTAATGACATCATCAACAACTTTGATATGTATGAGTCTGAATTAGTATCAATTGCTGATGTAACATTTGCTGATGGAAATGGTACTGCTACATTTGATTCAAGTCAAAACTATGACATCTCAGATGTTTCTGGAGGACCTTTAGCGTTTAGAACAAATTATCCAAATGATAACATGGCAGGAGAGACAATTCCTTCAACTGCTACTACAATTACAGTAATAGCTGGAGAATACTTTGGAACTCCACAAGTATACCCAAGAAGTCCTGATGAAGTACTTTCAATCAATAACCCTAATGCAATTGCTTCTTTCTCTGTTTACCCTAACCCAACTTCAACTGGGTTTGTAAACATAACTTCATCTAGTTCTGAAACGATTTCAGTTTCTGTTTATGATGTTTTAGGTAAACAAGTTATCAATAAAGCTACAGTAAGCAACAACCGTTTAGATGTTTCAACACTAAACACTGGGGTTTATATTATGAATATTTCTCAAAACGATGCTTCAGTTACCAAAAAATTAGTTATTAAATAGATAAAACACATCTATATTAACAAATCATTAAAAGCCAACTTAAATGTTGGCTTTTTTTGTTGCTAGTATTACTTTTGGAGCTCGTTGAACTTTAAAACTTAATTCATGAAAAACATTTACTTTTTATTATGCTCCTTATTTATAGGGAACCTAACTTTTGGACAAACAACAATAAATTTTGATAATACTGCCAATTGGACCTACAGCAGTGGTTATTCTACACAATCTTACAGTGAAGGAGAATTCTCTTTTTCAAGTAATGAAGCATTAAGAGAAACAACAGGTACGCAAGATGGTTTCCCAAAAGCTTTTGGAACTTACGCATTGCGCCTTAGAAACAATAGCTCTTCAGAATTTACAGCAAACATTGCTACTGGTGGAGTTGATAATTTTTCTGTAAAAATTAGAAGATGGGATGGTAGCCCTTCTCCAGATTTTACTTTAGAATATTCTATTAATGGTGGTACAGATTGGACAGATGTGGCTACCATTAATAATACTACTTTAAATGATTCGTCAGATTGGGTAACTTTTGGTACATCTATACAAAGTGCTAATTCTAATATCTTAATTAGAATCAAATCAAATGGGTCTACTGAAAGAATTATGATTGATGATTTTACTTGGACAGGATTTTCAAGCTCTTGTGGAATTACAATTGATTCTGTAGATATTGTATGTAACTCTTTAACATTGGGTGACAACAATGATTCTGTTACTATTAATGTTAATTATAATGGAGTTGACGCTTCAATCACTGAAGTAGCAACTACCTCTTTAGGTGTCATAAGTGGTGATGATCCTGCAACAACAGAAAATGGAACAATTACTATTACTGGATTATCTGAAGGAGACAACTGGGATTTAAAATTTACTGGTAGTGATTGTGTTGCTTCAAGCGGAACTATTCCTTCTGATCATTGCGAGCCAGCAATTACATCTTGTTTTGACATAAGCAATGGTGCTGAAAAATTTGAAATGTTTACTGTAGCTACTAACTCTGACAATGATGTTTGGACTGAAAGTAGTGGTACATACAACATGAATGGCTATTGTGGTGGTGGCTGCGAAGAAGTGGTAAACACTTGGTTATTATTTGGACCATTAGATTTAACATCTGTTTCTGACTTAGCTTTAAAATTTAACGCTCAAGAAAATTTTGGAGACACTCCTTTAGCTATCAATTACACAGCTGCTTACTCAGGATGTCCTGACACAACTTCTTGGTCATTATTACAAACTATCACTGAAAGCGATGCAGGTGATGTTGAAATTGACTTATCTGCTTTAACTGGTACTGCAGTTTTTATTGGTATTCAGTATTATGATGATGGTGTTGACGGTTACTCTAACTGGGATTTATCAAATGTAGAGTTAACTACTTACAACAATTGTCCTGTTTTAGGCGCTAGACCTACTTCAGATTGCCCTACTTTATCAATTGTTGATTCAGAGCAAAGAGAATTTTCAATTTTCCCTAACCCAACATCAACTGGATTTGTAAATATTGTTTCTGCACATTCTGAAGCTATTTCAGTTAATGTTTATGATATGTTAGGTAAACAAGTAATTAATGAAACTATTGCTAACAACCGCTTAAATGTTTCAACACTTAATGCTGGGGTTTACATCATGAAAATTTCTCAAGGTAATACTACAACTACTCAAAAGATTGTAATTAAGTAAAACTTACCTTATACTATTTAAAAAGCGTCATCAACTTGGTGACGCTTTTTTATTTTGCATACTTTTGCCAAAATGATTGATACACGTTCCATCTTCAACAGTTCTACGCAAGCAGAGTTTAATACTCTTGCTTTAGATATTTTCAAATTTCAATTTGAAAATAACACTGTATATCGTTCATATTGCGATTTGTTGTACAAAAACCCAAGCGACATAAAAAAAGTTGAAGACATTCCGTTTTTACCTATTCAATTTTTTAAAACACACCCTATTTTAAGTACAACTAATGCAATAGAAAAAGTTTTTGAAAGTTCAGGAACAACAGGTCAAATAACAAGCAAGCATCATGTAAGTGATTTAGATGTTTACGAAAACAGTTTTAACACTTGTTTTAATCACTTTTACGGACCTATTGAAGATTATGTGGTATTAGCACTTTTACCTAGTTATTTAGAGCGTGATGGCTCGTCATTAATTTATATGGTTGAGCACTTAATAGCGCAATCTAACCATAAAGAAAGTGGGTTTTACCTTCATAATCTAGCCGAATTAAAAAACAAGTTAATCACTTTAGATTCCGAAGGAAAAAAAGTGCTACTTATTGGTGTGTCGTTTGCATTATTGGATTTAGTGGAACAGTTCCAATTTCAGCTTAAAAACACTATTGTTATGGAAACTGGTGGTATGAAAGGGAGACGAAAAGAATTGATTCGCGATGAACTTCATACTATTTTAAAACAAGGTTTTGGTGTTTCTGAAATTCATAGCGAATATGGTATGACAGAGCTTTTAAGTCAAGCATATTCCAAAGGAAACGGTATTTTTAAATGTCCTAACTGGATGAAAGTTTTAACACGAGATACTGAAGACCCTTTAACTATAACAAGCACGTCTACTACTGGAGGAATTAACATTATTGATTTAGCAAATATTTACAGCTGCTCTTTTATGGCAACTCAAGATCTTGGTAAAGTTTACAACGATAATTCTTTTGAAATTATTGGTAGGTTTGACAACAGCGATATTAGAGGCTGCAATTTGATGGCTTTGTAAGGAAATAATATCAACTACGACTATTATCTAGCTAAGAGAAAGCAAGATTATTTTTTTTAGTTGGTTGGTTATTGTAAACGCCTGATTTTCATCAGGCGTTTTTTTATACAACTTTTATAATGTAAGTGTTTTTCTTTCCTTTATTGATAATGATATAGCTACCATTTATTAGGTCTTCATCAGTTAACTGATAGTCTTTTGTGACTTTTTCTTTGTTAACTGACACTGAATTTTCTTTTAATGCTCTTATGGCTTCACCATTAGAATTCAAAAAGCTTGTTTTGGCAGATAATGCAGCAATCATATCAAAACCTCCTTCAAAATCTGCTTTAGACACTTCGGCTTGCGGAACACCTTCAAAGACATCTAAAAATGTTTTTTCGTCTAGTGTTTTAATATCATCTTTAAAAGTTTTACTAAACAAGATGTTTGACGCTTTTTCAGCAGTTAAAAAGTCTTCTTTGCTATGCACAAAGGTTGTTACTTCTTCTGCTAATCGTTTTTGAAGTAGTCTTTGGTGAGGTGCTTCTTTATGAGAAGCAACTATATTCTCAATTGTTTCTTTATCTAAAAACGTAAAGATTTTAATATACTTTTCAGCATCTTCATCAGTCGTATTTACCCAAAACTGGTAAAACTTGTAAACCGAAGTTTTATCGGCATCTAACCAAACGTTACCACCTTCACTTTTTCCAAATTTAGAACCATCAGCTTTTGTGATCAACGGACAGGTCATTGCGTAAGCTTTAGCCTCTTCGCCAACATTCATACGCCTTACTAATTCAGTTCCTGTGGTAATATTTCCCCATTGATCGCTTCCTCCCATTTGTAGTAAACAATTATGAGTTTTATATAAATGGTAAAAATCGTAACCTTGAATTAATTGATAAGTAAACTCTGTAAACGACATACCAACACTACCTTCTTCACCAGAAAAACGTTTTTTTACCGAGTCTTTTGCCATCATGTAATTAACGGTTATACGTTTACCTACATCTCTTGCAAAATCGATAAAAGAAAAGTCTTTCATCCAATCATAATTATTAACTAATAAAGGCGCATTAGCTGCTTTAGAATTAAAATCTAAAAACCTTGACAGTACATTTTTTATGCCTTGTACATTATGATTAAGTGTTGCTTCGTCTAATAAGTTTCGCTCATCACTCTTACCTGATGGGTCTCCAATCATTCCTGTAGCTCCACCAACCAAAGCAATAGGCTTATGACCAAATCGCTCAAGATGTACCAGTAGAATAATTGGCACCAAACTCCCAATGTGTAAAGAATCTGAAGTTGGATCAAAACCTATATAAGCAGTTGTCATTTCCTTATCAAGTTGTTCTTCGGTTCCAGGCATAATATCGTGTACCATACCTCTCCAGCGTAATTCTTCTACCAATGATTTAGACATATTCAATTTATTTTTAGTTCCGCAAAGATAAAAATCAATGTAGAATTCTTATCCCTTTATGAATAATTCTTTACTTTAGTTTTATGATTTTAGTTACAGGAGGTACAGGTTTAGTTGGTTCGCATTTACTTTATAATCTTGCGAGTAATAAAAAGAAGGTTCGTGCAATTTATAGACGTGAACACAAACTAGATACTGTAAAAAAAGTGTTTTCATATTATACTGAACATTCTGAATCTCTTTTTAACTCCATTGAATGGGTTGAAGCCAACCTTACAGATATTACTGCTTTAACCAATGCTTTTAAGGAGGTAACACATGTTTACCATTGTGCTGCATTTGTATCTTTTGAGCCTGATAAATACCATCAACTCCGAAAAATAAATATTGAAGGTACCGCTAACATTGTTAACCTTTGTGTTTCTCATAATATAAAAAAGCTGTGTTATATAAGCTCTATTGCTGCTATAGGACATCATACAAATTCTGAGAAATTAATTACAGAAAACACCCATTGGAATACTGAAGACGACAACAGCGTTTATGCTATTACTAAATATGGTGCCGAAATTGAAGTATGGAGAGGCACTCAAGAAGGTGTTGATGCAGTAATTGTTAATCCAGGAATAATAGTTGGTCCAGGCTTTTGGAAAGGTGCTGGCAGTAGCAGTTTAATTCGTTTGATTTACAAAGGTGTTCCTTACTACACTAACGGAAGCACTGGTTATGTTGGTGTTTGGGATGTTGCAAATGTTATGCAACAACTTATGGAAAGTAACATAAAAAATGAGGGTTTTATTCTTGTTTCAGATAATCTTACATTTAAGAACTTTATTTATAAAGTTGCCAATGCTTTAAAGGTTGAACCTACAAAGAAAAAAGCCAGTACTTTTTTATTGGAACTAGGTTGGCGATTGGATTGGCTTCGACATAAACTTACAGGAAAACGAAGACGATTATCAAAACATACTGCAAAATCGGCAAGACAGAGAACTTTATATGATAATTCTAAAATAAAAAACGCATTAAACTTTCAGTTTACACCAATTGATGAAGTTATAGAAAAGACGAGCAAACTCTTTTTAGAAGATATTAAAAAAGATTAATCTCGAGCGCCAAAGTTTTTATCCTTTAATCTTTTGGTTTCTCTTTTAATAGAATCAGATAATTTTTTTATTGAATCTCTTTTTTTATTTCTATCCTCTTCTTCCTCTTCTTTTAGTTTTTCGTAAGTTTCTTTTTCTTTGCTAAGACGTTCTTTAACAGATTCTATCATTTCAGCATAGTCTTTAGAATCGTATGCATAATACTCGTTACTTAATGCAAATTGAAGACTGTCTATGCTATACTTTTTAAATATATATCCTTCAGGATTAATACCATAATTTTCAAGTTGTTGCTTTTTAATGCCTTTAGCAGCATTCATTAAATAAGTATCATATAACACTTGCTCCATCTTATCTTTTGGTATAAGATTACTTGGTTTTTTAGGTTTTTGCGTTTTATCGCAACCTAAAAACAACGCTATGATACAAACAAGTGTTACTATTTTTTTCATCTATCGAATGTTAGTCGTTTGGCAGCATTTCCGTTAAGGAATTTAAAATTATTATACACTAAAGTACCATTTAAAAATGTATGTGTTACTCTAGACTTAAAGGTAGTTCCCTCAAAAGGCGACCATCCACATTTATATAATATATTGTCTTTGTTTACTGTCCAAGGGCTATTGGCATCTACTACAACTAAATCGGCAAAATACCCTTCTCTTATAAAACCTCGTTTTTCTATTTGAAATAATATCGCAGGATTATGACACATCTTTTCCACTATTTTTTCTAAGGAAATTCGTCCTCTATGGTAAGACTCCATCATTGCAACAAGTGCATGCTGTACTAATGGTCCGCCAGATGGTGCTTTTGTATATACATTCTTTTTCTCCTCTAGAGTATGAGGTGCATGGTCAGTAGCAACAACATCAATTCTGTTGTCTAACAATGCTTTCCAAAGTTCGTCTCTATCGTGTGCAGTTTTTACAGCAGGATTCCATTTAATTAGCGTTCCTTTTTTGCTATAATCTTCATCACTAAACCATAGGTGATGTATACAAACTTCGGCAGTAATTTTTTTATCTTTTAAAGGAATTTTGTTTGAAAACAGCTTAGTTTCCTTAGCAGTTGACAAATGGAATACATGCAACCTAGCTCCTGTTTTTTTAGCAAGTTCTATAGCTTTTGAAGAGGATAAATAACAGGCTTCTTCACTACGAATGATAGGATGGTTTTCAATTGGGATATCCTCACCATACTTGCTGGTGAATTCTTCCATGTTAGCTCTAATAGTTGCCTCATCTTCACAGTGAACAGCAATCAACAAATTGGTGCTACTGAATATTTTTTCGAGTACCTCAGGATTATCAACTAGCATATTTCCTGTTGAAGATCCTAAAAACAATTTAAGTGCTGCTACGTTTTTTTCGTCAACCTTTAAAATTTCTTCCAAGTTATCATTGGTTCCACCAAACATAAACGAATAATTAGCGTATGATGTTTTTGAAGCTATCTCAAACTTTTCTTCTAGTTTTTCAATAGTAGTGGTTTGCGGTACTGTATTTGGCATTTCTATAAAAGAGGTAATACCTCCAGCTATAGCAGCTTTAGATTCTGTGCCTATATCAGCTTTATGGGTAAGTCCTGGTTCTCTAAAATGCACTTGATCGTCAATAACACCAGGTAACACATAGTTTCCTTCAACATCAATTACCACAACATCAGATGATTTAGCACTTATTGAGTCGGCAACTTCTTTAATATACTCGCCTTCAATAAGGATATCACCTTCTTTAACTTTGCCTTCGTTTATAATTTTGGCATTTTTAATAAGAATAGTTTTTGCTTTCATGTTACTTAGCAAATAGACTTTTAAATTTCATATTCAACACTCCAAAAATAGCTTCGGAAATAATACCTCCACTCATTTTTGATTTTCCTTTAGCTCTATCGGTAAAAATGACAGGAACTTCAACAATTTTAAATTGCTTTAAATAGGCTTTAAACTTCATTTCTATTTGAAACGCATAACCCACAAACTTAATTGTATCTAGATTAATAGTTTCTAACACTTGTCTTTTGTAGCATACAAAACCAGCTGTTGTATCTGCAATTTTCATTCGAGTTATAAACTTTACATATTTAGATGCAAAGTAAGATAACAATAATCGCTTCATATCCCAATCAACCACATTAACAGTATTATTAATATACCTTGAACCTATTGCCATATCAGCTCCTTCTATTGCGCAAGTAGTATACAACCTCATCAAATCATCAGGATTATGAGAAAAATCGGCATCCATTTCAAAAATATATTCATATTCTTTTTCTAAACACCATTTAAATCCAGCAATATAAGCTGTTCCTAATCCTGTCTTTTCCTTTCTTTGAAGTAAAAAAAGCTGGTTATCAAATTCCTTTTGAAGCTCTTTAACCTTAAGTGCAGTTAAATCTGGTGAATTATCGTCAACCACTAAAACATCAAAAGCTTTGTCTTGAGCAAAAACAGCTCTCACTATAGCTTCAATGTTCTCTATTTCATTGTAAGTAGGTATGATGACAATTGCATCCTTCATTTTACCAAATTTTAGCAAAAGTAAGTTTTTTTGAAGTATAAAGTTTATTGAAATGAGCTTAAATAAAAGTTAAACAGGTGAAAATTTCTTTATAATTTAGCATCATGTTAAGAGAGGTAGTTTCAAATGAATGGTTTACAATATTCATTGTACTGGGTTTGGTATTGGTAACCCTGTCAAAGTTTTTGTTTGAAAACAGATTTAAAGATTTTCTCTTAGTTATAGGTAACTCCAAGTATTTAAAAATCTACTCTAGAGACCAAAAATTTATTGATGGGTTTGACACTTTAATGTTTTTAAACCTACTAATTTCAGTATCAATATTTTCGTTTATAGCTTACTCTGAACTTTTTTTACCTTCAGAATTTGATCTTACACTATTTGTTAAAGTTCTTTTTGCAATTGGAGCTCTCATACTTATAAAAGTGCTCTTAGAACGACTATTAGCAAGTTTGTTTGAAATAGACGAATTGATTGATGTATATTTATTTCAGAAAACCAGCTATTTAAATTATAGTGGCTTTGTACTCTTACCAATAAACATTTTACTCATATATAGCATAACACCTTCAAAACCTTTAATTTACACAGTTATTGGTCTTGTTTTATTGATTAATTTAATTGGATTTATAACTTCATTTAAAAAACATCAAAAGTTGATATTTGATAACTTATTCTATTTTATTTTGTATCTTTGCGCACTCGAAATTGGACCTTATCTAATTTTGTATAAGTTAATTACAGATTATAACGCTTAAAAACTATAACTAGAGCCTATGAAAGTGAAAACAATTTTAGTGTCACAGCCCGAGCCTAAAATAGAAAATTCGCCTTACTTTGATCTTCAAGAAAAGCAGAAAGTTAAGATTGACTTTAGACCTTTTATACATGTAGAAGGTGTTCCTGCTAAAGAGATTAGACAACAAAAAGTAGACTTAAGCCAGTACACAGCAATTATACTTACTAGTAGAAATTCTGTGGACCACTTTTTTAGAGTAGCTGAAGAAATGCGTTTTAAAGTTCCAGATACGATGAAGTATTTTTGTCAGTCTGAAGCGGTTGCATTTTATCTTCAAAAATACGTAGTGTATAGAAAGCGTAAAATATATGTTGGTAAACGTACCTTCCAAGATTTATCGCCACTTATTAAAAAGTATAAGGACGAAAGCTTTTTACTACCTACTACCGACAAATTAAAACCTGAAGTTCCTGAAACTTTAAATGGGTTGAAAGTAAAATGGAAAGAAGCTGTTTTTTACAAAACAGTAATTAGTGATTTATCTGATTTAGCTGATGTTTACTATGACATTTTAGTGTTTTTTAGTCCTTCTGGTATTGAATCTTTATTCCACAATTTCCCAGAGTTCAAACAAAACAATACGCGTATAGCTGTTTTTGGAAACACTACTATTAAAGCTGTTGAGTCTCATGGATTAAGAGTTGACATTGCAGCTCCAACTCCTGAAACACCTTCGATGACAATGGCTTTAGAAAAGTACATTACTCAGGCTAATAAAGGAAAATAAATTTCTTACATCATAATAAAAAAAAGCGATTCAAAATTGAATCGCTTTTTTATTTAATGAATTAGCCTTCATTAATTAAAAGGCATAACGCTGTGGTCCGCCTCTTCTTATTTCTTCACTTGCATAAGATTCAAACTTTTTAAAGTTTTCTCTAAAAGCGTTAGATAACTTAAATGCTGTAGTGTAGTATGCTTCGTCATTGTTCCAAGTAGTTCTTGGGCTCAATACCTCAGTTGGAACTCCTGGACAACTTCTTGGTTGCGCCACTCCAAATACTGAGTGAATATGGTAATCGTCATAATTATACAGTCCTAAATCACCATTTAAAACAGCATTAATCATAGCACGAGTGTATTTTAACTTCATTCTTATACCAACACCATAAGGTCCACCTGTCCAACCTGTGTTTACTAACCAAACATTAACTCCAGACTCTTTCATCTTTTTGCTTAACATTTCAGCATATTTAGTAGGATGCAAAGGCATAAAAGGTGCTCCAAAACAAGCTGAAAAACTTGGTACAGGTTCAACAACTCCAGCTTCAGTACCTGCTACTTTTGCAGTATATCCTGAAATGAAATGGTATGCTGCCTGACTTGGTGTTAATTTAGAAATTGGAGGCAAAACTCCAAAAGCATCAGCAGTAAGGAAGAATATATTTTTTGGGTTTTCTCCTATTGATGGCTTTTTAATATTTTCAATATGATAGATTGGGTAGCTAACACGTGTGTTTTGAGTAATTGATGTGTCGGCAAAATCAACTTCACCTTTATCATCTATTATCACATTTTCTAGTATAGCTCCTTTTTTAATAGCATTAAAAATTTCAGGTTCTTGCTCTTGTGAAAGGTTTATAACTTTTGCATAGCAACCACCTTCAAAGTTAAACACTGTGTTTTCGCTTGTCCAACCATGTTCGTCATCACCTATTAAACTTCTATCAGGATCGGTAGAAAGTGTAGTTTTTCCAGTACCTGACAGTCCAAAGAAAATTGCTGTATCTCCATCTTTTCCAACATTAGCACTACAGTGCATTGGTAAAGTGTTTTTAAATACAGGAAGTATAAAATTCAACGCAGAGAAAATTCCTTTTTTAATCTCTCCTGTATATCCTGTTCCTCCTATTAAGGCTATTTTTCTTGTAAAGTCTAAAATAGCAAAGTTGTGTTGACGTGTACCATCAACCTCTGGATTTGCCATAAAACCAGGTGCATTAACTATAGTCCACTCTGGTGAGAAGTTTTCTAGTTCAGCTTCAGTAGGACGCAAAAACATGTTGTAAGCAAACATATTGCTCCATGGATATTCATTAATTACACGAATATTCAACTTGTAATTGTCATCAGCACAAGCATAGCTATCTCTAACAAAAACTTCTTTTTCTGAAAGGTAATCAGTAACCTTATCGTACAGTTTTTGGAATTTGTCCGACTCAAAAGGAATATTGATATTTCCCCACCATACCTTGTCTTCGGTAATGGCATCTTTTACAATAAAACGGTCTTGAGGCGATCGTCCTGTAAACTCACCTGTGTTTACAGCTAAAGTTCCATTAGATGTTTCTACACCTTGCTTTTTAGAAATTGCCGCAGCCTGAAGTTCATCAGGAGACAATTGATAATTTACTTTTGCATTTTTAATGCCATATTGCTCTAACGAAATCGATTTCGTAGTTTGAGTATGGTTTACCATAATTTTTTGTGTTGTTTTAATTGTGCAAAGCTAAAACAATATTTTAAAACTCTCACTAAAATAGCTTTTTAATCCTTTTTAAGTTTTAAAAAGTTTATCAACAAAACAACCCATGAAAGTATAAGTAGTAATCCTCCTATTGGTGTAATAAACCCTATGCTTTTAAAATCAAACGAAGACAATACATTAGTTGCCAAACCATAAATTGAACCCGAAAAAAACAACACTCCAACAAGCACCAAATAAAAGATGGTTTTCTTAGCCTTTTGGGTTACAAGAGTAGTGCTTCCTACAAACAATAATAGAATAGCATGATACATTTGGTATTTTACTCCTGTTTCAAAAGTATCAATCATTTCGGCAGAAACAAGTGACTTTAAACCATGTGCTGCAAAGGCACCAAGTACAATGCTTAAAATTCCTAATATGGAAGCGGTAATTAATATAGACTTGTTCATATAAATTTAATCTTTGGGTTTTTATTGCACGTTCGATTTACTACTTTCGTGAACACAAAATTACTCAACAAATCCCATTATGCGAAAGATTTTAGTTATTGGTTCAGGAAAATCTGCATCCTATCTTATAAAATATTTACTTGAAAAATCAGAATCTGAAAACCTACTTATAATTGTTGGAGACATCAACTATTCTAGTGCCAAAAAGTTAATTGGCGACCACAAAAATGCTCAAGCTATTGTGCTAGATGTGTTTGACAAACACTCTAGAGAAACAGCTATTCAAAATGCCGACATTGTAGTATCTATGCTTCCAGCAAGATACCACATAGAGGTTGCTAAAGATTGTATTTCGTTTGGTAAAAATATGGTTACTGCATCTTATGTAAGCGATGAAATGCAAAGTTTAGACAAAGCTGCTAGAGATAAAGGCTTGGTGTTTATGAACGAAATAGGTGTTGACCCAGGAATTGACCACATGAGTGCTATGAAAGTAATTGATAGCATACGTGAAAAAGGTGGTAAAATGATTTTATTTGAATCGTTTACTGGTGGTTTGGTTGCTCCTGAAAGCGATAATAACCTATGGAATTACAAGTTTACCTGGAACCCAAGAAACGTAGTTGTTGCTGGACAAGGTGGTGCTGCAAAATTTCTTCAGGAAGGCACCTATAAATACATTCCTTATAACCGATTATTTAGAAGAACAGAATTTTTGGACGTTGAAGGCTATGGACGTTTTGAAGCATATGCTAATAGAGATTCTTTAAAATACCAAAGCGTTTATGGACTAGATGATATTAAAACACTTTACAGAGGTACAATGCGTCGTGTAGGGTTTTCTCGTGCGTGGAACATGTTTGTACTTTTAGGGATGACTGACGACAGCTACACTATAGATGATAGTGAAAACATGAGCTATCGCGATTTTGTAAACGCCTTTTTACCTTACAGCCCAACAGATTCGGTTGAATTAAAATTTAGACATGCTTTAAAGATTGACCAAGACGATATTGTTTGGGACAAACTTATTGAACTAGATATCTTTAGTGCTAGTAAAATGGTTGAGCTTAAAAAAGCAACGCCTGCACAAATACTTCAAAAGATATTAATGGATAGTTGGACACTTGCCGAAGAGGATAAAGACATGATTGTAATGTATCACAAGTTTGGTTACGAGCTTAACGGTAAAAAACACCAAATAGACTCTACAATGGTAACTATTGGTGAAGACCAGACGTTTACAGCAATGTCTAAAACTGTTGGCTTACCTGTGGCTATAGCTACCTTGGCGATTTTAAATGAAAAAATCACAACTCCTGGTGTTCAAATACCAATTAATAAAGAAGTGTATGAGCCTATTTTAAAAGAGTTGGAAGCGTATGATATTAAGTTTAAAGAATACGATGTACCGTATCTTGGTTACAATCCTTTAAACTTATAGTCTAAAGCATTACAAATCTAATTGTATTTACTACTTTTATGTTTTATAATTTCTATTTAAAACCTAATGAAAGTTGTAAATCAAAATATCCATATTGATGGTATAGACAAAAAAATTCTTCGTGCCTTAATGGAAGATGCAAGAACACCCATTCTTGAAATAGCAAGACAAGTGGGTATTTCAGGAGCTGCTATCCACCAAAGGTTACGAAAACTTGAAAAGTCTAAGTTAATTTCGGGATCAAAGTTTGTAATCAATCCTAAGGTTTTAGGATATACTACTATGGCTTTTATAGGTATATACTTAGATAAAGCCGTTAGTAACCCAGAAGCTGTACGACAATTACAAAAGATACCTGAAGTATTGGAATGTCATTACACAACTGGTAACTGGAGTATTTTTGTAAAGATTCTTTGTAAAGACAATGAGCACCTAATGCAAGTTCTTAATAAAGAAATACAATCTATTTCTGGTGTATCACGAACTGAAACCTTTATATCGCTTCAACAGCAAATTGACAGACAGATAAAAGTGTAACTCCTTGCCTTATTCATAACCTTATAAGTAATAGTTGTATTTACTATAACAGGTATTTAACTGCAATTTGACTCAACATATAGTCGGTATAAAGTCGGCATATAGTTGGTATAAATTGACGAATGACTAACTTAAAAGCTACTAATACCCAACAAAAAAGCCTTTCAATAGTTTTGAAAGGCTTTTGTTATAATTATTGTGAGTGTTAATCTCTTCCGCCAAATACTTGAAGTGCCCAATATAGCAATGAAGCTAAAGCACCAATTGCTGCTACCAGATAAGTTCTAGCTGCCCACTTAAGTGCATCTTCAGAGCCTTTATATTCTTCAGGAGTTACCATGTTTTTTGCTTTTAACCAAGCTAATGCTCTATTACTAGCATCATACTCTACAGGTAGCGTGATAAAGCTAAATAAGGTTGCAAACCCCATAAATACCAATCCTGCAACAGCAACCCAATATCCTAATCCTACTCCTGCAGCTGCACCAAGTATTAAACCTCCTATTACTAACCATTGTGACATCCCAGAAGTTACACTTACAATAGGTACTAATGCTGAACGCATCCCTAAAGCGCTATAGGCTTGTGCATGCTGTACTGCGTGCCCACACTCGTGTGCTGCAACAGCTGCAGCAGCTGCGTTAGCTTGGTTGTACACTGGTTCACTAAGGTTTACTGTTTTATTTTTTGGGTTGTAATGGTCTGTTAGTTGACCAGCTACCGAAATAACCTCAACGTCATAAATACCGTTGTCTGCCAACATTTTTTCAGCAATCTCACGTCCTGTCATTCCGTTGCGTAATCTTACTTTAGAGTATTTGGCAAACTTTTGTTTTAATTGATTACTAACTAACCAACTTACCAGAGCAATCGCTCCAATTAATATATAATATCCAATCATCTTTTTAAAGTTTAATAGTGTAAATTTAATACTAATCTAGCAAAAAATAAGCCAAATTTAAGTTAAGAAATTTTGTCAGTTTTGTGTAATTTCAATCCATTTAATCTTAGCTATCCCAAAGACTACATACTCAATAGTTGTAAGGATGCTTCCCTCTACTTCAAACATAAAGAAAATGATGCTATCAATTGTGTTTCAAAAACCCAGTTCAATCCTCATATTAAGGTTTCTTTGTTCGTTTTCCTTTTTTATCTATCCTCAATACACCTTTGCGGCAACAAAATAGAAATTGAAGATTTAAATAGCATAGTCACCAGAATAATTTAGTGCATTACAAGAGCTGTTCAACATAATTATTTAAATCATTGTAGTAATTGGTTTTTTAGTTCTAAATAAAATAAATTAAATTGAAACCTTAACACAATGCTATTACTCATGAAAAAACTAAAACACACCTTACTGTTTGTTTTTGTAGGTTTTACAGTAACCCTTACCGCACAAACCGATTGTGGAGAAGATACAGGCTATGGCGAAACAGAAGTGGAAATGCTGGGAAATAAAATATGTCTTTCAATAGATATTAATTTTGGTTATGATGATGCAGGCGAAAAAATTGAAAATATTTTTTTAGGTCATTTAGGGATTACACGAGACACTCCCAATTACAAACAACAGATTTTAAGCTTATGGAACACTTATTCCAATTGTTTTGTTTGTAAATCTAAATCTGTAACAAAACCCGAAATACCATATCCTACCCATTTTTTAAAGCGTGTGGTGGATTTCAATATGGAACCACAAGTGTTTGATGAGTTTCTACTTAATGACCCAGAAGAATTTCCTATAGATGTTAACGCAGTGGAACTAGTTGATGGCAAAGGTGAAACCCTCATAGATTATCTGGATAAAATTATTGCAGACCCAAGCAAGCATAAAGACTACAAATTAACCGTTATGAAAGAACTCCGCACATATCTTATTGAAGACTATGGCGCTAAAACGGCTGCTGAGTTGGATGAAGAAAAAGATTAGGTTACAGAAGCTTTTCCGTAAATAATTATAGCATTATCCTCAACTTTTGCTCCACCAATACTATTTATAATATACTTTGGGTTTTCTTGTGGTATTACCACTTTTTCCAATAATAACCTACCTAAATACGTCTTAACAATGTCTGAAAAAGCAGCGGTTTTTGTAAACAAATCTTCCAAAGAACAGTAACCTGATTCTGAAAATTCGGATGTGTCATTCATGGTCTCATCATCTGCTTTTATCTCATCTCGTATTTGGTTGTAGTCCGCTTCAATCAAGGCTAAAAACTGATTTTTAGATAATTTTAGAGTATAGCTCACAACTTCCATATTTTCTAAAAACCGACCAAAATTAAGTCCATCGTTATACGCTATGTTTTGAGATTCAGTTGGTATATTATTAATTTTTATTTCCATGTTGTTGCTAGCCTGTTGTAATACTCTGCATTAAAAATAAAGCGTAAAATACTCAAAATGAGTATTGTTAATCAAAATAATGTTAATTATTTTAACATTTTTATTATATTACAGTGCTATTAATCTATAATCCAATCATTTCATGTTAATATTAAGATACTTCGGAGTCTTGTTGTTTATATGTTCCTTTTCACTCCAAGCCCAAACCAAAGTACATATTGAAGACAAAGAGTCAAATTATAATGAAGATCAAGAAAGAAGAAGAGAATTAAATAAATTGATCAACAACTCTTATGGACAATTATCTAAAGATTATGAAAATTACAAAAATAGCAAGTTAAATAATAGCAATTCTTCTATTGAAGATTTAAGGGCTTTTATTGAAAATGCAAAAATCTATAAAAGAAAAATAGAAAGTAATTCAGAGGCTATAGCTTATTGTAACGAACTTATGGAAATCGACAAGAAATATGCTGGAAAATATACCAAAATCCATAACCCTTGTCAGCCTTATAGTAATGAGGCAAGCACAAAATATATTTTAGGAGATATTAGTTTAGCTGAATTTAGAATTAAGCAACTAGAGAAAGAACAGGGTAAAAATGATTGAGTAATCCATTAAAAAATTGTAGCTCAAAGTAATTATTATAGTTCATTTTCTTTAACAGTGGTATTTTTTCACAAAACAACAGTATTTCAAATTATAGAACTTAAAAAAAAATTGACCATAGCACTCGTAAATCGTTTTTGTTAGTTTATCATTACATTCGTCAAGAAATTTTGTCATGTTTGCAATGTATTGCTTTAGTTCTCGATACATCACGCTTTGGCGTGACACTCGAACTGACGATGAGGAATAGTTAATCGTCACTTCGAGTGATTTGTTAAGCCACGAGCAAATCGCACGAGATCCAGAAACTCCCGAAAATTGGGACAGGATGACAAGAGAGATTCCTGCTGTTGCAGGAATTTAACTACCCAACAACATTCACAATCTTCCCAGGAACCACAATTACTTTTTTAGGTGTGCGTCCTTGTAGTTGGTCTTGTGTTTTTTCGTGAGCCATCACTGTTTTTTCAATATCTTCTTTACTCATATCTAATGGTAGCTCTAGTTCAAAACGTTTTTTACCATTAAACGAAATTGGATATACCTTACTGCTTTCTACCAAGTGCTTTTCATCATACTCAGGAAAAGGTGCAGTAGCAATGGACTCGTTGTATCCTAACTTGCTCCATAACTCTTCAGCGATATGTGGTGCATAAGGTGAGATTAACACAATAAGAGGTTCTAAAATTGCTCTACTTGTACATTTTTGAGCGGTTAACTCATTAACAGCAATCATAAACGTAGATACCGAAGTATTAAACGAGAAGTTCTCGATGTCTTCTTCTACTTTCTTAATGGTTTTATGTAAGGTTTTTAAAGCCTCTTTAGTCGGTTGCTCTTCAGTGACGTGAAAAACACCCTGACCTCCCTCAAGTGAGGAATGATAGAGTTTCCATAACTTTTTAAGAAATCCATGTACTCCTGTGATACCAGCAGTATTCCAAGGTTTGTATTGCTCTAAAGGCCCAAGAAACATTTCGTACAGACGTAAACTGTCTGCGCCATATTCTTCACAAATATGGTCTGGATTAACCACATTGTATTTGGACTTGGACATTTTTTCTACTTCGCGACCTACAATATACACATCATTATCGCCTTTAATAACTTCACCTTTTTCTCCAATAAAAACAGAATTCTTTCCAAACTCTCTTTTATACTTGTATTCAGACTGAATAGCTAAAACATCCAACTCATTTGAAGAATTAACTAAATCAACATACATATGGATTGGTAAAATCTTAAAAGTAATTTTATCTACAATATCAGATTTCAACTCATAAGACGCCTTCAAATAACTAATAACTATATCTTTAGATTTACTTATATCAGAATGAGATTTTGACAAATAAATCTCTCTTATTTCCTTAGAAATTAAGCCTAAATCCGAAGCTTCATTACTTGAAATATTATCTCTTCCTTCAATCAACAACTGCCTTACTTCTTCAGAATCTACTATTACTTTATAAACAAAAGCACTCTCACCTAAAATCATTCCTTGGTTAATGAGTTTTTTAGCAAACTCATCAACAGGTACTAATCCTAAATCGAACATAAACTTTTGCCAAAAACGCGCGTACAGCAAGTGTCCTGTAGCATGCTCGCTACCACCAATGTACAAGTCTATTTGCTGCCAATAGTTTACGGCTTCTTGCGAGAAAATTTCTTTGTCATTATGTGGGTCCATGTACCTATTAAAGTATTGTGAGCTTCCTGCCCACCCAGGCATGGTGTTAAGTTCTAGAGGAAATACGGTTTTGTTCTCGACTGCGCTCGAACTGACAACCGTATTTGTTTTGGTGTCCCAAGCCCAAACGCTTGCATTTCCTAAAGGTGGCTCACCTGTTTCGGTTGGTAAGTATTTTTCAACTTCAGGCAAGGTAATAGGCAAGTGTTGCGCGTCTATCATTTGCGGCATGCCGTTGACATAATACACAGGAAATGGTTCTCCCCAATAACGCTGACGACTAAATACAGCATCACGTAAGCGGTAATTGGTTTTCCCTTTTCCGTAGCCTAATTTTTCCAACTCATAAATAGCTGTTTTAGTTGCTTTTTTATAGTTTAACCCATCAAGAAAGCCACTATTAGCAATTACAGTATTGTCTTTGTCGGTAAATGCTGCTTCACTAATATCAACACCTTCAAATATATTTGGAATAGGAATATTAAAATGTTTTGCAAAATCATAATCGCGTTGGTCACCACAAGGCACTGACATTACAGCTCCTGTACCATAACCTGCCAATACGTAATCTCCAATCCAGATTGGGATAGGTTTTTTACTAAACGGATGCTCTGCATAAGCTCCTGTAAACGCTCCTGAAATGGTTTTTACATCTGCCATACGATCGCGTTCGCTACGTTTTGAAGTCGCTTCAATATAGGCTTCAACCTCAGCTTTTTGTTCTGGTGTTGTAATTTTTGAGACCATTTCGTGCTCTGGAGCTAGAGTCATAAACGACACTCCAAAAATAGTATCAGGTCGTGTGGTAAAAACTTCTATTTGATGAGACGTCTCGACTGCGCTCGACGAGACAGCAGGAATAACATTAAATGTAACAGATGCACCAACCGATTTTCCTATCCAGTTGCGCTGGCTTTCTTTAAGTGAATCTGTCCAATCAATAGTATCTAGCCCTTGAAGCAAACGTTCAGCATATGCCGAAATACGCATGCTCCATTGTGTCATTTTTTTACGCACTACAGGATGTCCACCACGTTCTGAAACGCCATTAACAATTTCATCATTGGCTAAAACGGTTCCTAAAGCAGGACACCAATTTACTTCAGTTTCGGCTAAATACGTTAACCTGTATTGCAATAGTATTTCTTGTTGTTTTTCAGAAGAAAAGCCTTTCCATTCTTCCGAAGAAAATATTTTAATATCATCATCGCAAGCAGCATTGACGTTTGCATTTCCTTCTTTTTCAAAAACAGAAATTAGAGTTGAAATGTTTTCAGCTTTATCGTTCTCATTATTGTACCACGAGTTGAATAGTTGAATGAAAATCCACTGTGTCCATTTGTAATAGCTTGGGTCTGATGTGCGTACTTCTCTACTCCAATCAAACGAAAATCCTATTTGGTCTAATTGGCGACGATAGGTTGCAATATTAGTTTCGGTAGTGATTGCAGGATGCTGACCTGTTTGAATAGCATACTGTTCTGCAGGTAAACCAAAACTATCATACCCTTGAGGATGCAGTACATTAAACCCTTTATGACGCTTATAACGTGCATAAATATCACTAGCAATATAACCTAATGGATGACCAACATGTAAACCTGCTCCACTTGGATAAGGAAACATATCCAGCACATAGTATTTTGGTTTATCACTATGGTTTTCGGCTTTAAACGTATTGTTTTCTGCCCAATATTTTTGCCATTTGGCTTCTATTTCGTTGAAATTATATGTCATAATAATGCTCTCGAAGGTGAGTATTTTATTTTTTACTGTCGCTTTATGGATTCCGTATCAAGTGTGGAATGACAAATCACACTTAATTTGGAAATTAGGTGCAAATTTAAGGTTTATTATACGATTGTAAAAGGAAGCGCTATCAAAAAACAGGTTGCATTAGTTTTCCTGAATACAGTACCCAAATCATCGATAAAAGCGCTGAAATATTCATCGCAAATCCAAAGAGTTTCATTTGTTGTACTGAATATGGTTTTTCTTTAAAACAGACAAATACATCAGCTATAAGCCATAACGAAAACAAAGCTAAAAATCCTGAAAGTACATAGTCTTTAAACCAATATGCTAGAATAAATGTTTCTAGAAGCAATAATAAGAGCATTAATAATTTGGTGTTCTTTCTACCAATTAATGTTGCTGTGGTTTGTTTTCCTGCTTTTAAATCGGGTTCAATATCCATGATTTCTCCTGCAATATGTGCTTGAAATGCAAACAATGTTAGGTATAAAATGGTTTGCCAAGGCAACATTGGTAAATCATTAAGTACAACACTGAAAAAAGCTGTGAATACATAACCAACCTGAATGCATATTTCAAAAGGTGGACGTTCTTTGACTCTGAAAGGTTTAAAATTGTAAATGATATTTATAACAATCATAAACACTAAAAGTAACAGCATTTTTAATCCAGATACTACTGTAAAATAGATTATAAAAGGCAATAGTATTACTGCTATTTTCTTAGGAATAGACACCAGTTGTTCTGCTGTGGATTTTGCTCCAAATAAAAAATTTCCTTTACGCTCATTGACTTCGTCGGCTTTTACATCATTATAATCGTTTAAACCATACACTAAATAATTAAGCGGAAAAGTGACAAAAAGTAAACCTATCCAGAAATTATAATCTTGCCAAAAATGGGTTTCTAAACTAAATGGCACCAAATAAATCCAAAGTGTTGGAAACCATAAACCTGGACGTGAAATTTTTAAATCGTGGAGCAAATACTAGATTTTAAAGTGCATTTTGCTTCAAATTTAAGGTTATTATAACAATGTTGAAAGATTAAACGTTGTAAACCTTACGGAAATAGTTTTGTTTATTATTTTTACACCATTAACCCACAATATTTATGAGTTCATCTTTTGATAGATACCAAAAACGAAAATTAATTTCGTCATACTTTTCTGTAGTTATCAGCATCGCCTTGGTTCTTTTTCTTTTAGGCTGTTTAGGTCTTTTGGTTTTAAATGCTAAAAAAGTAGCAGACCATTTTAAAGAGCAAGTTGTTGTTACTATTTTCTTGAATGATTCTGCCAAAGAAGTTGAAATCAACCAGCTTCAAAAAAGTTTAGCCATGGCTGAATACACCAAGAAAACGGTTTATGTCTCAAAAGAAGAAGCTGCTGAGTTTATGAAAGCAGATACAGGTGAAGACTTTATGGATTTTGTTGGGTACAATCCGTTACAAAACAACATTGAGGTTTACTTAAAGGCCGATTATGTTACTAACGAAACCCTTGATGGTATTACCGAAGAGCTTGCCAACAAACAGTTTATTGAAGACATACGTTATGACAATGACCTTGTGGAACTGATGAATGACAACGTTAAAAAAATAACGTTTTGGGTACTGATTGTAAGTGCATTATTTACCGTAATTGCAGTTTTACTCATTAACAGTTCTATACGATTAGCTGTTTATTCTAAACGTTTTATCATAAAAACGATGCAAATGGTAGGTGCTACCAAAGCTTTTATTCGTAGACCATTTGTATTTAAAAGCGTTCAGCTTGGTGTTATAGGAGCTATTGTTGCACTTATTGGTATGGCTTTAGTACTTTATTACCTTAACCGAACATTCCCTGATCTTGGCTTTGTTCAAAACCCTGTGTTGTTAGCAATATTGTTTGCTGGTATTTTTATACTTGGTATAATTATCACTTGGATTAGTACATTTATTGCCACACAACGTTTCTTGAATTTGAAAACCGACCAGTTGTACTATTAAGTCGCAACACACTAAACACTTGGGTTTTTACGTTCTTAATGAAACCAACCAAGATTTCATTCATGAAACGAACAGTTCCTTTTTTTGCCCTTGCCCTTTTTCTAACGTTTTGGTCTTGCATTATTAACAACCCTAAACCAGAAGAATGTACTGTGGTTACTGCTAAAATTACCAATATTACTGAAGCCACATCGCATGATATTGTGTTTCATGATGACAAAACCGACTTCTTTTACATTAACAGAGGTTTGGAACGCGGATTAAATTTAGATACTCTTAACGCAAAAGTTTTAAATAAAACCGTTACTTTGCACTTACCTAAACTTTGGTTAGGTACCTCAGAACATATTGCACAACTAGCCATAGGTGATGAGATTATTTTTACAGAATTTGAGTAATTAAAATAGATTCCTGCTTTGGTAGGAAATGAATATGGGAGAACAAAAACGTAAAGAAAGTGCAAAAGCCGAATTTGTTTTCGGAAAGAAAAACTACAAGTTTATGCTAATAGGTTTAGCATTTATAGCCATTGGTTTTATTTTAATGTCTGGTGGTGGTAGCGATGACCCAAACGTTTTTGACCCAAGTATTTTTAGTTTCAGAAGAATTAGACTAGCACCAACACTTATCTTAATTGGTTTTGCTATTGAAGTGTATGCTATTTTATTGAACCCAAATAAAGAAAACAGTAAGAAGTAAACTCAGCTTCCATTTTTTAACTTACATCTGTTAGAACTGCCTCCTTTTTTTCGCTTTAGTTTCTACTTTGTTAATACTTAACATTTTTTCATTTGTTTTTTAAATTTTCAAACGAAAAAATTCATGTACTTTTGCGCACATGGATATTATCGATTCAATTATATTAGGTATTATACAAGGACTAACAGAGTTTTTACCTGTATCATCTAGTGGACATTTAGAGTTAGGGAAAGTTATTTTAAATGACGACAATCTAGTCCCTAAAGAAAGTCTTTTATTTACAGTTGTACTTCATTTTGCCACTGCATTAAGTACAATGGTTGTCTTTAGAAAAGACATCCTTTTAATTCTAAAAGGTATTTTAAAATTTGAATGGAACGAGGATTTGCAATTTGTGTCTAAAATTGCATTATCAATGATTCCTGCAGTAATTGTTGGGCTCTTTTTTGAAGAACAATTAGAGCAACTGTTTGAAGGCAATATAAAACTTGTAGGTTTTATGCTCATGGTTACTGCTGTTCTGTTATTTCTTGCCGATAAAGCCAAAGACACTAATAAAAAAGTGAGTTTTGCTAATGCTTTTGTAATTGGTATTTCTCAAGCTATTGCAATGCTTCCTGGAATTTCGCGTTCGGGAGCAACTATATCGACTTCAGTATTATTAGGAAACGATAAAACCAAAGCAGCTCGTTTTTCGTTTTTGATGGTTGTCCCTTTAATTTTTGGTAAAATAGCAAAAGACGTTTTAAGTGGTGACATCACCTACGACAGTGCAAACTTTACAAGCCTTAGTTTAGGTTTTATTGCTGCTTTTATCACTGGGCTTTTTGCTTGCACATGGATGATTGCTTTAGTTAAGAAAAGCAAATTGTCTTACTTTGCGCTATACTGCATTGTTATTGGTATTATTGCTGTAATCTATTCTTATAAAGTAGGCTAATGACTAAAGACGATGTACTTTCTGGTCAAGTTTTATTAATTGACAAACCTTTGCACTGGACTTCCTTTCAAGCCGTTAATAAACTGCGTTGGGAAATTAGGCAAGCATTCAACATAAAAAAAATAAAAGTAGGTCATGCTGGAACTTTAGATCCTTTGGCTACAGGACTATTGGTGATTTGCACAGGAAAAATGACTAAGCAAATCAATATTTTTCAAGGTCAGATAAAAGAATACACAGGAACGTTTGTTTTAGGTAGCACTACGCCTTCTTATGATTTAGAAACCGAAATTGATCAAACCTATCCTACCGAACACATTTCAGAAGCACTCATACACGAAACCACCAAACAATTTATTGGTGATATAGAGCAGTATCCTCCTGTATTTTCGGCTATTAAAAAAGATGGTAAGCGTTTGTATGAATTTGCAAGAGCTGGTGAAGCGGTTGAAATCAAATCTAGGACTGTACATATTTCAGAATTTGAAATTACGTCTATCAATGGTAATTCTGTGGAGTTTAGAGTAGTTTGCAGCAAAGGCACTTACATACGTTCTTTGGCTAACGATTTTGGAAAAGCCTTAAACTCTGGCGCTCACCTTTCGGTTTTAAGACGTACAAAAATTGGTGATTTTAGTGTTGACAACGCTGTTACTCCCGAAAAGTTTATTGAACAACTTGCTTCGGAATAATTATTGATAGCAAACTAGCTTTAAACCTAACAAAACCATGAAGCTATTTTTACAACTCTACTTTGCACTTTTTACTAGCCTTTTATTTTCTCAAGACACCATTAAAACACGTGGTCTTTTTTATAAAGTTTCGGCTGCTGTTACATTAACCACCAATGACGATTATAGCATTGGAAATGACGATGGTGAAACCTTTATAAACCCAAACGCTATTTTTATCAATAACACTTTAGGTTATCAGTTTGACGAACGCTCAAGTATTGGTTTAAACATAGAATATGACCGTTATTTTAAGCAAGAACTCAACTTTTTTCCTGTACACTTAAGTTTTAGATACAATGTGTTTGATTTTGATGACAAAGTGTTTTTAAGAGGAGGTTATGGTAAGATGATAGACTTAGGCAAAAACTTTGAAAGTGGTACGCTTTACAAACTAGGAATTGGGTATCAAGCCTTTGATGACAACTTTAAAAACTCGTGGTTGATTGGGTTAGATTTTAGCCGAAAACGCTTCGGTTTTAGGCAAACCGAAAAACTATCTAGTGTATCAATTTTTTTAGAATTTATGCTCTTCTAATCTATTTTTCCTATTTTAACGTATATATTAAGCACTCAAATCTTAACTATTGGGATGGATTGAACAACATAAGGCATTAATAATTACGGTTCTTTTATCGGGAATCATAGTGTTTGCTATGTTTAGTTTTCATATTACTAAACAAAATGAGTTTATTGCTGAAAGTTTTTACGAAATAGAACCACCTACCGAAGAAGAGCTTAAAGAACTTGAAGCTTTAAAAGCTTTGGAAAAAGGACTTAAAACTACCAATCAAGCTTATAACGAAGACGAGGAATTCAAGGAAATGATGAAGAACTTCAAATCCATGAATGCCAATGACTTTGATCGTACCACAAAAGCCCTTGAAGAAGAAGCTTCGCAAGAGCTAAATGATGTGGTTACTTCATCTTCTTCCTACAACAGTTCTAGTGGCTATTCCGTTAATAAAGAAGAACTCAACCGTTATAAAAAAGCAAACGATGTACTTGCAATGCGTTCTCCAGAAAAGCGTGAAAAAAATCAAAAAGGAAATGCTATAAGTACCTTAACCTACTCTCTAAAAGGAAGAGAATTACTAGATTATAACACACCTAGATACTTGTGTGAAGACAGTGGTAAAATTGTAATAAACATCACAGTAAATGCTGATGGCTTAGTAACCAATGCTTATATAAACAATTCTTCTACAACACAAAATGAGTGTTTAACCGAACATGCTTTGGAGTATGCAAAATCGGCTACTTTTGATGCTTCAACCAACAATTCGCAAATAGGCTCTATCACGTTTTTCTTTAAAGGAAAAAACTAGTTCTCGATACATACCGACAGTTTCTGTCGGCATACTCGAACTGACACTTCTATCTATTTTTTATAATTGTTTTTAAAAATAATCGGCAGCTATAGTTTTCAATTAGACTCTTAATAACTGTAACACATCTTTAATTACAGTTTTACCTTTATCTTGATTGTACCAACGCTGTAAGTCTTCTTTAAACTCCGCAGATAGTGTTCCGTGTTTTGCTTTAAAATCGTTTACCAATTTAGTTGCTTCACTAGGTCTTGGTCCATAAGTATCCACCACTTTTTGCGTAACGTTATCAGTCATAATCAGTTTTGGGATAGACTTTGCTCCATTGGTTAAATACTGATTCATTAACTCCTCGTTTTCATCTCTAAAAACTAGTTGTAGTTCAATACCATCGTTAAGTTCAGCTATTTTATTTAACACAGGCACTACATGTGCTGCATCACCACACCAACTCTCGGTAAGTACTACCCAAGTAACATTTCCTTTAAAAGATTTTATACGTGCTTGGTCTTCATCTGAAATTTTTACGGTCTTGTCCCAACGTTTCATTCTTCGGTCGTTGAGCATTGTGTAATTCACCAATGCTTCAGAAGCATCGTTACCAGTTGTTGATTTGTTTTCAACCAATTCAGAAACCAACTCTCTGTATTGACTGTATGATAGTTTTGTATCTATATTTGGGTTCATAATTGTATGTTTGATAAAGCAAAAATAGTATCTTGTACGCTCTTGTTTTATGACTAATGTCATGAATAAGTCTAATTTATAATAAAAAACTTACAACTAAGTTATGCAATCAAAACACAGATGCGGTTGGTGTGTTGGAGACGACCTTTACGAAGCTTATCACGACCAAGAATGGGGAGTTCCTGTTTACGACGACGACACACTTTTTGAGTTTTTAATATTAGAAACCTTTCAGGCAGGATTGAGTTGGATAACCGTTTTACGCAAACGCGAAAACTTTAGAAAAGCCTTTGATAATTTTGACTATAAAACCATTGCTAACTACAAACAAGCTAAGATTGATAATTTACTACAAGATGCTGGTATTATACGTAACAAGCTAAAGGTAAACGCAACCGTTACCAATGCCAAAGCGTTTATGAACGTGCAGCAAGAGTTTGGAAGTTTTTCAAAATATATTTGGGGATTTGTTGATGGTAAACCTATAAAAAACACGCTTAAAAACTACAAGGATGCTCCTGCAACTACTGCGTTAAGTGATGCCATTAGCAAAGATTTGAAAAAGCGAGGCTTTAAGTTTGTGGGCTCAACCGTTATTTATGCGCATATGCAAGCCACAGGTATGGTAAACGACCATGAAGTGGGTTGTTTTAGATATGATGAGGTTTAGTTGAAAGATTTTCACAAAAACCCTAAAAACACTTCTCTATCCATGTCTTCTGCACCTAAACGCTCTAAATGATTGGTATAGACTTGGCAATCTATAAGCTTGTAATTGGTGTTTTGTATAAAGGTTATAAAACCTGCTTTACTCGCATTACTTACTTTGGCAAACATACTTTCGCCACAAAACACACCATTACCAACATCTACACCATACAAACCACCAACCAACTCATTGTGCAACCAGACCTCAACAGATTTGGCATAACCTAATTGATGTAATTTAGTATAAGCTTCAATCATTGTTTGGGTAATCCAAGTTCCATCTTGTCCGTCGCGTTTTGCCTTAGCACACTCTGTAATTACTTGTGTAAATGCTTGGTTTACGGTTATAACAAAGCTAGTGTTTCGTAATACTTGTTTCATACTTTTTGAAACTTTAAGCTTTTCAGGAAAGAGTACAAATCTTGGGTCTGGAGACCACCAAATAATAGGTTCGTCTTCGCTAAACCAAGGGAATATCCCAGATTTATAGGCCAACAATAAGCGTTCAACAGACAAATCGCCTCCAATGGCTAAAACGCCTTCAGGTGATGCAGAATTTATTTCAGGAAACGCTATGTCTTTATTTAAAATGTGCATTATTACTAAAACGTTTTCGTTGATTTTTTACTGTTAAAAATGGCTTAACACTTTGAAAAACAAACATTTTTAGCCATATTTGAGTAGACCTTTACTAATTAAATTTTGTTCATCATTGCTTTTTTTTGAGTTTGTTTGTAAAGGTCAAACCTAAAACCACATTATAAAGTCCTGAAGTAATTCAGGGCTTTTTTTATGCATTAAAAATAAAAAATCCCAATGGGTTTACATTGGGATTTTCATTAACACTTATTTTGGTTGCCAATTAAAATGGCAAATCGTCATGGTCATCTTCATTTAAATCGCCAGCAGGCTCAAACGCTTCTGCTGGTGGTACTGGTGGCATATCACTAGAGGCTTCTTGTTGTAAGTTTTCAATTCTCCATCCTTGTATAGAATTGAAATACTTGGTTTCACCTTGTGGGTTAACCCATTCTCTTCCTCTTAAATTGATGCTTATTTTTACTGGTTGACCTACTTGATAGTTATTTAACAAATCGGTTTTATCTTGAATAAATTCTACCATTATATGCTGAGGATATTGTTCCTCAGTAGTTACAACAATTTCTCTTTTTCTAAACCCATTACTTCCAAAAGTTTGGGTTTCTCCAATCATTTTTACTTTTCCTTGTATTTCCATCTAATATTTAATTTACTTATGATAATAATAACTTCCACGCACTACTTACATCGCCATAACTTAAATAGTTTCGCGCTATACTATGCTTTTGGTGGTGAGACATGTTTTTAATATTTGGATAATGCTCGCTTACAGTGGTTATAAACGCATCAATCTCCTTTTGGTTAGGTAACTCTTCTACATTACCCAACATACCCAAATCATTTCCTGTCAACACCATACTGTTTTTAACTTCTTCAGGCATTGCATCGACACCTATACCTAGTGTTGAGAGTGGTTTAGGAATTTCAAAAAATCCTTTTTTAGCTCTGTTATAATAGCTTCCACCTGCTCTAGCAACTAAGTCTAGTTTTTCTTGGTCTATAACTTGGTTGTCGTCCAGTACTTCTTCTGTAATATGGAATTTAACTACCTCACATATTACCAAATTACCTGCTCCTCCTTCGGTTCCTAGTTTAATAACATCGTTTACCTTACACTCAAATTGAATAGGCGATTCGGCTACTCTAAAGGGTTTTACCACATCAGATGCTAACATGGTTAAACCAGCTTTATCAAACTCGTTAATACCTTTAGCGTATTCGGTACTACTTAATGATGCTTGATGTACCATATCATAATTCACCACATTAATGACCACTTCTTTTATAGCTTCAACATTTTCTAAAGTGTGTTTTACTGTATTATCTCTTACACGTCGTGCAGGAGAAAATATCATAATTGGCGGATTAGCACTAAACACATTAAAGAAACTAAAAGGTGACAAGTTTGGGTTACCGTCTTTGTCTATAGTACTTGCAAATGCAATAGGTCTAGGCGCTACAGCACTTAATAAATAACTATGAAGTTTTCCTGTTGAAAGGTCTTTTGGCTCAAAAGATATCATTACACCATTGATTTTGCACAAATGTAACCATATTAGTACTGTTATAAAAATGATTTGAAGTAGTTGATGTACAATATTATTAACAGATTTGCATTATATTTAATTATTGTAAACATTTTATAATGACACTTACCGCAAACAAGAACATTCTACGCTGGACCATTATTATAGTTTCTTTTATTATTATCTCGTTAATACTTTGGAATACCTATATTTTCTTTCAAAATTTTAAACAAGAAGAGCGAATAAAAATGCAAAATTGGTCGTTTGCTCAAAAAGAAGTTACCAAAACCACAGACCTTGATGGTGACATAGGTGAATTACCTTTAGAGATTTTAAGAAGCAACTCCTCTACTCCAATGATTTTATTGGATGCAAAAGGAAATGTAACCAGTAGTAATAATATTGATGAAGAGAAAATTCAAGATCCTGAATATGCTAAAAAGTTAATTGAACAGTTTAAAAAAGAAAACCAACCTATTGAAATAAAATATAAAGACAAGATTTTTTCTACTTTATACTATGGTAACTCTCCTCTATTGAATAAGTTGAAGTATTACCCAATGGCATTGTTGCTTATTATTTTCCTGTTTATAGCTGTGGCCTACTTTTTTTACCGAAGTGCTAAAAATGCTGAACAAAATAAACTCTGGACAGGAATGGCAAAAGAAACAGCACACCAAATTGGGACACCATTGTCTTCATTAGTTGGTTGGACTGAAATTTTACGTTCTGAAAACGTAAATCCAGATTATATAAAAGAAATTGAAAAAGACGTCAATAGGCTTCAAACCATTACTGAACGCTTTAGTAAAATTGGCTCTGTACCAACACTTAAAAAAACTGATATTGTACAGGAAACACTAGACTCTTACGATTATTTAAAAGCGCGTTCTTCCAAACTTATAGATTTTGAAATCACTACTCCCGATGCTAATATTTTTGTAAACCTCAACGCTCAACTTTACAGTTGGACTATCGAAAACCTTGTAAAAAATGCTATTGATGCCATGAAAGGTAAAGGCGAGCTTAAAATAGCAATAGTTGAAGATGGTAAATATGTAAAAGTAACTATTAGCGACTCAGGAAAAGGAATTCCAAAACACCAATTCAATAAAATTTTTGAACCTGGTTTTACCAGTAAAAAGCGTGGCTGGGGATTAGGACTTTCGTTATCCAAGCGTATTATTGAAGATTACCACAAAGGCAAAATAAAAGTCTTACAGTCCGAAATTGGTAAAGGCACCACAATGTTAATCAGTTTAAAATTAGTTTAGTACATTTGAAGTATGGCTAAAAAGTTTTTTACACTAAAAGAAGTTAAACTTAACAACAATTGTCCTGAATGCTACTCCAACAATGGATTGCAACTCACCTTTAAGCAACAGTTTGTTGAAAACGCTTTTTACAAAGCCATTACCGAAGAAACCACACAGTCAATGTCATGCTCTACCTGCAATACTGATATTTTCCCTGTACGTTGGACTGATGAAATTGAACGAGTAGTTGCTTACCAAAAACGCGCTGCTAAGCCTAAACCAAAATCTTTAAAGCTAAAAACCTTAGCTTGGGTACTTATTGTTTTAGATTTGCTTATCATAGCAGGAGTTGTCCTATTTGCTATGGGAGTTTTTGGGTAGTTTACATAAACGAAGTAATACGTTTTGCTGTAGCTTCAAACGCTTCTTTATCCATGGCAACTTTTGAAATAAAACGAGCATCTTCCATTGAGTTTAATGGAATAAGATGTACATGTACATGAGGAACTTCTAGCCCAATAACCGAAACACCTACACGTTTACAAGGCACTGCTTTTTCTAGCGCAATAGCAACGCTTCTAGAAAACTCCATTAAACCTATATAGGTCGCTTCGTCAAGATCAAATAATTTATCTACTTCAATTTTTGGAATACAAAGCGTGTGTCCTACTGCATTAGGGTTAACATCCAAAAACGCCAAATAATCTTTAGTTTCGGCTACTTTATAACAAGGTATTTCACCATTTACAATTTTTGTGAATATGGATGCCATTTTTTAGGTTTTAGGTTACTTAGTTATTGCACTATTTGTAAATATAAAAAGATTCCAACGTATGTGGAATCTTTTAGCATATTATTATGTCGTGGAAGCTTATCGGCTTATCTCTAAAATATCAAATTTCATTATACCATTAGGCACTTGTATATCGGCAACATCTCCTACAGATTTTCCTAACAACCCTTTACCTATTGGAGAGTTAACTGAAATTTTTCCTTGTGCTAAATTAGCTTCACCATCAGCAACCAAAGTATAAGTCATTTCCATACCGTTGGTTTGGTTTTTAATTTTCACTTTAGACAATACCAATACTTTTGAAGTGTCTAATTGCGACTCATCAATAAGTCTTGCGTTAGCCAAAGTTTCTTCTAACTTAGAAATTTTCATCTCTAGCATACCTTGAGCTTCTTTAGCTGCATCGTATTCAGCATTTTCACTCAAATCGCCTTTATCTCTAGCTTCGGCAATTGCTTGTGACGCTTTAGGACGTTCTATATCTTTAAGTTGGTTTAACTCTTCTCTTAATTTTTTTAATCCCTCAGCAGTATAATAAGATACTTTACTCATAACTTCATCGTTTACTTTATAATTAGCTTTGCGACTTTATTCAAAATATCCCGATGCTTATGCTCGGGACTAACGCAAAAAATCTCGCTCACACGAGATTATGACACAAATATACAAAATATTTATTTCACTATTTATTTTGTTTAAATTGCAGGCTTATAAATTCATGCTATGAAGAATTTTTTAACACTACTTACCTTTGCTTTATTGGTATCGTGCAGTAAAAGTGACGATAACAACAACTGCAATTTTTTACAAAATTTAGGGGTTAACGCAAGTATTAACCTTAACCTACCACAATACAGTCAATTACAGTTTACGAGTAACTCTGTATATATTCCCAACCAAGGTAATGGAGGCATTATTGTGACCAATGTTGGCTCAGGACTGAGAGCATGGGATGCTGCAGACCCTAGCCACACAGCTAGCAGTTGCTCAATTATGACTATTGATGGTGCAAATGCTAAGTGTGGTTGTGGTGATGAAAATGAATATAGCCTATTTATTGGTCAGCCTCTTAACGAAGCATTACCTTGTGGTCTTAAAGAATACAGAGTTACTCCAACTGGAAGTAACACCTATAGTATTACTAATTAAAATCTTAAGGTTGCTCCTACTAAAAAGTTAGTAGTTGCCTGCGGATAAAAGCCTGCACCTTCAATTGTTTCAACTTGTCCTGGATTAGACCAAGTATCATCGTAGGTATAATAATATCCGTTAGACTCATATTTTTCACCAAACACATTGTTTACCAATCCTGTTAGCACTATAGATTTGAAAATAGAATTGGTTTTAATTTCATACATGATATTGAAATCGTTAACAAAATAGCTATCGAGTTTTGAAGCCTCAGCATCAGTATTTCCCATAAACTGCTCACCAACATACTTGCTTAAAAAAGACATTTGAAATTGTGGTGTTGGTTGAAATACAAAAGCATTAGCTGCAATAAACTCTGGTGAAAATGAAATATTGGTTTTACCAAGATTTACTAGCTCGCCATCAATTGAGGCAACAGTTTCTTTGTTTTTATTAGAACTAATGGTAAAATTAGGTTGCACTGAAAACTTAGGCGTTATGGCTAAAGCTGCATCAACTTCTATACCTAGTCTATAGCTTTCTCCACTATTGGCTCTTACAGGACTACCAACATCATCAATAGTTCCTGTTAAAACCAATTGCTCGTTATACTGCATATAGTAACCATTGATATTAAGTCTAAAGGTTTCTTTACTGTATCTCCAACCTAATTCAAAATCGTTTAACTGTTCTGGTTTTACATCAGGATTGTTTTCAAAATCATCTCGCTTTGGTTCTCTGTTAGCTCTTGCATATGAGAAATACAGGTTACTTGCTGTGTTTAACTTATACGTGATGCCTGCTTTAGGATTAAAAAAACTGTAGTTTTCATCAATATTAAATGGCACTCTATCTGATGTCTCTCCTGTTGTTTTATAACCTACATTTCGCAATTGTAAATCACCATATAAACTAACTTTATCATTCAATCTGTAGGTTGCTTTTGCAAATACACTAAAATCATTTTTCTTACCATTTCCGTCATAATAATGATCTCTTATTTCACTATTGCTAGCATATTGAGCCCAAATTATTTCTCCAAAATGATCGCCATCATAATTACTATAAGATAACCCAGAAATAACATTTATAGCATCGTCTTTATAATTAACGTTGGCATTAACTACATAAAAATCGTTATCTAACCATCTACGTCTAATCAAATCTGTTTCATTGATAGTTTCACCACCAATAGTGATTTCTTCTAAGTCATAATCTGAAAAGCTTTCGTCTTCTTTATACTGCTCAAAATAACCATGACCATAGGTATAGTTAAGCCCTAAGTTAGTTGACCAATTGTTATTGTAACGTTGGTTCCAGTGTAGCTGATAGTGATCTTGCTGGTAATTATCAACCTCGTTATCGTAGAAGCGTGTGTTGCCATCTTCGTCAGTATACATACCTGCTGTATTGAAGGTACGATCATTTTCTAGTTTTTCTAAATCTTCCAATCCATTCCAAGATTGATAGGTAATTTCTTTACCAGAAAAAGTAATAGCTTTAATTAAAGTATTAGCATCAACATAAGCTGCTTGTAGAAAATAGGATTTTAAATCAGAAGTTGCTCTGTCTATATATCCATCAGATTTTATTTGAGACAAACGACCTGCAATTTCAATATGGTCATTTAACTTACCTGTACTAAACTTTAAGGTGTGTTTTCTAGTATTATAACTACCAAATGAGTTTGAAATTTCGCCATAAGGCTTTTCAGAAATCGCATCGGTAAGCACATTAATACTAGCTCCAAAAGCTCCTGAACCATTAGTAGATGTTCCTACTCCACGTTGCAATTGTAAGTTTTCAACAGAAGACGCAAAATCCCCTAAATTCACCCAAAATGTTCCTAATGACTCTGCATCATTATAGGGAATTCCGTTAATAGTTACGTTAGTAGATTGCGAACTAATACCACGAACTCTAATTCCTGTATAACCAACTCCTGCTCCAGCATCGGTTGTAGTAACAACTGACGGTAAATAATTTAAAAGTACAGGAATGTCTTGACCTAAATTGCGTTTTTTAAGGTCTTCTTTTTTTACGTTTGTGTGAGTAATTGGTGATGTTGCCTCAACACGAACTGCTTTTACTAGAACTTCGTCTAGCTTTTCTACTTTGGTAGAATCTTTTTGTTTTTCTTGTGAAAATGCACTGACAGATAGCACAAATAATGCTAAAAATGCGAATAAATTTTTCATTACGATTATGTTTATAATCGAATAAAAAGAGGTAATTATTCTTTGGTTAATAAATTATTATAAAATAGAATACTTTAGGTTGTTCCGGATACAGCATTAAGTATTCACAGTCCCTAAACAGCATTACCTGTTCTAGGTTCATTGGGTATGATCTCAGCCGAAATCAGTGCGCAGTTTACAGTCTTACAATTAGCAGT
The DNA here is from genome assembly GCF_050509525.1 of Gaetbulibacter sp. PBL-D1. NCBI lineage: Bacteria > Pseudomonadati > Bacteroidota > Flavobacteriia > Flavobacteriales > Flavobacteriaceae > Gaetbulibacter > Gaetbulibacter sp. PBL-D1. Next base: position 49,049 of record NZ_JBNWKB010000014.1, on the reverse strand, counting down.
CTGTATTACAAAAAACACTTAAACTGTAACTGAATACTGTTCTACTGAGTACTGAAAAAAGCACCCCTTTTTGAGAACGCTGCAAAATTAATGAACTAATTTAGACTTTAAAAGACTTCTCGAAACAATTTTTTATTACTCGAAAAATCACTGAGAGTGACACCTATAACTTTTAAATTTCAGGAGGCTTTCTATTGGCTTTTTTTTCAGACAGTTGTTTTTTGTTTTGAAGTCGTTTTTGTTTTACTGCTTTAGGAACAGCTGTCTTTTTTCTTTTTTTAGGAACTATCAAACCTTGTTTAATAATTTCTAGAAAACGTTCAATTACAAGTGCTTTATTTTTATGCTGACTTCGGCTTTCACCACATTGTAAGATAAGTACATTTTGGTTGCTTAATCTTGTTTGTAGGTTTTTGAGCAAGAGCTCCTTTTGCTCCTCATTTAAAACTGTAGATGCTTCAACATTAAAAGTCAATTCAACTTTTGAAGCTGTTTTATTAACGTGTTGTCCACCAGCTCCAGAACTCTTTATGGCTTTAAAAGATAATTCGGCAAGTAAGAGGTCTTCGTTAAGCATCACTTTTTATTTGGTGTGGTGCTTTTAATAAATCGTTTACCGTTTTTACAGGATTGAACGTAATAAGAGGAACTTCAACAAAAACCGTATTCCAGTTAGACATGCTTCCATTCCATAAACCAGGTAGCTCAAGTGCTTTTAAATCTTTTCCTACTTTGGTCTTCATGGTAATGAATGCTGTTTTTGGGTCTACAAAGTCAGTTAAATCAAACTTTTCTCCTTTATAGTTTTTAACACTGCATACAATATCAACAGGATTAAAGTGCGTAGATTTTTTTAAAATGGCTTTTTGCGGCTTATTTTTCATGTTTATTTGAGCAGACTCCACAATTTGAAGCGACACATTTCCGCTTTCGTCTTTTACCCAAAATGGTCCACCACCTGGTTCGCCTTCATTTTTCACCATTCCACAAATACGTATTGGTCTATTTAGTTTTTCTCTTAAATATTCAATTTGGTATTTAGCTTTATATTTTTCAAACTCAGGAGAAATTTTTACCTGTAATTTATTAAGAAGGAATTCAGCAATTTTAATCAGTTCCTCTTCAGTTGTTTCTTCATCATCCAATTGCTCCATATATTTAAACGAGGTTTCTTGAAGGTTTAGTAAAACACCTGCAAGTAACTTTTTGTATTTAGCAACTTCAGTCTTGTACTTATACACCACAACATTATCAATGTTTTTGATGAAGATAATGTCAGCATTTAGGTCGTTTAAGTTCTCAATAAGTGCTCCATGACCTGATGGTCTAAACAACAATGTACCATCGTCTTCACGAAAGGGTTTGTTTTTTGGAGTTACTGCAATAGTATCAGTAGATTCTTTTTGATAGGAAAACGAAATATCAAATTTTGCGCCTGTTTTTTTCTCTACTTTTTCCTGAATTCTATTGAACTCATTCTTGAATTTGTCTTTATACTTTTCAGAAATTGTAAAGTGCAGTTTAGTTGTTGCATTTGTTGAAGAATACAAAGCCGACTCAAATAAATGCTCTTCAAAAGCCGTTGAAATTATTTTGTTTTTGTATTCATGAAAAGGCAATAAACCTTTAGGGAAATTACCATAGTTAAGCTTGTCTTCATCTAACATAGTTTTTACAAACAACAATGCTTGATGACCTGTACTTAGCGCTTTATAATTAGGATATTTTTCATTGAGCATATCCATAACCTCATAATAAAACGGAAACTTTTCTAAACCAACCAAAAACATAGACAGATTACTGTTTTTTGTTCTGTTTATATAGGCATTTAAGGTTTCAGCTTCAGGATTATATTCTTTTGTAAACTGAAATAAAAACTTAAACATGCGAGTTGCAGCACCAGAAGCAGGAACAAACTTTAAAACGCATAGGTCATTTTTTTTGCCTTCAAACACGTTTATATAATGTTCAACCTCAGTATCAGTATACCTGATAATTCCATCACCAATGGTAGCAGCTGAGACAAGGTTAGAAAAAGGTAATCCTGTTACAAAAAGTTCTATTTGAGACTGGACTTTTCTAAGCGTTAGACCTTTACTTTCAATTTGTTTTAAATCTGAATCTGAAAAACTCATGCATTGCTTTTTAATAATTGATCAATGTGTTTTATGGCAGTTTCTAGACGTTTACTTTTATTTCCTTTAAGCAAAACATAAGGTTTTTTATGCTTGATTAATGCACTTTCAAACGCTTTAAACATACGTTCTCGCTCATTGGGTTTATCACGTAAATCGTCTGCCTCCCAAGGTGTATCAATATACGTTAAAAAGTATAAACTATAGGTGTTCTCTAAAGCAAATTTTTCTAAAATTGGATCGCAAGTCCCTGAGTAGTACGCTTCAGAATAAACTTTGGTTTCTAACAAGTCGGTATCGCAAATCAAAACAGTATTTGTTTTTTGGGCTAGCTCATTTTCTAAACGTATTTGTCCAATAGCAATTGGCAGCAAGTCTTTAGGTTCGCAGGTTTTACGCTCATTGTTCCATTTATTTTGAAGGTATTCACGTGCATACTCTGGTACCCAAACAGAATTATAATGTCTTGCCAACTGCCTAGAAAGTGTTGTTTTACCTGTACTTTCCGGTCCAAATAAAACTACTTTTATGCAATTTGCTGGTTGTTGTTTAAGCTGTTCTTCCATGCTTTATATCCATAAATAGCTATAATAGTAAATAAAAAATATTGAAAAGACGTGAAAATTAGACCTTTATAAAAATACAAGGGTACCGAAATTAAATCTCCTATAATCCAATATGTCCAATTTTCTAATTTCTTTTTTGCCATTAACCACATACCAACAAAAAATATGGCAGTAGTAACGGTATCTACATAAGCTGTCCATGAATCAAACTTATCATTTACTTTATAAATTAGAATCACAAAAAGAATTGTAATTACAAAAATAACTGCACTCCACAAGTGTTCTTTTTTTGTAGTTTTTGTTACTGGCACTTCTTGGTTATTATCATCTTTTCTAGTCCAGAAATACCAGCCATAAATACTCATAGAAAAGTAATAGGCATTTATAAACATATCTCCTAAAAGACCATAAACCCAAAGAATATAAACAAAAATTGCTGTGCTAATAATTCCCGTTGGATACACCAAAATGTTTTCTTGCTTGGAATACCAAACGCTTAAAAAGCCAAAGAAGACTCCTATAAACTCAAGAACTATTAAATGTGTATCTATACCTTGATACTGTGAAAACAACCAATCAAAAATGTGGCTCATAATCGTGTCTGTCTGATTTTACAATTTTCATATACAGTAAGCCTCTTTCTACAAGTTCAAAAGCTTCTTTTATTTCGGTTGTAAGCACCTGCATAACCTCATCATACTCACCATAAACCTGAGTGCTTAATGGGTTTTCTAGTACTTTAAGATTTGAAGCTCTCAACTTTTTAATAAAATGGATGATTGATGGTTCAAAATCGTCTTGTAATGGTGTTAATGTTAGTTCTACTGATATTTTCATATTTATTTTTTTAAACTGTCAAAAAATGATTCGTCTTCTTCAAAAGCGGTTCCTATAACCACAACATCTGCTCCTGCTTGATATGCAGCATTCATTTGTGTTTTACTTCTAATTCCTCCTCCTACAATCAACGGAATATTCAATTCTCTTTTCACTTTAGAAATAATACTTTCTGAAATTGGTTCACATGCTCCACTTCCTGCTTCAAGATAAATAAGTTTCATACCTAGCAACTCTCCAGCTTTTGCTGTGTTTACTATATGATTGCTGTTGCTTTTTTGTAAAGGTTGTGTTTCTGTTACACGCTGTACAGCTGTTTCTTTTCCGTTTTCTATAAGCAAATACCCTGTTGGAATAATATCAAGCTGCGTGCCTTTTAGTTTTGAAACTGCTTTTATATGTTTGCCTATTAAATATTCTGGGTTTCTCCCAGAAATCAATGATAAAAATAGTAAGCCATCAGCTTTATTTGTAATTTGAGTAACATCTCCAGGAAACAAAACAATTGGCAATTGCGTGTGTTTTTTTATTTCATTAACCAAAATATCTGTAAGCTGTTCTTCTACTTCACTTCCTCCAACAAAAATATGAGTTGCTATAGAGGCATTTACTTTATCAATAAAGAGTTTTGTATTTTGCACATGAAACTTATCAGGATCAATAAGAACTGCCAATAACTTTTTGCCACTAGAAACAGACTGCACTATGTTTTTGTAAATCTGTTTCATTTATGATGGTAAAGCTAACGCACAGGTAAATCCTTCAAATTCTAAAAATGTGGTTTGGTAACGGTATTTCTTATTATCATAATCAATCCAAGCTATTGTTTCTTCATCTTTCATCATAAATGGAATTACCAATGTATGCTGAAAAAAGCTTAAACCTGGTGTTGCAAACAACTTATACAAGGACTCTTTAATACACCAAATTACAGTAAGCTTATTAATATAATCCGTTGCAGTTTTATCAAGATATTCAAACTCATACTCAACAAACTTTTGAGCAATAATGCTTATTTTTTCTCGTTGCTTTTCAATATCAATACCTACTTCTTTATCGCTTACTACAACTGCCGAAAATATAAACGAATGTGTTATGGAAATATGTTTTCCATCTTTTAGGTGTGGCTTTCCATTTTCGTCATAAAACAAATCGGCATCAGTGTATCCAAACTCTGCTAGCAAATGTCTCACACTTAAAAAACCACGTTGATGCAACTCGCTTTTCATACCTAAAACACGAGTTTCGCACTCTGGTCTTAAAAACATACCTTGCTTTAACTGGTTATAAGATTCTGTAATCTTCCAAATTTTAACAGTAGTATAAGAATTAGGAGTAAGGGTTTTATATAGAGGCATTTATTATTCTGAAAGTTATTAGTTATCTTTGCAGTCTCAATTAATTTTACAAAGACAAATATACTAATATGAACACAAAAACTGTTGCTTACGTACCTAATAAGGTAAAAGATATGTCGCTTGCGGCTTGGGGACGAAAAGAGATTGAATTAGCCGAAGCAGAAATGCCAGGTTTAATGAGCCTTCGTGAAGAATATAAAGATGAACAACCTTTAAAAGGTGCTCGTATTGCAGGATGTTTACACATGACTATTCAAACTGCTGTTTTGATTGAAACATTACAAGCTCTTGGCGCTGAAGTAACTTGGAGTTCTTGCAACATCTTTTCTACGCAAGATCAAGCTGCTGCTGCTATAGCTGAAACTGGCACTGCAGTTTATGCATGGAAAAATATGACCGAAGAAGAATTTGATTGGTGTATTGAACAAACACTTTTCTTTGGTGAAGACAGAAAGCCACTTAACATGATTCTTGATGATGGTGGTGATTTAACAAATATGGTATTAGACAAATACCCAGAGTTAGTTCCTGGAATTAACGGATTAAGTGAAGAAACTACAACAGGTGTTCACCGTTTATACGAGCGTATGGAAAAAGGTACATTACCAATGCCTGCTATTAACGTAAACGATTCTGTTACTAAATCTAAATTTGATAACAAATACGGTTGCCGTGAGAGTGCTGTAGATGCTATTCGTCGTGCAACTGACGTTATGCTAGCTGGAAAACGTGTGGTTGTTTGTGGTTATGGTGATGTTGGTAAAGGTACCGCTGCTTCTTTTAAAGGCGCAGGAAGTATTGTAACTGTTACTGAAATTGATCCTATTTGTGCACTACAAGCTGCTATGGACGGTTTTGAAGTGAAGAAACTGGAAACTGTTATTGGTAATGCAGATGTTGTGATTACAACTACAGGAAATAAAGATATTGTTCGTGGTGAGCACTTTGAAGCTATGAAAGACAAAACCATAGTTTGTAACATTGGACATTTTGACAATGAAATTGACATGGCTTGGTTAAACAAAAACTACGGTAACACTAAAGATGAAATTAAGCCACAAGTTGACAAATACAACGTAAACGGTAAAGATGTTATCATTTTAGCTCAAGGTCGTTTGGTGAATTTAGGTTGTGCAACAGGACACCCAAGTTTTGTAATGAGTAACTCGTTTACAAACCAAACATTGGCTCAAATAGAACTTTGGAATAACAAAGACGCTTACGAAAACAAAGTGTATATGTTACCAAAGCATCTTGATGAAAAAGTAGCGAAATTACACCTTGAAAAAATTGGTGTTGAGCTAACAGAACTTAAGCAAGACCAAGCAGAGTACATTGGTGTTAAAGTAGAAGGTCCTTATAAACCTGAGTATTATAGATACTAAAAAAATAGCGTCTAAACTATAGATTGCTTTGCTTTTAGATAATAAAAAACCCTTACTAAATTTAGTAAGGGTTTTATTTTTATTCTATCTATTGAGGTGTTTTACTAACTAATTTCATTTCTTCAATTAGGTGTTTTGCTCCTGCATATTTATCTATTATAAAAAGTACATATCTAATATCTACCATAATATTTCTACAAATTTCAGGATCATAATTCATGTCACTCATAGTACCTTCCCAAACACGGTCAAAATTGAGTCCTATTAAATTTCCGTAAGCATCTATAGCTGGACTACCAGAATTTCCACCAGTTGTGTGATTAGTACCTATAAAACACACTGGCACTTTTCCATTGTTATCAGCATATGGACCAAAATCTTTAGTATTGTATAAGTCTATTAACTTTTGCGGTACATCAAACTCATAATCACCAGGAATATACTTTTCCATAATTCCTTCTAAATAAGTTACTGGACTGTAATACACAGCATCACTTGGTGAATAGCCTCGAACTTGCCCATAAGTAACACGTAAAGTACTATTTGCATCAGGGAAATAACGTTCGTTAGGTAATGCTTTCATTAATGCTGTCATGTAATCGGTTTGCAATGCAGTTATTAGCTCGTTTTTTTCTTTATACTCAGGGTCTATTGTATTAAAATACTCCTCTATTATAGGTTTTGCGTAAGCATAAGCAGCATCCTTATTTATATTTTTTAGAACTTTTTTAACATCGCCTTCTAAAAGCTTTAAAGCAGAGTCTAAGTTTGTTAAAGCCGTTTTATCATAAATTGAAGCATCAACAGATTCTCCATATAATGGCATTACATTTAAGTAAACACCTTTATCAACATCAACATCATAATTTTTATGAATTTTCTTAAGGCGTTGGATTAAATCAGGTTTTTGCTTTTCAAAATCTTCAGTATTGTCAACAAGTGCTTGTTCAAATTTGTATAACCTATACGTCATTTGCATTAACTCATTGGTTACTAAAAAAACTTCGGTAAAATTCCTTCTTTTGATATTAATTGGAGCAAAGTCTTTATAAAGTCTATCAAACTCAGGAAGAATGTGCGCATATTTTTCTTCTAAATTATTCTCTTTTAAAGCTTTTGTAAATGTAGCTTCAAACTCACGTCGTTTAGCAACAGCATCACTCTTCTCAATGCCTAAATTCTCACCTATCCATTTTTTCCATGCATTTGCAATTCTAGCTTGCTTAGAGGCATATTTAATACGTACTTCATCACTCGCTTTCATCTTAGCATCAATCACTTTTAAAGCGGCTTCCCTAATTGCAATATTTGTAGGGTTGTACTCTTCAGTAATATGCTCAATGGCCACAGCTGGAAGGTATTCGTTTGTTCTACCTGGAAAACCAAAAACCATTGTAAAATCTCCTTCTTCAATACCATCTAACGAAACAGGTAAAAAATGTTTTGGTCTATAAGGAACGTTATCCTTACTATATTTTGCTGGTCTGTTATTTTTATCAGCATAAATTCTGAATAACGAAAAATCACCTGTATGTCTTGGAAATACCCAGTTATCAGTATCACTTCCAAACTTACCTATACTACTTGGAGGTGCTCCTACCAATCTAATATCTTCAAATCGTTCGGTTACAAATAAGAAATATTGATTGCCTTTGTAAAAAGATTTTGTTTTTACATCTTGCCATTCTTCTTTTGGCCAAGAGTCCATTACTGCATTTTTATTTTGATCAATTAAAGACTGTTTTTCTTTTTCGGTAATAGAGTTATTAATCCCTTTTAAAACGGTCTCAGAAACATCATGAATACTTACAATGAACTCAATATAAAGTCCTTCGTTAGGCAGTTCTTCTTCCAAAGACATTGCCCAAAATCCATCTTTTAAATAATCGTTTTCTAAAGAAGAATGTGATTGGATTTGACTGAAGCCACAATGGTGGTTAGTAAGTACCAAACCACGTTCGGAAATCACCTCACTTGTACAACCTCCATTAAAATGTCCAATAGCATCTTTAAGGCTAGAATTATTAACATCATAAATATCATTTGCTGTTAGTTTACTTCCAAGGCTTTGCATTTCATCTTCATTCATACCTTCTAAAAGAGATGGAATCCACATACCTCCTTGTTGGGCAGACATTTGAAAAACAACGAAAAAGCAAAGAAATTTTATTATGCGCATATTTAATATTTTATAGTTTGCGTAAAAATAAAAAAAGTACATTTTTATATCTTTAAAACTTATCAATTTAACGAGATATTATGATATACCACCAATCAAAACTATCCAACGTAGGCAACTCCATTTTTTCTGTAATGAGTGCATTGGCAAATACCCATAATGCTATGAACTTAGCACAAGGGTTTCCTGATTTTAAAAGCGACCAGAAACTCATCGATGCAGTTTCAAACGCAATGAATTCTGGGTACAACCAATATGCACCTATGCAAGGACATTTGGGTTTACGTCATGCTATCAGTAAAAAATATGAGTTACTCTATAATTCTAGTTACAATCCTGAAAATGAAATTACCGTTACAGCTGGAGCTACCCAAGCTATTTTCACCATAATATCAGCATTTATAAGACCAAATGACGAAGTCATTATTTTTAAACCTGCTTATGATTGCTATCAACCTGCAATTGAACTTAATGGTGGAAAAAGCATTGCTATACAACTAAAAGCACCTAATTACACTATTGATTGGAATACTGTTACGAAAAGCATAAACAGTAATACCAAAATGATTATTGTCAACACTCCTCACAACCCAAGTGGAACAGTACTGAGTAAAGCTGATATGCTCAAGCTACAAGAATTAACCAACGAAACAGATATTGTTGTTTTAAGTGACGAAGTGTATGAGCATATTATTTTTGATGGTGAGCAACACCAAAGTGTTTGTAGGTTTAAAAACTTAAAAGAGCGAAGTTTTATAACAGCTTCTTTTGGGAAAACATTTCATAACACTGGTTGGAAAATTGGTTACTGTTGTGCGCCAAAAACACTAATGGACGTTTTTAGAAGTGTGCATCAATTTAACGTGTTTTCTGTGCATCATCCTTCACAAAAAGGACTATCGGATTATATGGAAGAGCCAGATCATTATTTGAATTTACCTGAGTTCTATCAGGAAAAACGCAACTTATTTCTAGAATTGATAAAAGATTCTCGTTTTAAGTTTACACCTTCAAAAGGCACATACTTTCAAGTATTGGATTACTCTGACATTACACTAGAGCATGATGTAGATTTTGCAAAACGCCTAACTATTGAGCATGGTATAGCCTCAATTCCATTATCTGTTTTTAACGATAATAATCTAGATGAGCATGTACTACGCTTTTGCTTTGCTAAAACAAATGACACTCTAAAAAAAGCTGCAGAATTATTAAACAGCATTTAAAAAATAGTTGAATTAATTTGCTACAAAAGAGTTACTTTTACAATAATTCTGTGTCTTACTTTATATAGAAACCAAATACATAAATACATGAAATTCTGGATTACAATATTATTTTTAAGCTTAGGACTGTACTTAAACGCACAAGAGGTTAAACATGAGGGAAAAACTTACGAAATAAAAAAAGGAAAAATTTTCCTTGAAGGAAAAGATGTTACTGATACGTTTACTAAAGAAGAAATTGAAGCATTTAAAGTAAAAATAGCCAAAGCAAAAGAAGAATACGCCAAAATACAAAAACAAGAAAAAGAGGCTAAAAAACTTGAAAAGCAAGCAAAAAAGGCTGAAAAAGCGCAAAAAAAGGCCGAAAAAGAGCTAAAACGAAAAGAAAAGGCGCAATTAAAATTTGATAAAGCATCTAAAAAATTAGAAGACGCTCAAAGCAAGTACGAAAAGCTAAAAAAGAAAGGAAAACTATCTCCTAATGACGAGGCAAAATGGCTTGAAAAAATAGAAAAACTAAAAGAAAACTACGATAAGTCTAAAAAGAAGCTCAAGTGAGCCTAAACTCAATGCAAGACCAACTAAAAATCGCTTATTTACAATCGGATTTAATTTGGGAAGACCCAAAACAAAACCGCAAACATTTTAAACAAAAAATAGAAGACATCACCAAGCCTGTTGACGTTATACTTCTTCCTGAAATGTTTACCACAGGTTTCACCATGAATGCCAAGGACAATGCTGAAATCATGGCAGGTAAAACTGTAGAGTGGATGCAAAAAATGGCTAATAACAAAAATGCAGCTTTAGTTGGCAGCTTAATTATTGAAGAAAATAATGCGTTTTATAATAGATTGTGTTTTGTTGAGCCAGATGGAACTATCCATAAATATGATAAACGCCACACCTTTTCATTAGCAGGTGAAGACAAGGTATTTTCGGCTGGTAGTGATAAATTAGTTATAGATTTTAGAGGTTGGAAAATTTGCCCTCTTATATGCTACGACTTAAGATTTCCTGTTTGGAGCCGAAATGTTGAAGACTACGACTTATTGCTATATGTTGCCAATTGGCCTAAACCTCGCATACAAGCTTGGGACGCATTGCTAAAAGCAAGAGCAATAGAAAACATGACATATTGCATTGGTGTAAACCGAATTGGTGTTGACGAAAAGGAAAACGAATATTGTGGGCACTCAGCTGCTTACGATGTTTTGGGCAATGTGATGCTACCTATAAAACCCAATAAAGACCTTACTGAAATAGTTACGCTAGAGCGTAGCCATATTACATTTTATCGTAATAAACTCAGATTTTTAAACGATAAAGACCGTTTTACTCTAGAATAAATTCAATAATAGGGTCCCAATTAGCTCTTGCGTCTATAGCATCAGGGAAGTGGCTAACGCGTTCGGGTTGTATTTTTTTAAGGTAACTTCCTGTATCCCATTTTTGGTTACCATTAGCATCATGCACAACTCTTAAAAAATAAGTTCCTGGAAGAATATACCTAAAATCTATTGGCTTTAACTCTGTAGCAAATTGTTCATATTTAACTTCGCCTTTATCATCAGTAAGTTGAACAACAGCAGGATATTTAGCGTTTCTTAAAGTCACTCTCACATTAGAATAATCAGAATAAGCTTTAGTTTTTAAATTAAAGTTTAGCGTATCATTAACTTCACCAAAAAAATCGGTAAATGTTTCTGGTAACATCTGTATCTTATAGGTATTGTTTTGAGACTTTTCAAACTTAAAAGCATAGGTGTTTTCCATTTCGTTAAACTCTGTAGTGAAATCTACATTTACCGAATCTTGATCTAAGATAGTCACCTGCTTTTCGTTTAAAGACACAAAAGGCGTACTTCCTTGTAATGAAAAATCTTTACCAAAATCTATAGTTCCTGAAACCAACGCTCTAACAGTTAATGAATCTTTATCTAAATCTCTAAACCTATGCTTTAGTGTATCAACATACATTTTATTTTTAACCACAAACAATGTAGAATCTAATTCTAATTTAGGTTTGTACCAGTAATACAAAGTATCAGTTTTACTGTCTTTAGTTATTTTAGTTTTAAAGTTATTAGGTATACTGTCGTTGAGTATTTCAATCTGCATTCCGTTATAATCTCCTTCATAGCCAAAAGCAATTCGTTGTTTTGCAATTTGTTTTGGCTTTATAGCTTTAAAATCGAGTTCTTCTTCAAATAGTTTTAAAGTATAAATGGAATCGCTAGGGACTTCAATAAAGTCTTTATGAAATCCTATTTTATCACTTTTAGGCTCAAATGTGTAATTACTGTTTTCATCTTTTACAGCAACCATCAAGTATTTACCAGCTTTTAAATTATCAATACTAAATGTTGTAACACTATCTAGTGTATTAGTAATGTATTTAGGTTTTTCTTTATAAATGATAGAATCAGTAAAAGTAGAATCGACTTCATACAGCATTACCGAAACAAAGGTATCTGGTTTTTTAAGTTTAGAGTCCATAACCACACCTTTAACTGAAAGCGAATCGATATAATCACCTGTGGAGAATACATATCTGTAATAAGGGTAAGGGTTTTCTTCGTTGTTATCTACAATACTTTCACCAAAATTAAACGCATAAGTTGTATTAGGTTGAAGCGTATCTTTTATGGTTATTTTTATATACTTACTTGCTGAACTTAACGGAATAATATCTGGTTGTGTGTCCATTGGTGGTGAAATGATAAGCTGACGCTGAACATCTTTAACCTTAATGTATTCATCAAAGTAAATTCGAATTTCGTTACCTTGAAAATTTGTGGTAAAGTTTTCAGGGACAGACTTTAGTATTACTGGTGGTTCAGTATCTTTTTCTCCACCTGATGGAGTTCCTCTATTAGCACAACTAGCAATAACTAATGCTAAGAAAACAATGCCTAAAATCCGTGTGATATATGAGCGCATTAAATAAGAATAATTTTGCACAAAGAAACAATTTTAAAAACTATACTCAAAACTCAAACTTATTAAGTTTTATTGTATTAAAAAACGAAAACCAACTACCGTTAAGCATTACGTTAATGTGTAATTGCCATAGTTGCCACACTTATTTTAACACCTTCTATTTGCAACATGGCATTAGCGCAAGCTTCTATTGTTGCTCCTGTTGTAATAATATCGTCAACCAATAAAATATGCTTGTGTTTTAATGATTGGTTTTCAGATATAGCAAAAATAGTTTTACTATCATCGGTTCGTTTTAATCTGTCCTTAAATACTTGCGTTTTAGTATTTGCAATCTTTTGTAATGTTGTCGTGTTTACATTTACATTTAAGGCTTTGGCAATTTCATCTGCAAACTTTGAGACTTGATTATATCCTCGCTTTCTAAGTTTGTGTTTATGTAAAGGCACTGGTACCACTACATCTATTGTGTTATAAGCTTCAATTGTTTTTAATTCAGCCCCTAACCACTTGCCTAAAAATGTTCCTACCTCTTCGTAACCTTTATATTTTAATTTATGAATAAGTTGCTGTACAATCCCTTTTTTAGAAAAGTGTAAAAAGGCAGTTGCATTTTCAAGTTTTACTCTTCCATAAAGTACTTTTTTAACGGTATCGTCCTCATTAAAATGAAAATTTGTCAATGGAAGATCATGCCTACACTTAATACAAATATATGCCTCATTATCACCCAAATAGCTTGCGCATGATAGACAAACCTTTGGAAAAAACAAGTTTAACAAGTTTTTTATCATTTCATCGATAAAAATAATCAACCTTAACATAAAGTTATACTTTCGCGATGAAATAACAAATTAATAATGATAGTTAACCCTCAATTTTTTAACTACAGATTAATTATAGGTTCATTAGTAGCAACTATTGCGGTTTTATGTGTTTTTAGTTTTACAAGTTACCAATCCATTAGAACTCATCAACAATTTTTAGAACAAGAAAAACACTTAATGGAAAATGAATTATCTCAAATGATTTTGAGATATGACAACTCGCTTACCTCTAATAATCTTTTATCTTCTCAACTTGAAGACGCCAAAAGAGAAACACTAGTAGCTTTAGATTCTCTAAAGCTTATGCAAGTAGACTTATCAGTGATTTCGAAGTTTAAGAACCAAGTTATTAATCTTAAAGAAAAAAACAATTTATTGTTCTTTACTATAGACTCTCTAAAGGCTATCAACCACAACCTTCAAAAGGAAAAACTATTAGCTTACAACGAGTTACAAAAAGAGCGACTTACCAATAAAAAGCTTTCTGAAGAAAATTTTATATTAAACAAAAAGCTAGAAGAAGGAGCTGTTTTAACTGCAAATTCTTTTAAAGCTAAAGCGGTTAAAAACTTTTTAGGAAAAGCCATAATTACTCGAAAAGCCAGTAGCACCAACCAAATAGACGTAAGTTTTACTTTGGTTGAAAATGCATTAGCTGAAAATGGTGATAAAGAATTATATGTTCAAATAGTAAACCCAAAAAACAATGTAGTAGCTGATAAAGGCTCAATTGATTTTGGAAATTCGCTATTAATCTACAGTCTTAAAGAAGTGGTTAATTACCAAAATAATGATATGGATGTCACACTGTCAATAGACACTGATAATGACGATCAACCTTTAACAAAAGGCACCTATCACATTAATGTGTTTCACAAAAATCATCATTTAGGTTCCACCAAAATAGAGCTTAATTAACTAACTAATTTTATTTTTTGAAAAACCGTTCCGTTAGTTGGTGCGGTTTTTTATTTTTGCATCATGGCAAACAACGACGATCAATTTAAAAAGGTTATATCACACGCAAAGGAGTATGGATACGTATTCCAAAGTAGTGAAATATACGACGGTTTAAGTGCTGTATATGATTATGCACAAAATGGAGCCGAACTCAAAAAAAACATACGTGACTATTGGTGGAAAGCCATGGTACAAATGCACGATAATATTGTAGGTATTGATGCTGCAATATTTATGCATCCAACTACTTGGAAAGCCTCAGGACACGTCGATGCTTTTAACGACCCATTAATTGACAACAAAGACTCTAAAAAGCGCTACAGAGCTGATGTGCTTGTTGAAGACTACTGTGCCAAAATTGAAGCTAAAATAGATAAAGAAGTTGCTAAAGCAGAAAAACGTTTTGGTGACGCATTTAATAAACAAGAATTTATTACCACAAATCAACGTGTTTTAGGGTATCAAGAAAAAATTGATACTATCTTATCGCGTCTTGCAAAATCTTTAGAAAATGAAGATTTAGCTGATGTAAAAGCGTTGATAGAAGAATTGGAAATTGCCGACCCACTTACAGGAAGTCGTAACTGGACAGATGTAAAGCAATTTAACCTTATGTTTGGTACCAAACTAGGTGCTTCTGCTGAAAGTGCAATGGATTTGTACTTGCGTCCTGAAACAGCTCAAGGTATTTTTGTAAACTTTCTAAACGTTCAAAAAACAGGACGTATGAAAATTCCTTTTGGAATTGCCCAAACAGGAAAAGCATTTAGAAACGAAATTGTTGCAAGACAATTTATTTTTAGAATGCGTGAGTTTGAACAAATGGAAATGCAATTTTTCATAAAACCAGGAACTCAAAAAGAATGGTTCGACTATTGGAAAGACACACGCTTAAAATGGCATAAATCTTTAGGTTTAGGCGAAGACAACTATCGTTTCCATGATCATGAAAAATTAGCACACTACGCTGATGCTGCTACTGATATTGAATTTAAATTCCCATTCGGATTTAAAGAACTAGAAGGCATCCACTCGCGTACAGATTTTGATTTAAAACAACACGAAGAATACTCTGGTAAAAAGCTACAGTATTTTGACCACGAAGAAGGTAAAAGCTACGTGCCTTATGTTCTAGAAACGTCTATTGGACTTGACAGAATGTTCTTAGCAGTGTTTTCAAACGCTTTAGTAGAAGAAGAATTAGAAGATGGTTCAAAACGCGATGTGTTGAAACTTCCTGCTGTTTTAGCACCTACAAAAGCTGCTATACTACCATTAGTAAGAAAAGATGAAGCTTTAACAAATATGGCTAAGGCTATTGTTGATGACCTAAAATGGGACTTCAACGTATTTTATGATGAAAAGGATGCTGTAGGTAAACGTTACAGAAGACAAGATGCTGCTGGTACGCCATTTTGTATTACTGTAGATGGAGAAAGTTTAGAAGACAATACAGTTACAATTCGTCATAGAGACACTATGGAGCAAAAGCGCGTTAAGGTTTCTGAGTTAAGAGACATTATCAAAAAAGAAGTTGATGTTCGTGAGTGGTTAATGAAAATGTAATTTTTTTTTACAATATTAAATGCTCAAACAAATTTAGTTTGAGCATTTTTTTTAAAAATAAGCTTTCAACTGTACTGTTCCTGTATGAATGGTCTTGGAGGTTTCGGTTTTTCTTCCAAAGTAGTTTAAATTCAAATCTAAAAACTTAGTCAACTTCTTTTGAGCCAGCAAACTCCAAGTAAAGTTTTTCCCTGGCTGTAAGCCTTCTAGCATTTGATAACTCACAGGTGTATTGGCATTACCCTCAAAAGTGTTTTGAAACAAATTGACTTCACCTGTAAGTGAAATTTTTTGCGCGTTATTGTACGTAAAAGAAATTCCATAATTGTTTTGAAGTAAGGTTTCCATATTACCAATAGTATTGTCTTTTGAAGTGTATTGGTAAAACACATCAAAACTTGCATTTTCATTGAATAAATATGACAACTTTGGGTTAAACCTTACTTCGTCAATGGTATAATTTCTTGAGCTGTAATTTTCACTTTCGCTCTCATTGACATCAATAGCCGAAGTCATGTTAAGCAACCAGCTTTTCCCGAATTTATGATTAAAATTAAACTGATGGCTCTTTAATTTATTTTGTTGAAATCCTATTGAAAGCACTGTTCTATTGCTATTAGACAAGAATGTGTAAGATGTTGTAAAACGCTGTTTTCCTCTATTAAAAAACAACACATTCCTTATGCTCTTATTAACTGCCAATTGGTTGTTTTCATCTTCTTCAAAAGGATTTAAATTAAAATCATTGCCTTCTTTTCTCAACTTTCGGTCAATTAAAAATGCGGTTTGATTGTAAAAATGAGACCAGAACTTTTTGGATTTATTTTCGGAAACTGACCATTGCTGCGGATTTAACGTTATGGTTTGACTCAACCTATTTTGATGTGTTTTTATAAATACCTGATTAGGCAATAACACGCGTATATAATTTCCTTCATCTTGAAATTGCGCCACTTCAAACTCGTTGAGCTCTTGAATACCATTGTTATTATAATCAATCCAAGTGTAGCTACCTTGTCCTGCTTCAACTTCAACATAAGTAAAATCTTGTTGTGGTAATGTTCCTGAATTGGTCTCAAAAATAGTGTTCCATTGTACTATATTTTTAAACAAGTTTTGGTTGTAGCTAACCCTAGAGTTCAAGGACTGCTCATCTTCAACAGCTTCATCTACCCATTTTAATTTTCGGTAATTAACATAAACTCCTAAATTGGTATTATCATTTTGTATCAACTTTGACTTAATATAATACGTGTTTGAACTGTTTACACGCTTAAGTCCTTCAACCCTTAAACTGTCATTAACCCTGTGTTTATAACCCAATTCAACAAACACATTTGTACTATCACCAATACCTGTAAACACTTCGTAAGACGTAAAGCGCTGACTTAAATTAGTGAAATTACCTGATAGTTTTTCGCGTTGTTTGTTCTCTTCTGAAGCTAATTTGGCACCAACCCATTGTTTGTTAAAACCATACACCGCACGATTAAATGACCTAAAAAACCTAGAATCTGAAATTGTGTTATCACTCTTGGTTATGCTTGTATTTGTAAATACATTTAAACCTTTAAAATTCAAATTAGCCAAAAGGCTGTGACGGTTTCCTGTGAAGTTTTCAGAAAACCCTAAATGTTCAAACTTATAATTTGCAATTCCTTTTTTAGGATGAAATAATTCTACTCCTGAACTCAACAGGTTTTGATTACCAAGTGGGTCTTCGAGGTTCCAATCTCTATTAAATTCGGCATAATACAAACGTTGAATGGTTTTAAAATTCTCCTGGATAATATCTGCATCTACATAAGCATTTAAGTTCCAAAGGCTATCGGTTTGTATCAGTTTTTGGTTCACTTTCAATTTAGCAGCAAACCCATCGTTATTAGCATCATCTAAACCCGAAAATAAATTGAGATCGTTTTTGCTTCCTGCTACTTCAAAATATACATCTGTTTTCTCAGTTGGTTTATATGTTGCATTCAGTACTGCTATCTGCAATTTTGTAGGTGCTATCAACTGCACAACAGGCTCATAATTTCCTTGTGGAACACCATTTACTGGTGGTATATATTCGTAAATGTTATTAATAGCATTACTATTTATTATAATGTAATTTCCCTGATTATCACCAACCAACGAGAATTTCACATTAAACAACTCGTCATCAGGATTGTTTGAAAACACAAAGGCTTCAACACCATTAATGAGTTCCTTTTTGTACAAAATTCGATTTTCACTGTAATTTTCAGGAACATCAGAAGGCGCAACCATTAAGGAGCTATCATCACCTGCATCGGCCAATATTTGCTTTTGTTCGTTAGATAGGTTTTGCTGCAAGGGTTGATTTTTAGCATCCACTTCGGAATACACCGAAACACCTAACTTTAGCTTTTCAGTTTCATAACTTCCACCTCCATACGCTGTAAAACGAGAAAAATTACGTTCACTAAACTGATAATCGACAGTGATACGCATTTCAGAAGTAATAGGATAGGTTGAGTTAAAAATGATCTCACCAGCATTATAATCTATGATATAGTCTTTGTCTTCTCCACGTTCAACCGGAATTCCATTAACATAAACCGTTTCGCTGCCAGAAACAATAAGCACAAACAACTCGTTATTTGGTCCTCTAAGTTTATAAGGACCTTGGTTACCTTCTTGAGCTGTAAACTTGCTGGTTGTAAACTGTCCTCTTACCAAAGCACCTGAAGCAAAA
Source organism: Gaetbulibacter sp. PBL-D1 (assembly GCF_050509525.1). Classification (NCBI taxonomy): domain Bacteria; kingdom Pseudomonadati; phylum Bacteroidota; class Flavobacteriia; order Flavobacteriales; family Flavobacteriaceae; genus Gaetbulibacter; species Gaetbulibacter sp. PBL-D1. The sequence goes on along the minus strand of NZ_JBNWKB010000014.1, from coordinate 30,348 downwards.
AAATTGGTTTTAGAGTTAAGGTGTTCTAAATCCACATTAACCAGCAATCCTTGTACTCGCTTAGTAAAATTGGCAAAATAGCTACTGTTGTTAACCAAATCGATATCTCCTGCTCTAATGTTCCAATTGTCACTAAACAACTCAATAAACACTTGGTCAAACTCATCTAATCGTTGCGAATATCCACTCTCTTGCAAAGGTATATTCGCATCTTGTATTGATGCTCGTAGCGAGACTTTATCGTTCAATTTACCTGTGATTTGTAAATCCAATTCACTGTTTAATACTGAGTTTTGGTTGTTACCAATAGTAACACCTCTGGAGATACTACCTGAAGTATTTAAACCGTCAAAAGGTGTGAAATTATTTTGTAGTGTAGATTGTTGCAACCTATACAACCGTTGTGTATCATTGGTGTTATTGACAATAATATTGTCATCTAACTGAAAATACTTACGAGTCATAAACTCAGGAAAACGCAAGTATTCAATAACAAGCGTATCAGTTTCTAAAGGAGCGTTAAAAGTTAAAAGCGCTTTAGAAAAATCGACTTTGTACTTAGAGCTATCAATAACCACATTAGTTTTAGTCTTTAACACAAACTTGCTAGAGTTAATGCTTACAGTATCAATTTTTATGGTATCACTTACTGCTACTTTTTTGGTTCTGTAATTAGAGGTCGATTCTTGCGCTAAAGCACAAAAAGACATTAAAACACACACACAAGCAATAGCAATTTTCATCAGTACCTAAAACTCTTTAAACACAAAAATATTTTATAGTTAAAAGCTCCATAAAATTTTAGTGTAAAAGTACAGTATTATTTATTTTAGCTAAAATTCAAAAAAACGATTCAATGAAGATTATTTCCTATAACGTCAATGGTATAAGAGCAGCATTAAATAAAGGGTTTATAGATTGGTTAAAAATTGCAAATCCTGACGTTGTTTGCCTTCAGGAAATAAAAGCTTTAAAAGAGCAATTGGATTTAGATATTTTTGAAGAAGCAGGTTACACTCACAACTATTGGTTTAGTGCTCAAAAAAAAGGCTACAGTGGTGTTGCTATACTTAGCAAGATAAAACCTGATCATGTAGAGTTTGGTACAGGAATAGAATCTATGGACTTTGAAGGCAGAAACATTAGAGCCGATTTTAATGGTGTTTCAGTAATGAGTATGTATTTACCTTCAGGAACCAATGATGATAGGTTAGCCCATAAATTTGAATACATGAACATGATTCATGAGTATTTAAATGAATTACGCGAAGCCTTCCCTAACCTTGTAGTGTGTGGTGATTATAATATTTGCCATGAAGAAATTGACATTCACAATCCTAAAATGAAAGGTGTCTCAGGATTTTTGCCCGAAGAACGCGAATGGTTAGGCAATTTTATCAATAGTGGTTTTATAGATTCTTTCAGACATTTACATCCTGAAAAACAAGAATATACTTGGTGGAGTTATAGAGCCAATGCAAGAGCCAATAACAAAGGTTGGCGACTAGATTATGCTATGGTAACCGAACCTCTACAAGAAAACATAAAACGAAGCGTTATACTATCTGACGCTGTTCATAGTGACCATTGTCCTATTTTATTAGAAATTGATGCTTAGTTATCAGTAGGCAGTCAGCAGTCAAAAACACACATTAACAAATAAATAAAAAATATCTATGCTTAAAAAATTGTCGTTAATAGCACTTACACTAACCTTAACAACATCATGTGTATCTAAAAAAATCTATACTGATTTAGAAAACAAATATGCCGATTTAAAAAAGGAAAACAGAGCGTTATCCAGTGAGAACAAAAGTTTGTCTGATGCTTTAAACAAAGCTCAAAACGATTTGGCAAAACTTAAAAAAGATTACGACGCAACTGTTGCTCAGCGTGATAAATTGCAAACCGATTATGACGCTACAAAAACCAATCTCGACAACTTAAAAGAATCTTATGATGCTTTAGAAAAGAATAGCTCCTCAGCTATTGCAGCAAACTCAAAAAAGAATAGAGAATTGTTAGCGCAACTAGAAGCTAAAGAGCAAGCACTTGCTGCCGAAAACGAACGTTTGGAAAAATTGAAAAAAGAACTGGAAAGTAGATCGCAACGTGTAGCTGAACTTGAAAATGTGATAGCCTCTAAAGATGCTGCCATGACACGCTTAAAAGACGCTATTTCAAAAGCGTTAACTAATTTTGAAGGTAAAGGCTTAACTGTTGAGCAACGCGACGGAAAAGTATATGTGTCTATGGAAAACAAGCTGTTGTTCCAATCTGGTAGTTGGGCTGTTGGTGCTAACGGACGAGAAGCTGTAAAACAACTTGGTAGCGTTTTAGCTGAGAACCCTGAAATTGCTATCCTTATTGAAGGACATACCGATAATGTTCCTTATACAGGTAGTGGTCAACTTAGTGGTAACTGGGACTTATCAACAAAACGAGCAACTGCTATCGTTACTATTTTAAGAGAAAACCCTTCAATAAACCCTGAAAATTTAACTGCTGCAGGACGTGGAGAGTTTGCACCTGTTGCAAGCAATGATACTGCTGAAGGAAAAGCGAAGAACAGAAGAATTGAAGTAATTTTAACACCAAAGTTAGACGAGATTTCTAAGCTATTGAATGACATTTAATCGTCATTCCTGCGAAAGCAGGAATCCTCTATCAAAAAAAGTTTTAATTAGATGCTGAATCAAGTTCAGCATGACAAGAAAAGCAAAATGAAATACACTACACTCCCAAATACTGATATAAAAGTGAGCAAACTATGTTTGGGCACAATGACTTGGGGAAATCAAAACACCCAAGACGAAGGCTTTGCTCAAATGGATATGGCTTTAGACCATGGCATAAACTTTTTTGATACTGCCGAATTATATCCTGTACCAGCAACACCTGAACGTTATGCGCACACCGAAATAATTATAGGAAACTGGTTTGAAAAAACTGGTAATAGAGACAAGGTTATTTTGGCGAGTAAAATTGCTGGACCAGGAGATTACACAGCACATATAAGAACTAATGGATTTAGCAAAAACGCACTGCATGAAGCGGTTGAAAATAGTTTAAAACGATTAAAAACCGACTATATTGATTTGTTTCAACTGCATTGGCCAGAGCGTCATACAAACACCTTTGGCATAAGAGATTATAAACACAATTCTACTGATGCGTGGAGTGATAATTTTCATGAGGTTTTAGAAACTTTAGACGATATTATCAAGTCTGGAAAAGTTAGACATGCTGGTATTTCAAACGAAAAAGCTTGGGGAACTATGCGTTATTTAGAAGTCTCTAAAACTCATGATTTACCACGAATGATTACCATACAAAATGCGTATTCACTATTAAACAGAACCTTTGAAGGTGACTTAGCTGAAATTTCATTACGTGAAAACATAGGGCTTTTAGCCTACTCGCCAATGGCATTTGGTGTATTATCTGGTAAGTACATAAAAGGACAAGATGAAGAAAACGCGCGATTAAATCTCTTTCCAAGATTTGCAAGATACAGTAGCACACAATCCACCGAAGCTACAAAGCGCTATTTAAAAATTGCTGAAGACCACAATATGTCATTAGCTCAAATGGCTTTGGCATTTGTAACACAACGTCCTTTTGTAACCAGTAATATTATTGGAGCAACCAGTACCAAACAGTTACAAGAAAACATTGATAGTATACACATCACATTAACTGATGATATCCTTAAAGAAATAGACCAAGTACATGCTGAAATACCTAATCCAGCTCCTTGATACTTTCTTGCTTTAATCTTAAAACTTATGAGACTGAGAATAGTTATAATATACCTTATTGGAATTACAACATTTTTTTCTTGCAATCATAAGAGTTTTGATTTAAATAATAATGTTGAAGAAATTATCAGTATTACAGTTGATAGTTTAAGTTTTCCTTTACCTCCATTACCTGAAATAGTAAATGATTCGTTGGTTTCAGGTTCAATAAGTGAAAAAACAAAGGATTCCTTAAAAAAGGTTCGAATGAAGTAGCTATTCATCCTTTAATCAGTTTAGGTTCTAGTGAAGATTTTTTAAAATTAAAAGACAATAAATTAAGTTTAAACAAAACATTAGAAAACTCAATAAACAAGATAAGCAAACATAATATTGTAATAGCTGATACTCTAGTTCTAAAAAAGACTATCGATTGGAAGGAATATAATTTGTTATACAGATTCTCCAAGGTTAATTTTAATTCTGATAGTACTTGTATAAGTTCAGTAGGTTTAAGTAGAAGTGGACTTTGGGGACAAGGATACGATATCTATTATGAGAAAAAAGATGGAAATTGGAAAATCATAAAACTATATAAAACTGAAAAATGGTAATAAAAAAACCCCTTTCCACGATAGTGAAAAGGGGTTTTAGATATTATTTGATTTCCTTACCATTTTTGTCAAAAAAATGATATTCAAGATATGTGTAAGCATCTCTAGGTAACACTTTTACCCATTTTTTATGTTCCATAAACCATTTTGTCCTAATGGATGGAAAACCTTTAGTTAAAAAGGCTGCTATAAAAGGATGTGTGTTTAAAGTCACCTTTTTATAGTCTTTATTGAAAATCCTTTCAAGGTCTTGTGTAATTTTATTCACAATTTTAATTGGTGCTTCAATTTCGTCACCATTATTACCATTAGGGTTTTCTTCTTTAGTTTTAATATTCCTTTCCGGACGTACACGCTGTCTGGTAATTTGTACTAGCCCAAACTTGCTCGGAGGTAATATCTTATGTTTTGCTTTATCATCTTTCATTTCTTCGCGAAGATGATTGTACAGTGTTTTTCGGTTTTCTGCTTTGTTCATGTCAATAAAATCAACTACAATAATTCCTCCCATATCACGTAAACGCAATTGTCGAGCAATTTCAGATGCTGATATCATATTAACTTCAAGAGCAGTGTCTTCTTGGTTTTTTTCTTTGTTAGATCGATTACCACTGTTTACATCAATAACATGTAGTGCTTCGGTATGTTCAATAACCAAGTAGGCACCTTTTGCCATTGATACTGTGCGTCCAAAAGATGTTTTTATTTGACGTTCTATACCAAATTTTTCAAAAACTGGTACGCCATTTTTGTACATCTTTACTATAGACTCTTTTTTTGGTGCAATTTCTTGCACATAATCTTTTATTTGTACGTACAACTCTTCATCATCCACAACAATACTAGAAAATGAATCATTAAATATATCTCTTAAAATAGAAGAGGCTTTGTTCATTTCTCCAAGTACTTTGCTTGGGTGATGTGCTTTGTTAAGTTTTTTACACATTGCTTTCCATCTAGATAGTAAGTTTTGTAAATCTCTATCTAGCTCTGCAACTTTTTGTCCTTCAGCTACAGTACGAACTATAACTCCAAAACCTTTAGGTGTTATACTTTTTACCAATCGTTTTAAACGATCTTTTTCTTCTTTCGATTCAATTTTTTGAGAAATTGAAATTCTATCAGAAAATGGTACTAAAACAATATAACGACCAGCTATGGACAACTCACTACTAATGCGAGGTCCTTTGGTTGAAATTGGTTCTTTTACAATTTGTACTAATATTGATTGATTGGACTTTAAAGCGTTAGTAACGCTTCCGTTTTTATCAATATCCTTTTCAAACTGAAAGTTTTTGAGTAAAAAATCTGTGTGTTTTCCTGTGCTTACACGTTTTACGAATTTTAAAAGTGAAGGTAATTTTGGTCCTAAATCATGATAATGCAAAAATGCATCTTTTTCATAACCTACATTAACAAATGCAGCATTTAAACCAGGAACAACTTTACGTATTTTGGCTATAAACACATCACCAACCGAGAAGTTGTTATCCTCTTCATCTTTATGTAATTCAATAAGTTTTCCATCTTTTAATAAGGCAAAATCAACAATATCTGAACTCGATCTTATAATCAATTCATTCTCCATATTGTAAATTTAAATCCACCATGGTCATAAATGACCACGATAGATGGATTGTACTTTATTTTTTGACACAGGATGTTAAATCCGTTAAATCCATATTTTACGAAGGTAAACGTAAAGTATTATGGATTTTATATCAAAGAACGTTTGTTTTAAAAAATTGAAAAAGTAGCTTAAAAACTACTTTTTCAACTTTATTTCTTTTTGTGTCGATTAGCGCGACGTCTTTTTTTACGCTTGTGCGTAGCTACCTTGTGTCTTTTTCTTTTTTTACCACTTGGCATAAATTGTTGTCTTTTTTAATTAATATTTATTTTATAATGTCTTAGTTAACTTCAACATTTGTCTTTACACCTTCTACAAATACTTTAGCAGGCTTAAATGCTGGTATGTTGTGAGCAGGAATTTTAATTGTTGTATTCTTAGAAATGTTTCTTCCTGTTTTTTCTGCTCTTGTTTTGATAATAAAACTTCCAAAACCTCTTAGGTAAACATTGTCACCACCTTCTAATGAGGTTTTTACTTCTTCCATGAATGTCTCTACTGTTGCTTGTACATCTCCTTTTTCAATTCCTAACTTGTCAGAAATTCTAGCTACTATATCAGCTTTAGTCATAGTTATTTAATTTTTGGGTTACTATTAATTATAAGGGATGCAAATATAGGAATTTTAATTTCAATATTTCAAGCCTAATTAATTAAAATTTAACGTTGTAAAGATTTATTTTTGTCAATATTTAGAAATTTAAATGAATTTTAAAGAAATTTTAACTAATTGGTATTCAGCAAATAAGCGCGAACTTCCATGGCGAAAAACCAAAAACCCATATTACATTTGGTTATCGGAAATAATTTTGCAGCAAACTCAAATTAAGCAAGGTTTACCATATTATGAAGCTTTTGTTACTAATTTTCCTACTGTTTTCGACTTAGCTAATGCTAGTGAAGAAGAGGTTTTAAAACTATGGCAAGGTTTAGGTTACTACTCTAGAGCCCGAAATCTTCATTTCACTGCAAAATATATTGTAAACGAACTAAATGGGATTTTCCCTAACACATACAAGGAGCTACTTAAATTAAAAGGTGTAGGAGATTATACCGCAAGTGCAATAGCTTCAATTTGTTTTAATGAACCTACTGCTGTTGTAGATGGTAACGTATATCGATTTTTATCTAGACACTATGGTATTGAGACTCCAATAAATACTACCGAAGGCTTTAAAACTTTTAAGGCTTTGGCAACAGAGCTTATTGATACCAATAATCCTGCTGATTTTAACCAAGCCATAATGGAGTTTGGTGCTACACAATGTAAGCCTAAAAACCCTGAGTGTACTCGTTGTCCTTTTAACTCTAGTTGTGAAGCTTTAAAAAATGATACCATTTCTAAACTACCTGTTAAACTCAAGAAAACTAAAGTAAGTAAAAAGCACTTTAACTTTTTGGTGTGTATCTCTTCTGATAAAAAAACTGTTTTCAATAAACGAATAGGTAAAGGAATATGGAAAAACCTTTATCAATTTCCATTAGTTGAAACTAAATCTAGTTTAAGTGTTGACGATTTTAAAACACATCCTTTGGTTAAAGGTTTTTTTAATGGTCAGCGTTATGACTTTACATTATATAATGAGACTGAAATTATACATAAACTATCGCATCAACATTTACATACTAAATTTTGGATCATTGAAGTTGACACCTTGCCTAAAGACGGAATTTATATTACTGAGTTACACAATTATCCTACTCCAGTTTTAATAAGTAACTTTTTAAACGATTTTAATTTTCCTGTTTAGTAAAGACTCATATTTTTTTATTACTTTTAAAAAAGTCATTTTAAAATGGCTAATTTTGCTAACTTAAATTTTAATTTTAATTATGTCTGGAACCTTAAATAAAGTAATGCTCATTGGGCATTTGGGAGATGAAGTAAAACTGCATTATTTTGAAGGTGGAAACTGTGTTGGTCGTTTTCCTTTGGCTACTAACGAAACCTACACCAACAAGCAAACTAACGAAAGGGTTACTAATACTGAATGGCATAATATAGTGGTTAGAAATAAAGCTGCTGAAATTTGCGAAAAATATTTAACCAAAGGTGATAGAATTTATGTTGAGGGTCGTATAAAAACTAGAAAGTGGCAAGACGATAAAGGTATGGACAGGTATTCAACCGAAATACAATGTACAGACTTTACGTTTTTAACTACTAAAAGCGAATCTCAACAAAACAGCCCTACACCTCAACCACAAAAACCACAACCAACTGCCAATAGTAGTTCTGAACCAATGGTTGATGATAATGATGATTTGCCATTTTAATTATGTTTAACCAAATTTTTTAGAATTGGACCCTGAACCCTCGAGTTTAATAATAACATTAATTTCAGTAAACCTTCCGTTAATTTCGGGAATTATTCTGCTTGTAGTTTTGCTAATTTGCTCTGCACTTATCTCTGGAGCCGAAGTTGCTTTTTTCTCTTTAACACGATCTGATATTGATACAGGTTTAGACGAAAAACCTAACACTTTCAATATAATTTCTAACCTTTTGGAACGCCCAAAAAAACTTTTGGCAACCATACTTGTTGCTAACAATTTTATAAACATTGGTATTGTAATCTTGTTTGCTTATTTAGGAGAAAGTTTATTTCAAAGTATACAAGTCCCTTGGGTACGTTTTTTATTAGAAGTGGTGGTCATTACCTTTTTAATTTTACTATTTGGTGAAATTCTTCCTAAAATTTATGCGAGTAGAAATAGGGTGAAATTTTCATCTTTTATGGCTGTTCCTTTGCGCTTTTTAGATGTTGTTTTTACACCTGTGAGTATGCCTATGCGTTTTATTACCATTACTATTCAAAATAGGCTTGGAAAACAAAAATCCAACATTAGTGTAGACCAGCTCTCACAAGCTTTAGAACTTACTAGCGAACAAGACACCACTACCGAAGAACATAAAATACTACAAGGAATCGTTTCTTTTGGAAACACCGACACCAAACAAGTTATGCGACCAAGAATGGATATTTTCGCGCTTAATTCTGAACAGAAATACTCCGAAATTATTCCTGAAATTGTAAAAAATGGATATTCTAGAATTCCTGTTTACAAAGAAAGCATAGATACTGTTGTAGGTATTTTATATGTAAAAGATTTATTGCCATATATTGACCGAAAGCAGTTTGATTGGACTAGTTTGCTACGCGAACCATTTTTTGTTCCTGAGAATAAAAAACTAGATGATTTAATGGTTGAATTTCAAACTAAAAAAGTACATCTTGCTGTTGTGGTTGATGAGTATGGAGGCACATCAGGGTTGGTCTCTTTAGAAGATGTTATTGAGGAAATAGTTGGCGATATTAGTGATGAGTTTGACGATGAAGACCTTATTTACACCATAATTGATGATAAAAACTTTTTATTTGAAGGCAAAACACCTTTAAAGGATTTTTATAGAATTATCTCGTTAGAAGACGACTCAGACTTTGAAGAGTTTAAAGGAGAAGCTGAAACTGTTGCAGGCTTTGTCCTAGAGATTTCTGGTATATTTCCAAGAGTGAGAAGTAAAATAAATTTCAAAAACTACGTTTTCACTATTGAAGCTCTTGACAAAAAGAGAATAAAACAAGTAAAGTTTACAATATTAGATTAATGAAGAAACTCATTTTACCTGTATTAGCAAGTTTATGCATGTCTTGTGGTGATGACCCAGTACCAAAACCTAATGGTTATCTTCGTTTAGATTATCCTGCTGCTGAGTATAAGCGCACAAACACTATTCTTCCGTTTTCATTTGAAAAAAATACACTTTCTGATAGTATTTCTTCAATTAAAATTGACGAGAATAGAAATGCTTATGGTATTGATATAAACTATCCTTCAATGAAAGGAACTATCTATCTTACCTATAAAAAAGTTACCGAAGACAACTTAAACAATTTACTAAGAGATGCTCAAAGTTTAACTCTAAAACATGTTAGTAAAGCTGATGAAATCGTTGAACAGCCTTATGAGAATGAAAAGCAAAGCGTTTTTGGAATGTTTTACGAAGTTGGTGGTAATGCTGCATCGCAATCTCAGTTTTATGTTACTGATAGCATTAATCACTTTTTAACAGGGTCACTTTACTTTTATGCAAAACCTAATTACGACTCCATTTATCCTGCTGCTGTGTATTTAAAAAACGACATTAAGCACATAATGGAAACCATAAAATGGAGGCAATAAAATAAAAAACGCCTATCATAATTTATGATAGGCGTTTTTTATTTAAAGAAAAGAATATATTATTCTTGATAAATCCACTCTCCTCCTATTTTAATAACTGCAAAATCTTCAGTAGTGTTACTTCCGTTATATACGTCAATAGTAACTACATACTTTTGCTCTTCTTCAGCTGATGGGTTTAAAGCATCCAAAACAACATTTATTGCATCTAAAACCATAGGATTAGTCCATTCAGCAGGATTACCTGCTCTTCTATCCATATTTCCATAGTTCTCCATACTAGATGTCGCAGATGGATATTGATCTGCTAAAGCAGCTACTATAGTAGCATAATCATCAGTAGTCATCGCATATCTTATAGTATTATCAGGTACCCAAACACCATCTTCAAAACCAAACTGTAAAGTTGTGTCAATAACACTTTCATGTCCTGTCCAAACACCACCAGTCACTGTATAAAGATTACCTCTTATTTGAGCTCCACTAGAGCTTGAATAGTAATCATAGATTACAAATAACTCGTCCTCTTCTTGGGCATATGGGAAAGTTAACCCTAGGAAAGTAGGCAGATAGTCATCTGGTGATATTGAACTACTAAAGTTATCGTACTGACCTGGTTGTCCTGAACCTTCTCCCATAGAATCAAAATCAGCGGAACTTAAATAATAAACACCTTCAACAGCCTCCCAAGAACCTCCTGTATACATAAAGTATTCTCCTTTAGAATTTGTATTTCCAGTAGCTCCTAATGTTTTAATTTTTAAGTTTGCAATTCTCCATCTTGCAGCATCACTATCAGTTGACTCATATCTAAATGCTACGTTAATTGTTTCTCCATCATAAGCTGAAAAATCATAATCTTCAGAAGAAGCCATATCACCTGTTGCTGGGTTAGCTAAAGTAATTTCATCCCAAGTTGCAGTTAAAACATCATCAGTATAATCAGTTGAAACTAAGATTTTGATTAAAGATGTATCTCCAGCGAAATCTAACTCTTGGGTAATTTGGAATTTCAAATCACTTTCTCCTGATAAATCAATTGAAGGCGATACTAACCACTCTTCATTAGCTATTTGAGTTCCAAAATATCCATTACCTTGAACATATCCTGATTGAGAAGTCCAAACCTCATCAGCTCCTGATTCTTCAGCTACAGTCCATCCTTCCATGCTTCCTTCAAAGTTGTAAGCTACTAAATCAGCTAAACCTACTTCTGGAGTTTCTGTGTATTGGTCATATTTAGCTAAAACTATTTGTCCTTCGGTTGGACTAGCGATTTGTGCGTCTAACACTGTAGGGATTTCATTAGTAGCATTTACATTTGGATAAAACCCAAAAGCATCACTACCAGTTGTAGCATAATCAGAATTTGTAAATTCATAAATATCAGCTCCAGTAAAATCACTTACACCTTCAGCGTTTCCTACATACAATTTATAACCAACTACAACTGATGAGCCTTCTCCCCAAAATGGGTACTTTTCAGCTAAAAACCCTGGTAACATAGTTCTAGCATCATCAATAGAGCTAAAATTGCCAAAGTCTAATTCTAGTTCAGCATAATCATCACTTGTTAGTGTATAGTTATCAGAACCTATTATAGGGTCTGCCTCTGTAGCGGTCTCTTGATAAACGTCTTCCATTGGGTCACAACCAGTAATGGTTAAGCCCAATAATACTAAACAATAAATTATTCTTTTCATTTTAATTATTTTTTAAAAATTAACTTTTAATCCTACACTATATGTTCTACCAGGTCCAAAATAAACTTGAGCTGCATTAGCTGTTCCGTTAATGTCATTAGCATCAGATACATATTCTGTATTGAATACGTTGTTTATTTTACCGGTTAAAGTAGCTTCAAACTGTCCCATTTCAAAAGTATGTCTAGCACCTAAATCAAACAAACCAAAATCTGGTAATTTCCATACGTTTGGTAAGTCACTACTTGCTCTGTTAGTTACATCATAAGAAGCATAGTTATCTCCTGCAAAGTTATAATCTACATAAATGTTTGATTTTGCTGCGATTTTATAATCTGCACCAAGAGCAAATGTAGTTTGTGCTGCATCACCTACCTTAAGGTCTTTAGCAAATACTTCTACAACATCTACTTCTTCACCTGCTTGGTCTCTGATACTTGCTGATACGTTACTTTTCCATTTCCAGTCCCCTAGAGATGCCATACCTGTTAAGGTTAAGTTATCTGTAGCTTTATATCTTACATCTACTTCAACACCTTGATGTAATGCATCGATACCTAATAAGTTATAAAAGAAAATATTTTCTCCTGTACCTATTGATCCACTTAATGTTTTATCTAACCATTTAGTATAGTAAACGTTAACATTAGCGCTTAATTTTTCACCACGGAAACCGTAACCAAGCTCAGCACTAAATACTTTTTCATTTTCAGCATCTTTGTTAGCATCTATTCCATCTTCATCTAAGAAAACAGCATCTAAGAATGGTGCTCTTTCAAAATAACCAATATTTGCAAAAACATTATGATTACCATCAATATTGTAGTTTCCTCCACCTTTCACTCCAAAACCTAGAAAGTTTACTGCATCTGATGATCTACTTCCTGTAATAGTGTTATTCATGTACTCTTTTTGCTTGTAGTTACTGTTAGATACATCAGCAGCCATAAATACATTAAATTTCTCGTTTACTTGGTATTCTGCTTGACCAAAAAGCCCATATCTTACTACGATTCCATCGTAATCTTTATTATATTTATCACCAACACCTAGAGGCTTACCAAAAGCAAACGTGTCTGTTTCGTTATCTAAATAAAATTGACCTCCTAATAAGTCATCTACTTCATACCAATGTGATCCGATATAATAACGACCATCAAATCCTCCTGAGATAGTTAACTTATCATTAATCTTATTTTTATAAGTAGATAAGATTCCATACCATTCGTGAGAGTTTCTAGAAGATGAGATAATATCTGAAGATCCATTTACACCATTTGCAATATTTTCTTCAACAATTCTATCAAAATCAATTGGTTGTAAACCAGCAGATCCTATTCTGTAATCATCTGAACCAATTTTTGAACCTTCGTCTCTTCGTCCTCCTCCAGAACCAAAAGATGCATAAAGCGCAGTTGATAATGCTGAATCATCATTAATTGTCCATAAGTGATTTAATGAAATTTGTGGCTTGTGGTAAAAGTTAAATGATTGGTGATAAACCTCTCCATTTTTATAACCCCAATCTTTATTAGCTTTTCTTGGTCCTGAGTCAGTCATTCTTAATTCAGAAATCGTTGAACGATTGTAACGTTGACCATGTTCTTGTTGCGCACCAAAAGCTGTAAAAGATAATCTATGATCATCTGATAGCTGTTGTGATAAGCTAACGAAATAATTGTATCCAGAGAACTCTGTTCCATCAACATAACCATCTCCAGATATTTTAGATGCACTTACAGTTGCAGCAAACCCTTTTTCACTTAATCCTGTTGAATAAGTCATACCATATTTAAGGTATCCATCATTAGCTATACTTGTATAAAAATTACCACCTTTAACAGCGTCAGTCGTTTTAGTAAGAATGTTTATTGTTCCACCAACAGATGCTACTGCTACTTTAGATGCTCCTAGACCTCTTTGAACTTGCATACTAGAAGTTACATCTCCTAAACCTGCCCAGTTACTCCAATATACTGCTCCGTTCTCCATATCGTTTACAGGAACACCGTTAATCATTACAGCTACGTTCTCAGATGTAAATCCACGTAAATTAATACGTCCGTCACCATATCCACCACCAGCTCTTGTTGCATAAACACCTGGTGTGGCTTTTAAAACTTCTGGAAATTCTTGTGTACTTAACTTTAAAGAAATTTCTTCGGCTTTAATTGTCGATACTGCAACTGGTGTTTTTCTGTCTACAGCTACAGAAGCAACAATCATAATTTCATCTAATCCTACTTCGCTAGACAGTAAAGTGATTGTTCCTAAATCTACATCTCCATTAAAAGGAATTGTTTGACTTATGTAACCTACATAAGTGATTATTACCTCTCCAGAGCTAGAATCTGATTTTAATGTAAAGTTACCATCAAAATCTGTGGTTGCTCCATTCGAAGTTCCTTTCACAATAATGTTTGCACCAGGAAGTGGCGCATTCATGTCACCATCAACAACCTTTCCTGTGATAGTACTTTGCGAAAAAGCAATTGTCGTAAAAAGCATTAGTACGACAATCGATAAAAATTGAGTAATTTTTTTCATACTGAATTATTAAAAAATTTGAATTAGTTTTTTGGCAAAATTACGCATTAAAGGAAATAATATATTACCTAAATGTTAAGAATTAAACCGATATAAGTTACCTATAATATTGAGGTTATCAGTTATTAACGCCTTTAAACTATCAAGAACTTTTTAACAATTTTTATGTTAAATTTTTGTAGAATTTTAAAAGGTTAAGCGTAGATGCATCGTGTTTATTAACAATTTCTTTTTCGTCAATGTCTTTTAAAATTGTATTTGCTAGTTGTTTACCAAGCTCTACACCAAACTGATCGTAGCTAAAAATGTTCCAAATTACACCTTGAACGAATATTTTATGCTCGTATAATGAAATTAGCTTTCCTAAGCTTTCAGGTGTTAATTGGTTTATTAAAATTGTAGTTGTAGGCTTGTTCCCTTCAAATATTTTAAAAGGCACTAATTTTTCAGGAGCACCTTCAGCAATTACTTGCTCTTTTGATTTACCATTTAACAAGGCTTCGGTTTGCGCAATAAAGTTAGATATTAACTTATCTTGATGGTCTTGATTACCGTGTAAAGATTTAGCAAAACCTATAAATTCTGCAGGAATTATTTTTGTACCTTGATGTATTAATTGAAAAAATGCGTGCTGCGAATTAGTTCCTGGTTCTCCCCAAATAATAGTTCCTGTTTGGTAGTTTACAGGTTCTCCGCTTCTGTCAATACTTTTTCCATTACTTTCCATTATACCTTGTTGCAAATAGGTAGCAAACTGGTTTAAGTATTGTGTATAAGGGATAATCGCTTCGGTTTCTACATTAAAAAAGTTATTGTACCACACACTTAGCAAGCCTGCAATTACAGGTATGTTTTTATCAAAGTCTTCAGTCTTAAAATGCTCATCCATTTTATGAGCTCCTTGAAGCAGTTTATCAAAGTTTTCAAAACCAACCGACAAACTAATTGATAGTCCTACAGCACTCCAAAGCGAAAAACGACCACCTACCCAATTCCACATTGGGAAAATATTGTTCTCGTCAATACCAAAAGCTTTTACTTTTTCAATATTTGTAGATACAGCTACAAAATGTTTAGCAACAGCATTATTTGGTGCTTTTTCTAAAAACCATTTTCTAATAGTTGTTGCGTTAGAAAGCGTTTCTTGTGTAGTGAATGTTTTGGACACTATAACAAATAGTGTTGTTTCTGGATTTAAGTTTTTGATAACTTCATTAACATGATCTCCATCTACATTACTTACAAAATGCGTTGTTAAATGATTTTTATAATATGACAAAGAATCGACTACCATTGCAGGACCTAAATCGGAACCACCTATACCAATGTTTACAACATCAGTAAAACCTTTTCCTGTATATCCTTTTAATTCGGCATTAACAATTTTATTAGTGAAATCTTTAATCTTTTCTTTAACACTATAAATTTCTGGGATAACATTTTCTCCATCTACAAAAACCTCAGCTGTTTTTGGAGCCCTTAAAGCAGTATGAAGTACCGCTCTTCCTTCGGTTTCGTTAATGATATCGCCTTCAAAATATTTTGAAATAGCATCTTTTAAATCAACTTCATTAGCTAACTCTAGTAAAAGGTTTAGCGTTTCTTCAGTTATTCTGTTTTTAGAATAGTCTACATAAAAATCTTCCCATTTTACGGTCATTTTATTTGCTCTTTCTGCATCTTGAGCAAACCATTGCTTCATGTGAACATCTTTAACATTGTTAAAATGCTCTTCTAATTTTTTCCAAGATTTTGTAGTTGTAGGGTTGATTGTTTTTAGTGCCATTATATACTTATGATATTATATCGTCCTCTATTGCTAATTCGATTTCAGGTTCTTGTTCTTCAAATAGAATATTATCCAATTGGGTTCTTATTGGTTTTATGTATTCTAAATATCTAACCTTTAAGCTATCAGAAATTGGCTCAGCTTCAGGTAGTTTTTCTCTAAAAGGATCTACTTGTTTTCCGTTTTTCCAAAAACGATAACATACGTGTGGTCCTCCAGTATTACCTGTCATTCCTACCCAACCGATAACGTCGCCTTGCTTTACATAGTCGCCTACTTTTACTTTTCGTCTGCTCATGTGCAAGTATTGGGTAGAGTAGGTTGCATTATGCCTAATCTTAACATAATTACCATTTCCTCCTTTTCGTCTAGATTCAGTTACAGTACCATTTGCTGTTGCCATAATTTCAGTACCAACAGGAGCAGCAAAGTCTGTTCCTTTGTGAGGTCTAATTTTATAACCGTAATAGGCTATACGTCTTTTTAAATTATAGCGAGAAGACAATCTACCATACTTAACAGGCATTTTTAAAAAGGCTCTTCTTAGGTTTTTGGCTTCTTCGTTAAAGTAATCTTTAATACCTTTAGTAGAATCTGTTTCAAACTGAAATGCGTAAAAAGGCTCTTTGTTATGTTCAAAAAAGGCAGCTTTAATATTATGCACACCTGCATAAATACTGTCATCAATATACTTATCAGTATAAATTACTTTAAACCTGTCTCCTGGTTGTAAGCGTCTAAAATCAATAGTCCAAGCATAAATTTCGTCAGCCATTTTAAATGCTAATCTAGGGCTTAAACCTTGCTTTTCTAAAGCTTCTGAAATATTGCTAGAAATGGTTCCTGTAGCAACTTTTTCGACATACTTTATTGGTTTTCGGCTAGTGTAAGCATGAATGGAATCGTGAAAATTCACAACCACATACTCTTCTTTATTAGGTTGATAAATAAAACACCTAGGCGTTTGTATAGAATCTTTAGCACATAACAAGGTATAGGGCTTTCCTACTTGCAGTTTTGTAATGTCAAAAGTATCTTTAGCTCTTTCAGCAATTTGAAAAATTTTTGGATACCCTAAATTGTTTCTTTCTAAGATAACACCAAAACTATCTCCTGATTTTATGGTATCTCTTTTTACAATATAATCGTTAAGATTAAACCCAAACTCTTTAATTCCTTCAGGTTCAACAAAGGTTTGTAGCGGAACTTCTTCAATTTTTTCTTTTTCATCATCTTTACATGATAAAATTGAAGTGAAAATTAAAAGTGCTATTAATAATTTTTTTGATTGCATTATTTTGATTGATTTTATACGTCCATTCCCCAATTATCCAATTCTTCTTTGGTCCAAAGTTCAGGAAAAAATATACGTCTTTGATATTTTGGGTGCATGTATTTTTTCCAATCGCTTCCTCCAGTAGCTTCGCCATCACCTGTACCGCTTTCAATATAGTGTTTTGCAGCATTGTAATGCGCCATAACCCATGTAACGTTTACAGTGTAATCGTAATGTCTCATTGCCTTAACAAGATCTTCATCTTTTTGATCTTTTTCTGGCAATTCTTTAAAACGCGTCCAAAGGTTTTTGGTATTATAACTTTCCATAAACCTTAAAAACTCATCTTTGTAGCGTTTTTCAAAATTAACTAAAAGTGTTGATTTTTTACCAGTTTTATAATCTTTACCTGCTGCTTGCCAATACAAATGCTCAAAAGCATGTGTGTAAGGTGTATTTCGATCAATAGAAGCTCTAAATCTATAATCTATTAAATTTATTAATTCGGTTGAAGCAAATTCAACCAATCTGTATTGCGCACTTTGAAAACCACTCGCAGGTGTTAAAGTATATCTAAACTTCATGTACTGCTCTATTTCCATACCTTCTCTCATAATATTGAATGAGGTGGTAAGCATATCAAAATAACGACTTATACGCATTATTTTTCCTTCAAAGAACGTAGCATCTAATTCTTCTTTTTCGGCTACTTGCTGAATTTCCCACAAAATCATTTTAAAGATAAGCTCGTTAATTTGATGATAGGCAATAAACACCATTTCATCTGGTAACGTGGTACGTTGCGTTTGTAGGCTTAAAAGTGCATCGGTTTGAATATAATCCCAATAAGTAATGGGTTTACTGTACAAAAGACCATATAAATGGTCTTCGGTATCTTGATTTATGGATTTGTACTTCTGTTGAAGTGCTTCTATTATTGTATCGTAATCTTGTTGGTTAGACATGGTATTAATCAAATTGTACTTGAAAGGAGTGCTTTAGTCCTTTAAAAGCTTCTAAGTCTGCTCTTAATGATCCTACAGCTAAATCTGCTTTAATTTTTAATGGTATTTTATTTTCGTCTGCACTTACCCAAAGCGTCAAACTTTCTTGTTCTTTAAACACTCGTCCTGCCATAACGTATGGTCTGAATATAAGTGTTTTTACTTTTCCAAATTCAGTATCTATAGTTTCTCTTCCTAGAAATTTCAATTTAAAATTGAAGTTTTCTTCATCGAAAAACATATTAAGAGAGACCATGTCTCCTTCTTTTATAGATTCGGTTTTATAGTTATTACGTAAAAAATAAAACGCAGACACCATATCTTGCACATCTTTCTCTGTAGCAATTACTTTTTTGGTATTGTGTTTTTTATTTTCAACGTGAGCTTGCCTTTTTTTATGGTCAAAGTCTATTTCAATATCTTTTGTGTGACCACCTTCGTCTATTTTTCTTATAAATTTATATGGAAGTCCTGTTTGTTTATCAAAATAGCTTTCATAGCGATCTTTCACTTTAAAAAACCACTTTATAGCTCCAGTTGTCCATCCTTTACCAACCACATGGTATACTTGCTTACCATTAAGGGTAGTTTCATCTACTGTTAATGTTGCGTTACCAGCTTTTAAAAAGCCACTGTAACTCATTCTAAACTTAAACCATTCTCCATCTTGAAATGCAGTTTTCTCTTGAGCAAAAGACGTTTGCATAAAAGACAGGGCAACTATTATAAGTAGTAATTTTTTCATGATCTATACAAGATTGTAAATGTAACTTATTTGCTTACATTTTATTGTTATAAACTACAAATTACAATTACTGTTCCAAAAGTATTAAAACAAAAAAACTCCACAATATTTTAGCGGAGTTTTTTGATACTGTAATTGTTAAACATTTGTTATAATGTTCCGCGCTTTTCTTGCTCTCTTTCAATGGATTCGAACAAAGCTTTAAAGTTTCCTGCTCCAAAACCTCTTGCTCCCATACGTTGAATAATTTCAAAGAATAACGTTGGTCTATCTTCTACTGGTTTGGTGAATATTTGTAATAAATAGCCTTCTTCATCAGCATCAATCATGATCCCTAAACTTTTTAACGTTTCGATATCTTCACGTAATTCATGACTAAACTCTTCTAAACGACCAGGAACTGCTTTGTAATACTCTTCTGGTGGAATAGATAAAAACTCAACACCTCGAGAACGCAACTGCGAAACTGTTGTTATGATATCATCTGTAGCTACAGCTATATGCTGAACACCTGGACCTTCATAAAAATCTAGATATTCTTCAATTTGTGAACGTTTTTTCCCTTCAGCTGGTTCGTTTATTGGGAATTTAATGCGTCCGTTACCATTACTCATTACCTTACTCATTAAAGCAGAGTATTCGGTGTGGATTTGCTTGTCATCAAAAGACAGGAAATTTACAAAGCCCATGACGTCTTCGTACCATTTTACCCAAGTATTCATTTCGCCCCAACCTACGTTACCAACCATGTGGTCAATATACTTTAAGCCTACTGGTTCTGGGTTGTAATCAGATTCCCATTTTATAAACCCAGGCATAAACTGACCTTTGTAGTTTTTACGCTCTACAAACATGTGAACGGTTTCGCCATAGGTGTAAATACCTGCTCTTACAACTTCTCCAAACTCATCAGTTTCAACTGTTGGTTCCATGTAAGATTTTGCACCACGCGATGTGGTTTCTTCGTAAGCACTACGAGCATCTTCAACCCAAAGGGCAACTACTTTTACACCATCACCATGTTTTACAATATGGTCATTAATTGGGTGTTTTGAGTTTAATGGTGTGGTTAATACCAAACGTATTTTGTCCTGTTTTAAGACATAAGATACTGTGTCTTTACTTCCTGTTTCTAACCCTTTATATGCGTAAGATTGAAACCCGAAAGCGGTTTTGTAAAAGTGTGCTGCTTGTTTAGCGTTACCTACGTAAAACTCCACGTAGTCGGTTCCTAATAAAGGTAGAAAGTCTTCTGCACCTTCAAATATTTTTTCTAGTCCGTAGTTTACTGATTCTATGTTTTTGCTCATTTTATTTATTTTTTAGCCCTGATTGAGGCAGTTTGTTGGAGCTCTTAAAAACTGTATCTCGACTGCGCTCGATAGGACAGTTTTTAAAGCGACTGCCGAAAGCAGGATTAGCTTCTTATTAATATGTTATTCTAACCAAGATTTAAAATAATCTTCGTCTGCTATTTTTAATGCGTCTTCGGTTACTTGTAAAGGTTTAAATGTATCAACCATTACTGCTAACTCGTCGGTTTTTACTTTACCAATGCTACGCTCTGTTGCTCCAGGATGTGGTCCATGCGGAATTCCTGCTGGATGCAACGAGATATGACCTGCGTCAATATCGTTTCGGCTCATGAAATCGCCATCTACATAGTACAAAACCTCATCGCTATCTATATTGCTATGGTTATAAGGTGCAGGAATTGCTTCTGGATGGTAATCGTACAGCCTTGGCACAAAACTGCATACCACAAAGGCATCGGTCTCAAAGGTTTGGTGAACTGGTGGTGGTTGGTGCACACGACCTGTTATAGGTTCGAAATCGTGAATTGAAAAGGCATACGGATAGTTGTAACCATCGTATCCAACAACATCAAAAGGATGTGTGGCATAAACCATATCGAAAATATCACCTTGCTTTTTAACCTTCATTAAAAAGTCTCCTGTTTCGTTATGAGTTTCCAATTCTTGCGGTTGGCGTAAATCGCGCTCACAAAATGGCGAATGCTCCAATAATTGCCCAAACCAGTTGCGGTAACGCTTTGGCGTGTAAATTGGACGACGAGACTCCACAATAAACAAACGGTTATCTTCGGTATCGAAATCTATTTTGTAGATGATTCCTCTTGGTACTAACAAATAGTCGCCATATTTAAAATCGAGGTTTCCTAAATGTGTTCGTAGTTTTCCGCTACCACGATGTACAAAAATAAGCTCGTCGGCATCGGTATTTTTGTAAAAATACTCTTTGGTAGATTGTTTTGGTGCTGCCAAAATAATACTACAATCGCTATTGGTTAATACCGTTTTTCGGCTTTCGAGATAATCGTTTATCTGTGGAATTTTAAATCCGTGAAGCCTATAGGATTGAATATTATTTGCTTTGGCAATTTTAGGCGCTACACTGTATTGTTTTTTTATTTCTTTGACTTGTGTTGGCCTATGCTCGTGATACATATTGGTGGACATACCATCAAAACCAATGGTTCCAAATAATTGCTCGTAGTACAAGCTACCATCTGGTTTTCTAAACTGTGTATGTCGTTTATGTGGGATTTTCCCTAATTTATGATAAAAAGGCATTTTTTATATTTTAATGTTCTGATATTAAAAGTTTAAAGTTACAGAACAGTCGTTATTTAATTTATATAAAGATACAAAATATAAGATTTCTGTCTAAGCAGAAATTACAATAGAGCCTAATTATTCTGGGTTTCTCTTGATGAGAAAATGTAAGTGTAGTAATAAGTCTTCCCAAAATGGTTTCATGTCCTCAAATATCGAAAAATTTAAACGATTATTAAAACCAAAACCCAATATTAAAGACCCAAATGCTTTTATTGTTCTCTGGAGACCATGTATACTTTGCTTCAAGCGGTCCTAAAAATGTTTCTACTGAATAACCTAAGGCATAACCACTGTAGTCAACCTTAGAAATCCATCCTCCAGACTCAAACAAACCATCTTCAATATTTGCATAGTTAGCAGCAGCTATTATATGGTGTTTTTTAAATAACTCATAGTCTAAGGTTATGGTTCCTTTTACAAAACTATTACCTGTTAAGGCAATGTTTTCATACCCATAGAATGAAATAAAATTATTGATAAAGTTATTACCATAACCACCGAGTGCAAAATCGAGTGTTTTGGTAGAGTCGTCACCAATTTTAAAGCCTCCTTGTGATAAAAGATTTACCGCAAACTTATCAGAAAAACTAAACGCATATCCTATATCAGCTTTAGCTATTGAGAATTCAGAAAACTCCTTGTTAAAGTTTGAAGCGTGTAAATACAAATGAAAATCGCCATTAAAATAAAATCCTTTCTTTGGAAAATACTTATTACTATATGTGTCTAGCTTAAGTCCTCCAAACAAACTTAAGTAATCGGTGTTTTCAAAAATGACCTCATCATCATCGCTCTGAAAATCGTCGATTATCGTTTCCGATTTAATTCTTAAACGCTTATGCTCCGCTCCAACACTAAATGCAAAGTCTTTTCTGAAAAGGGTTTGTAAATAAAATTGATTGGTTTGATCCTGTAATTCTACATCTAGCTTGTTAATTCCTGTTAGGTCTTGCTCAGCATCATCTAGCAATAATTGTGCACTAATTCCCTTTTGAAATTGGTTAAATCTAGATCTTAAACCAATACTCCAGTAAAACCCTTTGTCAATAAAATATTCAAAATTATATCTAACATTATCTCCTAGAATAAAATCGAAAGAAGCTACATCGTTATCAAATAAAAATCGCTTTTTGGTTATGTTTACTAAAGCTGCACTTTTATAAAGATCGTCATAATGTAAACCCAGTTTTAAAAACGTAGTTGCTTTACTTTCTTTTAAGGTTGCATCTAAATCGTAACCATCAGAGTCTTTTGACTTTTTGAACTTGTATTGAAAGGCATCAAAATTATTGGTTGCAACCAAATTATTTACGCCACTATTAAAATCTTCATAGCTTACTTTAGAGTTTTGTTTTAATCTTAACTTTCCTAGCACATACGACCTCGTGTAGCGTTTATTACCATCAAAATTTACTGAATTAATAAGTATACTATCTGGTGATTTGACTGCTTTATACTGTACAGAGTTTTGATTTGTTTTTGCTAATGCTACAAGTTCATCAATCTTTTGACTTGCAGCATATTCACCATTTTCCACAATTTGACTTCCTTCACTAAACGAAATTACAGTAAAGTCTTTAATATCTGGTTTTATATAAACATCGGTTTTCTTTACTTTAGACTTCATGTCATTAATTGTCCTGTAATTATTGATTTGAAGTAATATATCAGGTGCTGAAGTCAACTCGTCTCTTGTCGCCAATCCATCTTGCACATCAACACCAATAATTATATCCATTCCTTTGGCTCTAAGCTCATCAATAGGATAATTGTTTACTACACCTCCATCGATAAGTAGTTGACCATCAATCTCAACAGGCTGAAATAAAGACGGAAACGCTCCACTTGCTGTAATAGCTTTAGCTAAATTTCCTTTATCTAGAATTACCTCCTTACCAGTTTCTACATCAGTAGCAATACAAAAAAACGGAATAGGTAACTTTTGAAAATCATCAACCTCACTCACATGTAGCGTTAAATAGGTTAATAAATTATATACATTTTGCCCTCTTGAAATTGCTGAAGGCAACTTAAGTTTAAATTTATCAAACGGTAAGCTTACTGCATATTTTTCGGCATTATCACGTTCATAAAACGTTTTTGCTTCACGAGGTAGATTATCGCTAATAACATCATCAAAATTTAGAGTTCTAAAAATTGATTCTAATTGTTTTCCTGTATAACCAGACGCATATAATGATCCAATAATTGCTCCCATACTGGTTCCTGCAACATGGTCTACTTTAATACCTAAGCTATCAATAACTTTTAAAACACCTATGTGTGCAAACCCTTTTGCTCCACCACCACTTAGCACTAAACCTATTTTGGGCTTGATTTCTTCTACGCTTTCTTGAGCATAAAGTGATATATTAAAAAATATCAGTGCTATTAAGATTATATGCTTCATTAATTATGATAGTAATTATAAATTTTATCTGCTTTTGATTTACCTACTACATCTTCTAACTCATCTAGTTTTGCATTAGATACTCGACGAGCCGATTTAAATGTTTTTAAAAGCTCAACAACTGTTTTTTCTCCAATTCCTGGAATGGTTTCCAACTCAGTATTTAAAGCACTTTTGCTACGCTTGTTTCTATGGTGTTCTATTCCAAAACGATGAGCTTCGTTACGTAATTGTTGAATGATTTTTAGGGTTTCACTTTTTTTATCTAAATATAAGGGAATTGGATCATCTGGATAAAATAATTCTTCCAAACGTTTTGCAATTCCGATGATTGCTATTTTTCCTCTCAATCCTAATACATCCAAACTCTTTAAGGCAGAAGTCAGTTGTCCTTTCCCTCCATCAATAACAATTAACTGTGGTAAAGGTTGATCTTCGTCAAGCAAACGCTTGTATCGCCTAAACACTACTTCTTCCATAGACGCAAAATCGTCTGGTCCTTCAACTGTTTTTATATTAAAATGCCTGTAATCTTTTTTACTTGGTTTACCATCTTTAAACACTACACAAGCTGCAACAGGATTGGTTCCTTGTATGTTTGAGTTATCAAAACACTCAATATGTCTAGGCTCTTCACTTAAGCGCAAATCGGCTTTCATTTGTGCCATAATCCTATTGACATGTCTATCAGGATCGGTGATTTTTACCTGTTTAAAGCGTTCCATTCGGTAATATTTGGCATTTCGAAGTGATAGGTCTAAAATGTGTTTTTTATCTCCTAGCTTAGGAATTGTTGTTTTTATATGCTCACCAATATTCACCTTAAATGGCACATAAATTTCTTTTGACTTTGAATTAAAACGCTGTCTTAACTCGGTAATTGCCAATTCTAAAAGTTCAACATCAGTTTCTTGAAGTTTCTTTTTAATTTCTAATGTATGCGAACGAATAATTGAACCATAAGATAATTGCAAAAAATTGATATAGCCATAAGATTCATCACTTACAATGCTAAACACATCCACATTGCTAATTTTTGGATTGACTATAGTAGATTTTGACTGGTAGTTTTCTAAAACTTCAATTTTTTCTTTTATTTTCTGCGCTTCTTCAAACTGCATATCTTCGGCATAGTCTTTCATTTGCTGTTTAAACTGCGAAAGCGAATCTTTAAAATTTCCTTTAAGAATTTCTTTTATAGCATCAATGTTTGCGTGATACTCTGTTTCTGTCTCATAACCTTCACATGCACCTTTGCAATTTCCTAAATGGTATTCTAAACATACTTTATATTTATTGGCATCAATTTTTTCCTGTGACAAATCATAATTGCAAGTTCTTAATTGAAAAAGCCCTTTTATAAGGTTAAGCAATGTAGAAACGGTCTTCATACTTGTATAAGGACCAAAGTACTCACTACCATCTTTTATGACTCTTCTGGTAGAAAACACTCTTGGAAAACGCTCATTCTTAATACAAATCCATGGGTAAGATTTGTCGTCTTTGAGCATAACATTGTAACGCGGTTGGTATTTTTTAATAAGATTATTTTCCAGCAACAACGCATCGGTTTCGGTATCAACAACAATATGTTTTATAGTTGCAATTTTTTTTATCAACACTCTGGTTTTTCCATAATCGTGCTGTTTATTGAAGTAAGAGCTTACGCGTTTCTTTAAGTTTTTGGCTTTACCTATGTACAAAATCTTGCCATCACTATCAAAATACTGATATACACCAGGTTGATTTGGTAGGGTTTTTAACTGAATTTCTAGTGATGTATTGCTCATTACTTCAAAGGTAAATATTTTAATTTTTTAGCGTGAAAAATTTATGATTTTTAAAATTTTTTGAATTAACTTATTTACTACATTGCGCCACTTTTTTAAAACGTAAAAAAACACATGACAAAACAAATTATTGGTAGAATTGACAGAGTAGATTTTCCTACGCTAGGTCTTTTTAGCATTGATGTTAAGATAGATACAGGTGCTTACACCTCTGCCATACATTGTTCAAAAATTATTGAAAAAGACAACAAACTTTTTTGCACATTTTACAGTGCTGGTCATCCTAATTTTAGCGGAAAAGAAGTTGTGTTTGACAGCTATACTCGTACTGACGTAAAAAGTAGCAATGGTTTTAAGGAAAATAGATTTAAAATAAAATCAACCATTATATTTTTTGGTAAAACGTATAAGATTAACTTAACTTTAAGCACTAGAGATGATATGAAATTTCCTGTACTCATTGGCAGACAGTTTTTGAGCAAGAAATTTCTTGTTGACGTTAATCAACAAAATGTATCATACAATACCAGCATCCATGAACATTGTCATTCTATCTAGAAATTCGCATTTGTATTCAACACGTCGATTAATCGACGAAGGAGAAAAAAGAGGTCATATCGTTGAAGTTATTGACCCTTTAAAATGTGATATTATTATTGAAAAAGAAAAACCAACCATCTATTATAAAGATAGGTATTTGGATTATGTAGATGCTATCATTCCTCGAATTGGAACTTCGGTAACCTTTTACGGTTGTGCTGTGGTAAGACAGTTTGAAATGATGAATGTATTTACAACTGTAACCTCTGATGCCATTGTACGTTCAAGAGATAAGTTGCGCAGTTTACAACGCCTAAGTAAAGCTGGTGTTGGTATGCCAAAAACGGTTTTCACTAACTACTCTAGAGACGTTGAAGAAGTTATTGAACATGTTGGAGGAACACCTGTAATTATTAAACTTTTAGAAGGCACACAAGGTTTAGGAGTTGTTTTAGCTGAAACAAAAAACGCTGCCGAATCAGTGTTGGAGGCCTTTAATGGTTTACAAGCAAGAGTTATTGTTCAAGAGTTTATTAAAGAAGCAAAAGGAGCCGATTTAAGAGCTTTGGTTGTTGATGGACATGTGGTTGGTGCTATGAAACGCCAAGGTAAAGAAGGCGAATTTAGGTCTAATTTACATAGAGGCGGAACTGCTGAAGTAGTAAAACTAGACGATGCTGAACTACGATTAGCAATGCAAGCATCTCGCGCTTTAAAATTACCTGTTTGCGGTGTTGATATGCTGCAATCGGCAAGAGGACCTTTGTTATTAGAAGTTAACTCTACTCCAGGACTTGAAGGCATTGAAGGTGCAACAGGGAGAAATATAGCAAAAGCTATTATCACTTATATAGAAAGAAACAGAACATGACCTACAAACACAGGAAAGTTATAACAATTTTAGGACGCGATATTAAAGTTGGCGAAAGCTGCGAACTTAGTTTTGGTGTTGCTAATTTACATACTTCCTCTAGTGTTGATGTTCCTGTAATTATTGAACGTTCTAAAAAACCTGGACCTGTAGTTTTATTTACCGCAGGTATTCATGGTGATGAAGTTAATGGTGTTGAAATTGTACGTCAAATTATAGCAAAAGGCATCAATAAACCTAAGTGCGGAACTATTGTATGCTTACCTGTAATTAATGTGTTTGGGTTTATTAACCTCAACAGAGAGTTCCCAGACGGAAGAGATTTAAACCGCGTATTTCCAGGCACAAAAAAAGGCTCTTTAGCCAGTAGAGTTGCCAATAAATTAGTTACCGAAGTTATTCCTGATGTAGATGTTGTAGTCGACTTTCATACTGGAGGAGCAGGTCGTTTTAATGCACCTCAAATGCGTATTGTAAAAAATAATCCTGAGCTCGATTTACTAGCAAACATTTTTAATGCACCTTTTATACTGTACTCAAAAAACATTAAAAAATCGTTTAGAAGCGTGTTGAGCAAACATGGTAAACCTGTACTATTGTTTGAAGGCGGAAAATCTAATCATATTGATAACAACATTACCAATACTGGTGTAAATGGGGCTAAACGCGTCTTAAATCATTTAGGTATGTTATCTACAAAGTTTAAGGTGTCTAAACCTAAAAACAATCCTGTTTATATTTTAGACAGTCGTTGGCAACGTGCAAATATTTCAGGTATGTTTAGAGCTTCAGTTCAAATAAGCTCTGAAGTGACTAAAGGAGATATTATTGGTAATATTACTGACCCTTACGGAAAATTCAACCACTTTGTGAGAGCTTCTTTTTCGGGTTATATTATTAATGTTAATGAATCTCCTATTGTATATCAAGGTGATGCCCTTTTTCATATTACCACTAAACTAAAACCCTCTTCAAGTGAAAAAAGCCACCTTAAGAGCAACTTATAAACAAAAACGCAACGCTTTAACAGTAGATGATGTTGATGATTTGAGTCTTCAAATTGCAAATGCGTTACTCCAATTAGATATTTGGGACAAATCGTTTTATCATATTTTTTTATCTATTGAAGAACAAAAGGAAATCAATACCGATTTTATTTTAAACATCCTCTCAGGAAAAGATAAAAACATAGTGATTTCAAAAAGTGATTTCAACACGTATGAAATGACTCATTTTCTCTTAACTGATGCAACAGTTATTAAGAAAAACCATTATAATATCCCAGAACCAGTTGATGGTATTGCTATTCCTTCGAAAAAAATAGATGTTGTTTTTGTTCCGCTTTTAGCTTTTGATAAACAAGGTCATCGTGTAGGTTATGGCAAAGGATTTTATGATAAATTCTTGTCGCAATGCAACCCTGAAACACTAAAAATTGGACTGTCTTTTTTTGAAGCAGAAACCCAAATTGAAGACACTTTTGAAAGTGACGTAACTTTAGATTGTTGCGTGACGCCTAAAACCATATATAGGTTTAATCGCTCTCTTTAATTTTTCGGATTAACTCGTTATCAATTACATTAGTGTTTAATCTTATATATTTAAATGAACTAACTATAGAATCGTTAAACTCAATTATTAACACTTTGTCTTTGTGAGAATAAACTATTCCTTTTTCAAAGACTAAATAATCTTTTCCAAATTTAGATTCTATATCTTTTTTTGTGGTTCCAACAAGGTTTGCTTTCTTTAAACTTACATCTTTATTAGAAATCTTTAGCTCTATCAATATTTCTGTTGAATCGTCATACTTGTGTTTGCTTTCTCCATATTTAAAGACAACTAGTTTATTAATTCCAAGCTTACCTCCTTCTTTTTCTGTTATAAAATTGTATTTATAAAAAATTGAATCTTTAAATTTTGGGGAGAAGTAGTAATTCATTCCATTAGTAACTGTTGTTGTTACATTTCTCTTTTTGTCACTTTTAAATTTCTGTAAATCTATTGGACTTTTTAAAAATTCAACTAAACTAGAGTTAACATCTAATTTTGACGTTTTAACAACTTCATTTTTTTCAATTGGAATTTCGCGATATTTCTTTTGAACATGAAAAAACATGCTAACCAAATAAATCAAAACTGAAATTACAAGAACCAAAAAAATAATTATCAATATGTCTTTAGACTTTTTCAAACCATTAATGACACTTAATTTTCACAACTCTCACAATAGGTTGTTCTTAAATAACTATCTTCCAACAACTGAAATGTAACTCCACCTTCACCATAAGGATTAAACAATTTACAATAGCGTGTTTTGTTCATGTTTAATGCATTTAACATAATAGTTCTATAATCTGACGTTTGTGTAAGCTCAGGATTTATGATGGTTAAATTCAAATAGTAAAACAGCAAGTTTTCGTCAATATCAATGCTTTTTGCTTTTGGGCTTAAAAGTTCCACAGCCATATCAGTATTAGCGTAATAGCTAAAAAACTGCGCTAAACTTAAATAATCATAGTCTGATAAATAAAAACTTTTATAACTGTTTTTAATATACGAAACAGCTTTGTCCTTGTTGGCATAATCGCGTTTTCGCATTAAATTTTCAGCTTCAATAATATGATAATTCACCAGCATTCTAGAGATTAGTTCCTGATTAATACCATAGGTTTTTAAAGCATTTATTTTGCTTTTAAGTTTGTTTTTATCAATATCCATTGCTTTATATCGCCACAACTTAAGCTCAATAGCTGCAATGTTATATTTTACACGTTTATCTTTTGGCGACAGTTTTTCCAACTGTTGCAATTCGTTATAAACAATTACTATTTGAGGTTCTTCCAACATATATTTCATTGCTGA
>NZ_JBNWKB010000013.1:0-105847 GCF_050509525.1 Gaetbulibacter sp. PBL-D1 | reverse complement strand
TCTGAAGTGACTAAAGGAGATATTATTGGTAATATTACTGACCCTTACGGAAAATTCAACCACTTTGTGAGAGCTTCTTTTTCGGGTTATATTATTAATGTTAATGAATCTCCTATTGTATATCAAGGTGATGCCCTTTTTCATATTACCACTAAACTAAAACCCTCTTCAAGTGAAAAAAGCCACCTTAAGAGCAACTTATAAACAAAAACGCAACGCTTTAACAGTAGATGATGTTGATGATTTGAGTCTTCAAATTGCAAATGCGTTACTCCAATTAGATATTTGGGACAAATCGTTTTATCATATTTTTTTATCTATTGAAGAACAAAAGGAAATCAATACCGATTTTATTTTAAACATCCTCTCAGGAAAAGATAAAAACATAGTGATTTCAAAAAGTGATTTCAACACGTATGAAATGACTCATTTTCTCTTAACTGATGCAACAGTTATTAAGAAAAACCATTATAATATCCCAGAACCAGTTGATGGTATTGCTATTCCTTCGAAAAAAATAGATGTTGTTTTTGTTCCGCTTTTAGCTTTTGATAAACAAGGTCATCGTGTAGGTTATGGCAAAGGATTTTATGATAAATTCTTGTCGCAATGCAACCCTGAAACACTAAAAATTGGACTGTCTTTTTTTGAAGCAGAAACCCAAATTGAAGACACTTTTGAAAGTGACGTAACTTTAGATTGTTGCGTGACGCCTAAAACCATATATAGGTTTAATCGCTCTCTTTAATTTTTCGGATTAACTCGTTATCAATTACATTAGTGTTTAATCTTATATATTTAAATGAACTAACTATAGAATCGTTAAACTCAATTATTAACACTTTGTCTTTGTGAGAATAAACTATTCCTTTTTCAAAGACTAAATAATCTTTTCCAAATTTAGATTCTATATCTTTTTTTGTGGTTCCAACAAGGTTTGCTTTCTTTAAACTTACATCTTTATTAGAAATCTTTAGCTCTATCAATATTTCTGTTGAATCGTCATACTTGTGTTTGCTTTCTCCATATTTAAAGACAACTAGTTTATTAATTCCAAGCTTACCTCCTTCTTTTTCTGTTATAAAATTGTATTTATAAAAAATTGAATCTTTAAATTTTGGGGAGAAGTAGTAATTCATTCCATTAGTAACTGTTGTTGTTACATTTCTCTTTTTGTCACTTTTAAATTTCTGTAAATCTATTGGACTTTTTAAAAATTCAACTAAACTAGAGTTAACATCTAATTTTGACGTTTTAACAACTTCATTTTTTTCAATTGGAATTTCGCGATATTTCTTTTGAACATGAAAAAACATGCTAACCAAATAAATCAAAACTGAAATTACAAGAACCAAAAAAATAATTATCAATATGTCTTTAGACTTTTTCAAACCATTAATGACACTTAATTTTCACAACTCTCACAATAGGTTGTTCTTAAATAACTATCTTCCAACAACTGAAATGTAACTCCACCTTCACCATAAGGATTAAACAATTTACAATAGCGTGTTTTGTTCATGTTTAATGCATTTAACATAATAGTTCTATAATCTGACGTTTGTGTAAGCTCAGGATTTATGATGGTTAAATTCAAATAGTAAAACAGCAAGTTTTCGTCAATATCAATGCTTTTTGCTTTTGGGCTTAAAAGTTCCACAGCCATATCAGTATTAGCGTAATAGCTAAAAAACTGCGCTAAACTTAAATAATCATAGTCTGATAAATAAAAACTTTTATAACTGTTTTTAATATACGAAACAGCTTTGTCCTTGTTGGCATAATCGCGTTTTCGCATTAAATTTTCAGCTTCAATAATATGATAATTCACCAGCATTCTAGAGATTAGTTCCTGATTAATACCATAGGTTTTTAAAGCATTTATTTTGCTTTTAAGTTTGTTTTTATCAATATCCATTGCTTTATATCGCCACAACTTAAGCTCAATAGCTGCAATGTTATATTTTACACGTTTATCTTTTGGCGACAGTTTTTCCAACTGTTGCAATTCGTTATAAACAATTACTATTTGAGGTTCTTCCAACATATATTTCATTGCTGAATTTTTATTCAAAAATGTAAGGTATTTTAATTGATTTGGTACTTGAAGCTTACCTATATGATCTGGTGAAACTTCTTTATTCTTTAATTTTTCGAAAAGCGAATTTTGAATTTGCAATGCCTCATCAAGTTGGTCTTGGGTTAATGCTGTATTAAACTTGTTTACCAGTTCTGTTCCACTCAAATCCTTGTACTTGTCCTTTTTTTCAAGTTCCAACTCCACTAAAGCTTTTCGATGGTTTTTTAAAATTGGTTCCATTTCAGTAGACAAACTACCAACGAGTTTTGCTTTAATTTCAGATTTACTTAACTCTTTTAAATCACTGTATTTGGTATTTTCAATCGCATTTAGAAATTCCACCCAATTCTCAGAAGACGAAATGTCATTTTTAATGGATGGTTTTTGAAATGATTGTAGTGCATTTGCAATACTTGCAGCACGCTGTTGCTGTAGCTCTATATTACGTTCCAAGCTACCTTCAACCGATGCATAAGCTTTTATTTTTATTGCTTTTATGTAATAATCGGTTAAGCGAAGTGAATCATAAATAGGTTTAATATCTTCAGGAGAGTATTCTGATTTATTCTTTTCAAAAGGAATTTTAAACTTTAAGGTTTTATTCTTTATAATGTAAGCGTCCTTAGCGTTGGCTTTTATCTGTTTTGCATTATAGGTTACAGAATCTAGATACATTCCCATATCCAATAAATCCCAAGGGTAAGACTCTAGATCATAAATTACATAATATTGACACAGGTTTTTATCGCTTAAAAAGAGAATATTAAACTCCAATTCTTTATTCATAAGGTTTGCAGGAATACGACCTACTAAAACCCTATACGATGTTTCACTACTTTTTTTAAGACCTGCTTTTAGCTTTTTAGCATATACAGGTGGTAAAAGTGTCCCTTTAATTTGCACTTGTTCTATTGACGCTACACTACAAGCATAACGGTCTTTATCTACTATATCTATAGCAATTCCGTCGGTTATGTTTGTAAAAAGAGCATTGAACCATTCTTTATCATTGGTTTCAAAAAACAGATTAGAGTTTTCACGTTTTATTGCAAACTTTGATTCTTTAGGTCTGTTTACAAAAGCCTGATTGAACTTTTGACAAACTTGTTGCTCGCCTTGATTAGGAAAATGTATTCCAAAATAATTTTGGGAGTGTAAAGTATTAGCACAATAAACGAATACAAAAAGACTTAAAAAATGTTTTAGCTTCATAAAAGAATGATTTTTAAGAAACTAATATAAGCTTAATTGAACGCTTTTTTATTAAAGAAGATTAAAATTCCTATTCCAGTACTTATTGCCATATCAGCAATATTAAAAACAGGTTCAAAAAATGTAAAGTACTTTCCGCCATAAAACGGAATCCAATTAGGTAAAACACCTTTCCAAATAGGAAAATGAAGCATGTCTACAACCTTACCATGAAATAACGAATCGTAGCCTCCATCTTGCGGTAAAAATGAAGCAACTTGGTTAGAGCTAGAATCAAATAAAACACCATAAAATACTGAATCTATAATGTTACCTAAAGCACCAGCAAATATTAAAGAAACTGCAATGGTTAGTGTTTTGGACGCATTTTTTTTAACCGAAGTTACTAACCAATATCCAATACCAACAACAGCTACTATTCTAAAAAGTGTTAGGCAAAGTTTAGCTGTTCTATCAGAAATAAAAGTAACAAAATCGCTGAGTTTTGTTCCCCAAGCCATTCCATCGTTTTCAACAAATACTATTTGAAACCAATCAAAAACTATTGCTCTTTCGGTTAGTGAAAAATTCGTTTTAATGTATACTTTACTTATTTGGTCAATAAGTAGTATTACAATTATTAAGAGTGTTGCTTTTTTTAATGACATATTTGGGTGCAAAAATAAACTATTATTTTATTAAAAATAAAAACGTCTTGCCATGAGCAAGACGCTAATTATAGTTACTTAAACTCGTTACAATATCACGAGGTTCTCACTTTTATGAGAATGTTATTGTTGCATATTTTTAGCTTCAATACTAAGTGTAGCATGTGGCACAAGCTTTAAACGTTCTTTATTGATAAGCTTTCCTGTAACACGACAAATGCCATAAGTTTTATTTTCTATTCTAATGATAGCATTTTTTAAATCGCGAATGAATTTTTCCTGACGAATAGCTAACTGTGAGTTTGCCTCTTTACTCATTGTTTCACTACCTTCTTCAAAGGCTTTAAACGTTGGAGAGGTATCATCAGTACCATTATTGAGGTCATTCATATAAGCACTTTTAATTAATTCTAAATCGTGCTCTGCTTTATCTATTTTCTCTTGTATTAAAGCTTTAAATTCTGCTAAATCTTTATCAGAGTATCTTACGTTTGTTTCTGCTGCCATATTCTCTAATGTTTTTGAATAAACAATTTGGTATTTACATCATCAAAAGCAATTTCTATACCATTGTTTACAGTGTCCATAATTTCAAGTTCTTCGGTTAAAGTTTCTGTTTTGATATACTCAAGATTTGTATCTATGGCTTTAACAATATTATCATCTTTTTGAAGTACAACATTAATTCTGTCTGTAACTTCAAAGCCTGAATCTTTACGTAAATTTTGAATACGGTTTACGAGCTCACGAGCAATCCCTTCTCTTCGTAAATTATCAGTAAGTGTAACATCGAGTGCTACTGTTAAAGCACCTTCGTTAGCAACAAGCCAACCTTCGATATCTTGAGATGTTATCTCAACATCAGCGAGTTCTAAAGTAATGTTTTTTCCGTTAACTTCAACATCTAAAACACCATTTTGCTCGATTTTTTTAATATCTTCTGAAGTAAACTTAGAAATTGCTCCAGCAATAAGCTTCATATCTTTACCAAAACGTGGTCCTAACGCTTTAAAATTAGGCTTTATTTGTTTTACTAAAATGTCTGAAGCGTCGCTTAACAATTCAATTTCTTTAATGTTAACCTCATGTTTTATTAAATCGGCAACTGCAAGAATTTCTTCCTTTTGTTGTTCACTATCAACAGGAATCATAATTTTTTGCAATGGTTGACGCACTTTAATCTTCTCCTTTGCTCTTAACGACAATACCAACGACGATATTGTTTGCGCATTCTCCATTTTACGTTCTAAACTTTTATCTACAAAGCTTTCATCGTATTTTGGAAACTCCGCCAAATGTACACTCTCAAAGTTTTCTTTTTGTGTTACTTGTGTTAAGTCTTGGTAAAGTTTATCCATATAAAATGGTGCAATTGGCGCGCCTAATTTTGCAAGCGTTACCATACAAGTATAAAGCGTTTGATAAGCCGAAATTTTATCGGTTTGGTAATCGCCTTTCCAAAAACGTCTTCTACTTAAACGCACATACCAGTTACTTAAATATTCTTGTGTAAAGTCTGATATAGCTCTTGCTGCTTTGGTAGGCTCGTATTCTGCATAAAACTCATCTACCTTCTTTATAAGCGTATGTAATTCAGATAAAATCCAACGGTCTAACTCTGGACGTTCTTCTAACGGAATATCGGCTTCGCTATAATTGAATTTATCTAAATTGGTATATAAACTGAAGAATGAGTAGGTATTGTAGAGCGTTCCGAAAAATTTTCGTTTTACTTCCTCGATACCATCTACATCAAATTTTAAGTTATCCCAAGGGTTTGCGTTTGAAATCATGTACCAACGTGTGGCATCAGCACCATAAATTGATAAGGTTTCAAACGGATCAGTAGCATTACCTAAACGTTTAGACATTTTTTGTCCGTTTTTGTCTAATACCAGTCCGTTAGACACCACGTTTTTATAAGCTACAGAATCAAACACCATCGTTCCAATAGCATGTAGCGTATAGAACCATCCACGTGTTTGGTCAACACCTTCTGCGATAAAATCGGCAGGGAATGAAGTGTTGTTGTCTATTTTTTCTTTGTTTTCAAACGGATAATGCCATTGTGCATAAGGCATAGAGCCTGAATCAAACCAAACATCAATTAAGTCGCTTTCACGCTTCATTGGTTGTCCTGATGGCGACACAAGCACAATTTCATCAACGATGTTTTTATGTAAATCTAACTTTGCATAGTTTTCTTCAGAATTGTTTCCTACTTCAAAATCAGCAAAAATATCAGCTTTCATTACGCCAGCCTCAACAGCTTTAGCCATTTCAGCTTTAAGCTCTTCAACAGAACCAATACAGATTTCTTCTTTACCATCTTCGGTTCTCCAAATTGGCAACGGAATTCCCCAATAACGCGAACGCGATAGGTTCCAATCGTTGGCATTAGCAAGCCAGTTTCCAAAACGACCAGTTCCTGTTGCTTTTGGTTTCCAGTTAATGGTTTCATTCAATTCAAACATTCTGTCCTTAACATCGGTTACTTTAATAAACCAAGAATCTAACGGATAGTATAGAATTGGTTTATCAGTTCTCCAACAGTTAGGATAGCTGTGTTTGTATTTTTCAACCTTAAAGGCTTTATTTTCAGTTTTTAATTTGATTGCTAACTCTACATCAACTGATTTTTCAGGAGCTTCGCCATCATTGTAATATTCATTTTTTACATACTTACCTGCAAACTCACCCATTTCTGGACGGAATTTACCTTGTAAATCTACTAGAGGCACCAAGTTTCCATTAGCATCTTTTACCAACATTGGTGGCACTTCAGGAGTTGCTTGTTTAGCAACCAAAGCATCATCTGCACCAAAAGTTGGCGCAGTATGCACAATACCAGTACCATCTTCGGTAGTTACGAAATCTCCAGCAATAACTCTGAAGGCATTTTCAGGATTGTCGTTTGGTAACGCATAAGGCAATAATTGCTCATACGTAATACCAACTAAATCGGCTCCTTTAAATTCTTTTACAACGTAGTACGGTATTTTCTTGTCTCCAGATGTATATTCTAATAATTCTGGTTTTGTTTCTACACGTTTAAACTTTCCGTCAAATTGTTTGTTAACTAACGGTTTTGCTAGCACAACGTTAATTGGTTCAAACGTATATTGGTTATACGTTTCAACTAAAACATAATCTATTTTAGGTCCAACCGTTAAGGCTGTATTACTTGGAAGCGTCCATGGCGTGGTAGTCCAAGCCAAGAAATGAATGATTCCTTCGTTTTGTAAAAAGTCAGGAAGCGATGCTTCATTAGCTTTAAACTGCGCAACAACCGTTGTATCTGTTACATCTTGATAGGTTCCTGGTTGGTTTAACTCATGCGAACTTAAACCTGTACCAGCTTTTGGAGAGTATGGTTGAATGGTATAACCTTTATACAACAAGCTTTTGTTGTATATCTGCTTTAGTAACCACCAAACCGATTCCATGTATTTAGGTTCATAGGTAATGTATGGATCGTCCATATCAACCCAGTAACCCATTTTTTGTGTAAGGTCATTCCAAACATCGGTATAACGCATAACCGCTTTACGGCATGCTGCGTTGTAATCTTCAACCGAAATGGTTTTACCAATGTCTTCTTTTGTAATTCCCAATTCTTTTTCCACACCTAACTCAATAGGTAATCCGTGGGTATCCCAACCAGCTTTACGCTTTACTTGGTAACCTTTCATGGTTTTGTAACGCGGAAAAATATCTTTGATAGCACGTGCTAAAACGTGGTGTACACCAGGTAAGCCGTTTGCAGAAGGAGGCCCTTCAAAAAACACAAATGGTTTAGCGTTTTCACGTGTGGTAACACTTTTTTCAAATACGTTATTTTCTTGCCAATAATTACCAATTTCTTCAGCAACTTTTGGTAAGTCAAGACCTTTATATTCAGGGAATTTCTTACTCATTATATCATTAATTCGTTTCGACGTGCGAAATTAATGATTTTTAGTAAAATAGTCATTGAAATGGCCTAAAACTATTTTGCATACAATCTAAAAGAATCAATGTGTTTTCTCAAAGTCTCTTTTAAATATTTCAGCCTTTTTAGAAAGTCTAGCAAATTCCCTTGCATGCTCTACTGTAGATCCTTTTGTTGTAAAGTATAGATATTGAGGATAAGAAGCTTCCATTTCTCCAACTAAAACGAAATAAAATTCACCATTTTTAAAGTAATAATTTTCAACTAGTGTCTTATCAGTTATTTCTATATTCTTTATCCTAAAGAGTTCATTTGTTTTCTCATTATAGAATACAGAATGTTTAAATCTTCCAACATCTTTAAATCCTAATGTATCTGTCAACGCTCCTTCTGTAATCTCTTGCTTTAAATTTTTATTGTTTTTAACCTCTTTTTCGTAATTTTTAAATGCTATTATTTCTTCTTTTAAATCTTCAAAAGACTTAACACTGTTAGCTTCTCGGGTAATTTTTGGACTACATGAAGCAAAAATTAAAAAAACAATTACTATTCTTATTTTCATTTGATTTTTTTTAAACAATAAAATCTACCAAATCCTCAATTTTCGAAATCAATTGAATCTTGATAACTGTATTCTTGAGTGAGATTTTATTGTATTTAGACACAAAAATGGTTGAAAACCCTAATTTTTCAGCTTCTAGAATACGTTGCTCAACACGTTGAACAGGTCTAATTTCACCAGACAAACCAACCTCAGCAGCAAAACAAAAATCGCTTTGCAAAGCCTCATCTTCATTAGATGATAAAATGGCAGCTACAACCGCTAAATCTATTGCAGGATCATCAACAGTAATTCCTCCTGTGATGTTTAGAAAGACATCTTTTGCACCTAAACGAAAACCAGCTCGTTTTTCTAAAACCGCTAAAAGCATGTTTAAGCGTTTTGCATTAAAACCAGTGGCACTACGTTGTGGTGTTCCATAAACTGCTGTACTTACCAAAGCTTGTACTTCAATCATTAAAGGCCGCATACCTTCTAGTGTTGCAGCAATAGCGTTACCACTTAAGGCTTCATCTTTTTCTGAAATTAATATCTCGCTTGGGTTGGTAACTTCTCGCAAACCAGAACCTTGCATTTCGTAAATTCCGAGTTCGTTAGTAGACCCAAATCGGTTTTTATTGGCTCTAAGGATTCTAAACACATGATTTCGGTCGCCTTCAAATTGTAAAACCGTATCTACCATGTGCTCCAATATTTTTGGACCAGCTATATTACCATCTTTGGTGATATGACCAATCAAAACTACAGGCGTTGCAGTTTCCTTGGCAAATTTGATAAGTTCAGTAGTACACTCCTTAATTTGTGAAATACTCCCTGAAGACGACTCGATATAATCGCTATGCAATGTTTGAATAGAATCTACAACAACAATATCTGGTTCTAACTCTTCAATTTGCCTAAAAATATTTTGTGTTTTGGTTTCGGTAAGAATATAACAATTGCTACTGTTTGGGTTAATGCGTTCAGCACGCATTTTTATTTGCTTTTGGCTTTCTTCACCTGAAACATATAGTGTTTTGTATGGTAATTTTAAAGCTATTTGAAGCAAGAGTGTGCTTTTTCCTATTCCTGGTTCGCCTCCTAAAAGCGTTAAGGATCCTGGAACCAATCCACCACCTAAAACACGATTAAACTCATGGTCTTGGGTATTTAAACGCGCTTCTTGAGCTGTATCAATTTCATTGATCAATAACGGTTTTGAAACGCGCTTTGTTGATGCTTTTTCAGGGGTTTTCCAGTCGCTTTTTTCTGGTTTTTGAATGAGTTCTTCAGCAATGGTATTCCACTCTTTACACGCTGTACATTGTCCTTGCCATTTAGAGTATTGTGTGCCACAATTTTGACAGA
Source organism: Gaetbulibacter sp. PBL-D1 (assembly GCF_050509525.1). Lineage (NCBI taxonomy): Bacteria > Pseudomonadati > Bacteroidota > Flavobacteriia > Flavobacteriales > Flavobacteriaceae > Gaetbulibacter > Gaetbulibacter sp. PBL-D1. The sequence goes on along the minus strand of NZ_JBNWKB010000013.1, from coordinate 96,068 downwards.
AAAATGTCGTTTTTACTTTAGCCATTAACCTTTCCTAATAACCTCTCCAAAGGAGAAGGAATTTATATTTTTATTATAATTTAGTACCCAAAATCTGCTTTAATCTCATCTGCCTTTTCTAGCATTAAATCTTTTGTGATGCCTCCTATTTCTTCTAAAATATAAGCAGACCTATAAGTTTTCATTGCTTTTTTAGGTTCTCCAGTTTGTTCATAAAACTGAGCTAAATAATAATGTCCTAAAAGTGTATCAGGATATTCTTTTCTGGCAATTTTACCTAATTCTTCAAAATAATCCCACTGCTCTTTCTTTTTAATAGCAGCTTCAATAGCTCTAAAATCGTTTACAAGAATTTTCTTATCAATTCCAAAAAGGTCTTTTATTGTGGTGTATTTTTCCTGAAGGTATTCTACTGGAGAAGAGTCTAGTTTTAAGATACTTTCGGTATATTCTTTTTTACTAATAGGTTGAAACACAAAAAAGATACTTTCTAAAGCCTTAGGAATTGCATGAGCTGGTAAAGCATAATGAGAAGGCCCTTCAAAAGTATCAAAATTATATAATAGGTTTTTATTGTCTAAACCTGTTAAACTTTTATTTAAAGCTTCGGTTCCCTCTTTTATTGAACCAACGTCGTTGGTTGATGTTGCTAAATAATAAAAAATCTTGTTCTCTAATTTTCCAAATCTTTCAGCTAAATACTCATTCATATTTGGTGCTAAATCTGGACTAATAGTAATGTAAGCTTGAAATAGCGGAACGTCTTTCAGTAAATAATAATTAATGAAATTAGCGGTTTCTCCATGACCTACTGCTACTCTAAAGTTTTCAGTTTTGTACGATTTGTTCAAATACGGAATAAGTTCCATACCTACAAATTCAAAGAACGCTGCACCTGTTTCAATTGGAAGCGAATTTTGTTCAGAATACATACAATCGTCAAACCTTTTATCGGCTTGCTTGATACCTACAACAATAGCTTCAGGAATATCTTCCCAATAGGAATAATAATCTACATTTCCAGCTACTGCCTCAAACAAATAATCACCATCCATAACAATGATTAACGGATATTTTTTATTGTCATCATCGCTATAACCTCTTGGTAATAGTATTTTTAACTGTCTATCTTCTCCTAGTTTTTCAGAAAAAATAGATTCATAATTCGCTTGTGAATAAATTGTGTTTGCTGAAAAACACAACAGCATTAGCAGGATAAGTTTTTTCATGGTTAGCCTATTAAAAATTGTTACTGCAAGGTAAACAATTATTTTATTCTATTATAGATTGGTAAGTAGAGAAACGACAAGCTACCTAAAACAATAACCATTATGGTTTGTGATGCCCACATAATCCACCCAAATGCATAGCTTGGGTCTTTTTCAATTCCAAAAAGTGTAAATGCAGCCATAACAGCAGCAGGATACACAAAAATCCCTCCATTTGTTGCTGCAATGGTAAAACTTGCTGAAATAAAACCAACCAACACCACACCAATTGTAACATTATCTAAATCTGGTAAAGCAAAAGTAGTAACGTAAAACATTAAAACATACATCCCCCAAATGAACAATGTATGAGCAATAAATGCCCATTTATGTTTCATTTTAAAAATGCTTAAGACACCTTCCATTAATCCTTTGAAGAAGGTCTTTACTTTTACAGCAAATTTAGAATTGCTTTTTTTGATATAAATGAATACTAAAAATAGAACTACAATTCCTGTAAGACCTAATAGTATTAGTTTTTTAGGCTGAAATGATTGCTCAAGAAGGTTGAAAATAAAATCGTATTCTATAATTAAAGTCACTAAGATAATACCAAGCATAACTACCAAATCTGCCATACGCTCAGCTACAATAGTTCCAAAGCTTTTTTCAAATGGTACTTTTTCATAATTAGTAAGTACTGCTGCTCGTAATACTTCGCCTGATCTTGGAATGCCATAATTAGCCAAATAAGCGATAAATACTGCCATAATTCCATTAGGTAATTTGGTAGTATACCCTAAAGGCTCTAGCAAATACTTCCACCTGTATGCTCTTGATAAATGACTTAAGATACCTAAAAACACACCAAAAGCAATCCACCAATAATTAGCAGATTTTACAAAAGGAATGATTGTATCTACAGGTAGTTTAGAAAAGGTGTACCAACCAAAAAATACAGCAAGAGCAATTGGAATTGCTATGCGAAGTAATTTTTTAGTTTTTGCTGTCAATGTTTACTTTAATAGATTGGTTGCTTCGTCTGGAAACACTAGTGAAGGCTTAAAGCTTTTTGCTGTTTCAATATCCATGAATGCATAGGTAATTAAAATAAGCGTGTCTCCTACTGATACTTTTCTTGCTGCAGCACCATTAAGAGTAATTTCGCCACTTTTTCGAGGTCCAGGAATACAATAGGTTTCTAAGCGTTCGCCATTGTTATTATTTACAATTTGAACTTTTTCACCTTGAATTATGTTTGCTGCATCCATTAAGTCTTCATCAATAGTTATACTACCAATGTAGTTAAGTTCAGCACCTGTACATTTTACTCTGTGAATTTTAGATTTTACGACTTGAATTTGCATGAGGCAAAGGTAATTAATTTAATGCGATATTATCTATTAGTCTTATATCATCTGCATATACAGCTATAAATGCTCTATATGTTTTGTCTTTTGACTTTCGTTTTACTGTTTTTAGTGTTTGGGTATCAGCAATTGTGAAATATTCTAGTTTTAATAACTCATGATTTTCAAACTGTTTTTCAACCCATTCCGTCACTGTATTAGCACTTTTTGTGCCAAACTTTTGTTTAGCAGCTAATAGCGTTTTATAAATAAAAGGAGAAGCGTTTCTGTATTCTGGTTTTAAACGTGTATTTCTAGAACTCATTGCCAACCCATCCTTTTCTCTATGTATAGGACAGCCTACAACATTTACAGGAATATTGTGCTTTTCAACAAGCTTTTTGATAATCATTAATTGCTGAAAATCTTTTTCACCAAAATAAGCATTGTTTGGTTGTACAATTTCAAAAAGACGTTTTACAATAGTACCAACTCCGTCAAAATGACCATGTCTAAATTTGCCTTCCATAGCATGCTCTAGACCATCAAAAGTATAGTTAACTGACGTTACATTATCGCCATAAACATCTTCAACGGTTGGTGCATACACAATAATATCGTTAGATACTGTTTTAAGCAGCTCTACATCAGACTCTAAAGTTCTTGGGTATTTTTTTAAATCGTCCTTGTTATCAAACTGAGTTGGATTTACAAAAATAGAAATAGCAACCCTGTCATTATTTTCAAGTGCTTTTTTGATTAAAGACAAATGACCATCGTGTAAAGCTCCCATTGTAGGCACTAATCCTAACGACAGTTTTTGAGCTTTCAATTCTTTAATGAATTGATTTAAATTTTGCTTTTTATGATAAATTTCCACGTGTTTACTAAAAAATAACAGCTTGCAAACTTAATATTTTACTAGCAATCTGCATAAATTTTTGTAATTTTGCATGTTTTTTATTTTTAATTTCCAAAACGAACTGATTTATGAAAGATAAGCGAATATTGTATGTGTCTTCTGAAGTTGTACCATATTTACCAGAAACTGAAATTTCCTCAATGTCTTTTGAGGCTCCAAAAATGGTAAACAAACAAGGAGGTCAAATACGAATATTTATGCCTAGGTATGGAAATATAAATGAAAGAAGACATCAACTACACGAAGTAATAAGACTTTCAGGAATAAACCTAGTTATCAACGATTTAGACATGCCTTTGATAATTAAAGTTGCTTCGATTCCTAAAGAACGTATTCAGGTTTATTTTATTGATAATGAAGAGTATTTTAAAAGAAAAGCAACCTTAACAGATGAAGATGGTAATCTATTCCCTGATAATGACGAACGCGCTATTTTCTTTGCTAAAGGTGTTATCGAAACAGTAAAAAAATTAAATTGGTCACCAGATATTATTCATGTTAATGGATGGATGGCATCATTACTTCCTTTGTATCTTAAGGAGTTTTATAAAAATGAACCATTATTTAATGAAAGTAAAATAATAACTTCTATATACAATCAAAGCTTTGATGGTACGTTAGATAAAAACATGATTGGTAAAGTTAAGTTCGACAATATTGACGAAGAGATTGTAAAAGTACTTGACACACCTAATTATAACAACTTGATGAAAATTGCTATTGATCATTCAGATGCTTTGATTAAAGGGTCTCAAGAAATTCCTAATGAGCTTGAAGATTACTTAAAAGCATCTAAAAAACCTGTGTTAGATTATTTTTCACCAGAGGAGTTTGCTGAACCATATACTGAGTTTTATAATTCTCAGTTTTAGACTAATACAAATTCACTGAGCACTTTCTAAAGTTTTGTTAAACCAAAGGCATCAAAAAAGATAAGATGTTACATTTGACAATCAAAAAACAAAAATTTTAAAATGAAAAAGATAAAGTTTGCCCTGAAATACATTGCTATTTTAACAGTGTTAATAAGCTCATTTATTGCATGTGATAAAGATTTTGCAAGTATTGATTCAGATATCATAAATGGAGATAATGCTACACATTTCAATTCAAGCCAAATCCAGTATGATGTTATAGCTTACAACAAAAAGCTGCCTCCTGTACAAACAAATAATCTTCCAGTAAATCTATTTGGGATATACAACGATCCAGTATATGGAAAAACAACAGCTAATTTTGTAACACAGCTTAACATCAGCACACTAGACCCTGACTTTGGTGAGAATGTGGAATTAGATTCGGTAATATTATCAATCCCATATTTTAGTACAGCTATAGAGTCTGATGGTGAAGGAGGTACAATCTATGAGTTAGATTCAATATTTGGTGAAGGTTATATAAAATTTTCTATTTATGAAAGCAATTACTATTTAAGAGATTTTGATCCAAATTCAGAGTTTGATATTTCTCAACGCTACTATTCCAATTACTCAACATCTTCCTCAGATTTTATTCCTGAGTCTTTACTAGAAGGTGATTTAATTTATTACACAAATTCAATGAATCATCCTCCTGATGGGCTATTTAAACCTAGTGCAAGTCAAATTGTCCTAAAAGAAGAAAACGAAGATGGTGAAATAGAAATTTCTGATAGACTAGCACCTGCATTACGTTTAAAACTTGACAATGCATTTTGGCAAGAAAAAATTCTTGATAAAGAAGGAGAACCAGAACTAACAAATCAAAATAATTTTAGCGACTATTTCAGAGGCTTATATTTTAAAGTTGAAGAGGTAAACCCTGGCAGCGGGACACTTTCTCTATTAAATCTAACTGCAAGTACCGCAAATGTAACCTTATATTACACCAAAGACCCTCTAACAGAAGGAGCTGACAGAATATCCTCTACCTTTACAATTAATTTTACTGGTAATCGTGTAAATTTACTTAACAATGACTACAATATTCCATTAGCAGACGGCAATCAAGTTGATGGTGACGAAAAACTTTACCTAAAAGGTGGTGAAGGCTCGATGGCTATAATTAATTTATTTAATGGAGATGAAAATGGAGACTCTCCTGAGCTAGAAGAATTCAAATCAAATAACTGGTTAATAAACGAAGCAAACCTAGTGTTTTATGTAGACCAAGATATGATGATTGGTGACAACGAAACTGAACCAGATAGAGTTTATTTATACGATTTAAAAAATCAAACTCCTTTGATAGATTATTACTACGACTTAACTAACACAACATACCCTCTTTTATCTAAAGCTAATCACCTAGGCGCTTTACAAAGAGAAGACACAGGCTCAGACGAGCTAGGAAAAGGAATAAAATATAAAATTAAAATCACTGAACACATCAACAACATTTTACTTAACGATTCTACAAATGTAAAGCTTGGGTTAACCGTTAGTAGCAATGTTGATTTTGAAAACAACACATTACAATATAGCTTTCAAACTGATGATGAGGATTTTAATAGGATTCCTGGTAGTTCTATTATATGTCCTGAAGGAACTGTTTTATTTGGAAACAATACAACAAACGAAGAAAAAAAGGTATATTTAGAGATCTTTTATACCGAACCAAATAACTAAAATATTATGTGCGGAATAGTTGGCTATATTGGGCACCGTGAAGCTTACCCAATAATACTTAAAGGTTTAAAACGATTAGAATATAGAGGATACGATAGTGCAGGTATTGCACTTTATGATGGCTCTGACATAAAACTTTCCAAAACAAAAGGAAAAGTTGCCGATTTAGAAGCACGTTTAGAAAAAGAAATAACTACTAATGGAAACCTTGGAATAGGTCATACTAGATGGGCAACTCATGGTATTCCTAACGATATAAACTCTCATCCACACTATTCAAATTCAGGTAACCTTGTTATTATTCATAATGGAATAATCGAAAACTATGAGTCTTTAAAAAAAGAACTTATAAAAAGAGGGTACACTTTTAAATCAGATACAGACACAGAAGTTCTTGTCAATTTGATTGAAGATGTGATGAAAAAGGAAAACACAAAACTAGGTAAAGCTGTTCAAATTGCCTTAAATCAAGTTGTAGGTGCTTATGCCATTGCTGTGTTTGACAAAAACAAACCCAACGAAATTGTCGTTGCTAGATTAGGAAGTCCATTAGCCATTGGTATTGGTGATGATGAATTTTTCATTGCTAGTGATGCTTCTCCATTTTTAGAATACACTAAAAATGCTATTTATCTTGAAGATGAAGAAATGGCAATAGTGAGAAGAGGTAAAGAAGTTAAAATCAGGAAAATTAAAGACGACTCTCCTGTTGCTCCTTACATGCAAGAGTTACAACTCAATCTTGAGCAAATAGAAAAAGGCGGTTATGATCATTTCATGCTTAAGGAAATATATGAGCAACCTAGAGCAATTTTAGATACTTTTAGAGGTCGATTAAGAACCAACGAAGCCATAATAAAAATGTCTGGTGTTGAGGATAACATGAAAAAATTCCTTAATGCTGACAGGATTATTGTTGTGGCTTGTGGCACCTCTTGGCATGCAGGATTAGTATCAGAGTACATCTTTGAAGACTTAGCAAGAATACCTGTTGAAGTTGAATATGCCTCAGAGTTTAGATATAGAAACCCAGTTATAACAGAAAAAGACTTAGTGATAGCCATTTCGCAATCAGGTGAAACCGCTGACACATTGGCCGCAATAAAACTCGCTAAATCTAAAGGTGCTTTTGTTTTTGGTGTTTGTAATGTAGTAGGCTCTTCTATAGCAAGAGAAACTGACGCTGGAGCTTATACTCATGCTGGACCAGAAATTGGTGTTGCTTCTACAAAAGCGTTCACTACACAAATTACTGTCTTAACACTTATTGCTTTGAGATTAGCTAGAGCAAAAGGAACTATTTCAAGTTCAGACTATAGACATCACTTAATCGAATTAGAACTTATTCCTGGTAAAGTGGAAAAAGTTCTAAAATCTGATGACTATGTAAAAACTATAGCCAACATTTATAAAGATGTAAAAAACTTCCTGTATTTAGGGAGAGGTTACAACTTCCCTGTTGCACTTGAAGGCGCTCTAAAGCTTAAAGAAATTTCATACATCCATGCCGAAGGTTATCCTGCAGCAGAAATGAAACATGGACCAATAGCATTAATAGATGAAAACATGCCTATTGTAGTCATTGCTACAAAAAAAGGACACTATGATAAAGTTGTAAGTAATATTCAAGAAATAAAATCTAGAAAAGGAAAAATAATTGGAATAGTTACTGAAGGTGACCAGCAAGTAAAAGAGTTAGCTGACCACGTTATTGAAGTTCCTGAAACTCTAGAGTCGTTATCTCCATTAGTTACTACAATCCCGCTTCAATTATTATCATATCATATTGCAGTAATGCTAAATAAAAATGTAGACCAACCAAGAAACTTAGCAAAGTCAGTAACTGTAGAGTAAATTTGCTCTTATTTTACTAAATATCAAATGTTAAATTCTCAGTTTAAGTGTTCAAAATTGCTAAAAACACAATTTTAACCCTTAAATATTTTCAAAATTTTACTATGCGTGCATACTTTTTTAAAAAAACGCATTAAAATTTCGTATATTTATTTATATTGCCATTAATAAATTAACTAATTCTCTATACATGAAAACAATTCTTAAGATTTTTATGCTGTTTTGTTGTGCTGTTTCCTTTGCACAAACTACCGTGAAAGGGACTGTGACTGACAATAACGGTCAACCATTACCTGGAGCAAATATAATAGTAGTAGGTACAACAACAGGTACAATTTCAGATTTTGATGGTAAATTTACCCTAACCTACAATCAAGAGCCACCATTTTCTATACAAATAAGTAGTGTTGGCTTTGAAACAGTAACAAAAGAAATAACCACAAACCCTCAAACAGTAGAAGTTATTTTAGTTGAAGGAACCTCATTAGATGAAGTTGTTATTTCAGCTTCAAGAACTCCTGAACGAATTTTCGAATCTCCTGTTACAGTTGAGCGTTTTGGATTAAAAGAAATCAAGAATACTGCTTCAGCAGATTTTTATGATGGTCTTGAAAACTTAAAAGGTGTTGACGTAAACACCAACAGTTTAACCTTTAAATCTGTTAACACTCGTGGTTTTGCAACCTTTGCAAACACAAGATTTATGCAGTTAGTAGATGGTATGGACAACTCCACACCTGCACTTAACTTCCCTATAGGTAACCTTATGGGTATGAATGAAACAGACATTCAAAGTGTTGAGCTTTTACCAGGAGCTGCTTCTGCATTATATGGAGCAAATGCTTTTAATGGTATACTATTTATGAGAAGTAAAAGCCCTTTTGACCATCAAGGTATAAGTGGATATTACAAGCAAGGTATGACATCTCAAGATGCTGCTGGAGACAATACTTATAGAGATGCAGGAATAAGAATGGCTTATAAGTTTAGCGACAAGTTTGCTGCTAAAGTAAATTTTGGTTGGTTAAAAGGAACCGATTGGGCTGCTAATAACTACAATGGTAAACCAGGAACTGGAGACACAAGAGATGCTCTAGGTTACGATGGATACAATGTTTATGGTGATGAGGTTGCAACTAACATCAGAGCTGCTTCTGGAGGATTAGGAATAATTCCAGATGTTGTTGTTAGTAGAACTGGTTATAATGAAGAAGACCTAACTGATTATAATGCTGAAAGTGTAAAGGCTGATTGGGGATTATACTATCGTCCATGGGCTAATGACTTCGAAATTCAATATGTTGGTAAAGTAGGTACTGGGTCAACAATTTACCAAGGAACTAACAGGTATTACATTAATGGGTTTACTCAGGAACAACATAAAATTGAAGTTAAAAACGATAATTTCTTTTTAAGAGGATATATTGTATCTGACAAAGCAGGTGATTCTTATGACATGGTATTTACAGGAATTAATATCAATAGAAGTTGGAAAAGTGATGAAGATTGGTTTGGGCAATACATACAAACATATGCTGCTGCAACTTTAGGTGGTGCAAATGATACTCAAGCACACGCTGCTGCTAGAGCTGCTGCTGAAACTGGAAGATTAGTACCTGGAACTCCAGAATTCCAAGCTGCATTTGATAATGTAATTACTAACCCTGATTTTGCTAGTGGATCAAAATTCCAAGATGCTTCTAAATACTATCATGTAGATGGTAATTATAACTTTAGTCACCTTTGGGATGAAATAGAAATTCAAGTTGGTGGTTCTTACAGACAATATAGCTTAAATTCATTCGGTACAATTTATACCGATTATGATGGAAATATTGACTATAACGAATATGGATTATACACTCAGTTACAAAAACAACTAGACCTTAATGAGAATTTAAAACTTAAGCTTACAGGATCTATAAGATATGACAAATCTGAATTCTTTGATGGTTTCTTATCTCCAAGACTTTCAGCTGGTTTCACTATCAATGAAAACCACAACATTAGAGGGTCATTCCAAACAGGTTTTAGAAACCCAACTACTCAAGATTTATTTATTGGATTAGATGCTGGTAGAGCAATATTAGTTGGTTCTGCTCCTGATAACTTAGATCGTTATACAAGAACATATGGCGTTAGTGCATCTGGTCAATTATTAGGTGTACCATCTACAGTTCAACAATCAGGTAGAGCTGCTTATGAAAACTCATATCTTGCAACATCTGTTCAAGCATTTGCGCAATCAGAAAACCCAGCAGACTTAGTGATTGCTAATTCTGATTTAGTAACGCCAGAAAAAGTAACTTCGTTTGAAGTAGGATATCGTGGAAAACTAAACAAAACGATTGTTGACTTAAGTGTTTATTACAACAAGTACCAAGATTTCATTTCAGGTGAAAATGTAATTGCTCCGTTATATGGTGAAGTTGGTGACAACTCTCTTTCACTAGCTGCTGTAGCAAATGGAGATTATAAAGTATATCAAACTTATACAAACTCTCCGGCAGATGTGAATGCATTTGGTGGATCTATTGGAGTTTCTACTAAAGTATTTGGTGACTTTGATTTAAGCGGTAACTATACTTATGCTAAGCAAGATTTTGATGAAGACGAATTCCCTGATTTTAGAACAAACTTTAACACACCTGAGCATAAAGTAAAAGCTAGTTTTGGTAATACCGATTTATTTAAAAACTTTGGTTTTAACTTAGCTTGGAGATGGAGTGACAACTATTACTGGCAAGCTACTTTTGGTGACGGAGAGATTCCTTCATACCATACTTTAGATGCTCAAATCAACCTTAGAGTACCTTCTTTTAAATCTACATTTAAAGCAGGAGCAACTAATATTCTAGGAGATGAATACTTTACAGCAATTGGTACTGGTAATATAGGTTCAATGTACTATGTATCTTGGACAATTAACAACTTATAATAACATGAAAAAGAATATTATGAAAGTAAAATATATATGGTTACTTGCTGTACTATTAGGATTTACAGCTTGTGAAAATGACGACGATTCATCAAATGGTGGTGGAATGGAGTTACCAGCTTTAACTGCTGGAGAAGCAGATTTTTCTAACTATGTATCAGTAGGAAATTCTTTAACTGCTGGATTTTCTGACAACGCATTGTTCATTGCATCTCAAGAAAACTCACTTCCAAATATTTTAGCAACTCAATTTGCTTTTGCTGGAGGTGGAAGTTTTACTCAACCATTAATGAATGATAATATTGGAGGTCTTATATTAGGCGGAACTCCTGTTTTTCATCCTTTAACTGGAGAGCAACTATTTAAGCCTAGATTAGTAACTACTGGTGGAGCTCCACAAGACCTAGAAGATGTTATTGGTCCTGTAACTTCAACAACTGATTTCTTACTAAACAACCCAACTGGTCCTTTTAATAATATGGGAGTTCCTGGTGCAGCTAGTTTTCACTTAATAGCTCCAGGATATGGTAACATCGCTAATTTCCCTGCTGCTGCTAACCCATATTTCATAAGAATGACAGGTGCTACTCCTGATGCAAGTGTATTAGAACTTGCAATGGCGCAATCACCAACTTTCTTTACATTATGGGCTGGTAACAATGACGTTTTAGGATATGCTACCTCTGGTGGCGATGGTTCTAGTGCAATAACTGACCAAGCCACTTTTGATTTTGCTATAAACACCCTAGTAACCACATTAACTTCTGGTGGTGCAAAAGGTGTAATGGCTAACATTCCTGATGTGACTTCAATACCACATTTTACTACAGTACCTCATAATCCATTAGACCCAACAAATGAAGATTTTGGTCCGCAAATACCATTATTAAACTCAATTTTCGGTGCTATAAACCAAATTTATGTTGCTTTAGGTCAACCTGAAAGAGCTATAGTTTTTTCTGAAACCGAAGCAAGCGCTGTAGTTATTAAAGACGAAAGCTTAGATGATATTTCAGCTCAAATTACAGGAGCACTAATGGCAAGTCCAACATTCCCTGCTTTTATAGCACAATTTGGTTTAGATGGTAGTAACCCTATTGTTGTACAGTTAGTAGCTAACCTTTTAGGGCAAACTTATGGGCAAACAAGACAAGCTACTGAAAACGACTTATTTGTTTTACCAAGTAGTTCAGTGATTGGTGAAGTAAATATGGATTATGCTGGCTTTTTAGCAGGTCAAGGTTTACCAGCCGAATTAGCGGGTCAATTTGCAATCGAAGGGATTACTTTACCTTTAGAAGACAAATGGGTACTAATCCCAACAGAGCAAGCTGAAATCGCATCTGCAACAGCTAGCTTTAACGCAACACTTGAAACTGCTGCTACATCTGCTGGTTTAGCATTTGTTGATGCTAACTCATTGATGATGCAATTAGCAAGTAGCGGATATTCTGATGGTGACTTTACACTAACTTCTGATTTAGTTACAGGTGGAGCGTTCTCATTAGATGGTGTACATCCAACATCTAGAGGTTATGCTTTACTTGCAAATGAATTTATGAAAGCAATTGATGCTACTTACGGTTCAAACTTTGAAGCTTCAGGTAATTTGGTAAACATTGGAAATTACCCAACAAATTACTCTCCTACACTTCAATAAACTATCTTAAAAAATCTTATACAAAACACCTTCAACTTGAAGGTGTTTTTTTATGCTTAAAAAGCCTGAAAAAATGATAGAGTTTTTAAATTAAAACTCATATATTTGCAGCGCGAAAACAATAGGTGTTTTCATTCAATTAAATTGCATAATATTAAACACATAAGTAATGTCAAAAGTTACAGGTAAAGTTGCACAAATAGTAGGTCCAGTTATCGATGTTGAATTCGGAGCTGGTGCTGAACTTCCAAAAATTTATGATTCGTTAGAAATTAAAAGACCTGATGGTTCTGTTCTAGTACTTGAGGTACAATCTCACATTGGTGAAGATACTGTACGTACTATTGCAATGGACTCTTCTGATGGTTTAAGTAGAGGAACAGAAGTTACTGCTACTGGTGCTCCTATTCAAATGCCAATTGGTGAAGATGTTTACGGACGTCTATTTAATGTAATTGGAGATGCTATTGATGGTATTGGAAATTTACCTAAAGCTGGTGACGCAGGTTTACCAATTCACAGACAAGCGCCAAAGTTTGAAGATTTATCAACTTCTACTGAAGTACTTTTTACAGGTATTAAAGTAATCGATCTTATTGAGCCTTATGCAAAAGGTGGTAAAATTGGATTATTTGGTGGTGCTGGTGTAGGTAAAACCGTATTAATTCAGGAGTTAATTAACAACATTGCAAAAGGACATGGTGGTCTTTCAGTATTTGCAGGTGTTGGAGAAAGAACTCGTGAAGGAAACGATTTACTTCGTGAGATGTTAGAGTCTGGTATTATTAAATATGGTGATGACTTTATGCACTCTATGGAAGATGGCGGATGGGATTTATCTAAAGTAGATAAAACTGCTATGAAAGGTTCTAAAGCTACTTTCGTATTCGGACAAATGAATGAGCCTCCTGGAGCTCGTGCTCGTGTGGCACTTTCAGGATTAACTATAGCAGAATATTTCCGTGATGGAGCTGGTGACGGTCAAGGAAAAGACGTACTTTTCTTCGTAGATAACATCTTCCGTTTTACTCAAGCTGGTTCGGAGGTATCTGCACTTTTAGGTCGTATGCCATCTGCGGTAGGTTACCAACCTACATTAGCAACAGAAATGGGTGCAATGCAAGAGCGTATTACATCAACTAAAAAAGGTTCTATTACATCTGTACAAGCGGTTTACGTACCTGCGGATGATTTAACAGATCCTGCTCCTGCAACAACGTTTGCTCACTTAGATGCAACAACGGTATTATCTCGTAAAATTGCTGAGCTTGGTATTTATCCTGCGGTAGACCCATTAGATTCTACATCAAGAATTTTAACTGCTGATATTTTAGGAAATGAGCACTATGACTGTGCACAACGTGTAAAAGAGTTATTACAACGTTATAAAGAATTACAAGACATTATCGCAATTCTTGGTATGGAAGAATTATCTGAAGAAGATAAACTTGCTGTATCTCGTGCGCGTCGTGTACAACGTTTCTTATCACAACCTTTCCACGTAGCTGAACAGTTTACTGGTATTCCTGGTGTATTAGTTGATATTAAAGAAACTATTAAAGGGTTTAACATGATTATGGATGGTGAATTAGATCACTTACCAGAAGCAGCGTTTAACCTTAAAGGAACTATCGAAGAAGCGATTGAGGCTGGTGAGAAAATGTTAGCTGAAGCTTAAAATTAGTTGGCAGTAGTCAGTCTCTATTGACTGCAAACTGCAACTGCAAACTAAAAAACTATGTATTTAGAAATTGTATCACCTGAAGCAACAATTTTTTCATCAGAAGTAGATTCTGTTGTTGTTCCTGGAGTTAATGGTGAGTTTGAAATGTTAAAAGACCACGCTCCTATCGTGTCGCTTTTAAAAGAAGGAACTATTAGAATCCACACTCACACACAAAGTCATTTAGTATTTGATGAGCTACATGCAAGTGTTGTTCCTCATAACGATAATGACAAAATACTAACTGTGAAAATTAATTCAGGAACTATTGAAATGAAAGACAATAAAGTAATTGTATTAGCTGACTAATTACATTTCTTTATTCTTAATATTAAAAAGCCAAACAATAATGTTTGGCTTTTTTTATGTAGCTTTAATTAAAATAACCATGACTCATAATTTAACCTAAACCAGTACATTTACTAATATGTATAAAAGTGAATTTATAATTAAAGAACCTAATGTACCTTGGTTTTACCGTATTGTTTTTTCACTAATTTTTACATCATTTTTTGGTCTTATGTACTTCTTTTTTAGTAGTAATATTATTCAAAGCTTAACATCTTCTGATATTATTAAAATGATTATTTTTTCTATTTTAATTTTCATAACGCTTATTTATTGCTTTACTCCAATTGTAGCACAACATTCAATACATTTTAACTTCAGTGAGCATAAAATAAAACATTCCTACGCTATAGGTATATTTAATCATAATGAAAAATGGCAAAATCTTGAAGACTTAAATTACATTTCAATGTTTAGTTCCCGAGGTAGTTACCAAGTAAACTTATGGTATGGAAACAATAAATTTTTAAACCTTTTTTTACTTGATGATTATGATTCAGTTATTGAAAAGGCCTTTATTTTTTCTGATAAATTAAACATTGATTTGTTAGACGCTCGTGAAAGAGGCAACCATAGGTGGGTAAATAAAGATGTATATAGAGAAACAAAACAGGTTAAATATCTGTGACACCCTATATTGTTTTAATCTTTAGTATACTCCAAAATATCTGAAGGCTGACAATCCAAAGCTCTACATATTGCTTCTAAAGTTGAAAACCGAATCGCTTTTGCTTTTCCTGTTTTTAATATAGAGAGGTTTGCTGTAGTGATACCTATAATTTCTGCCAGCTCGTTGCTCTTCATATTTCTTTTTTCTAGCATTACATCTAGATTGACTACTATTGGCATAATTATATAGTTAATTCGTTTTCTGTTTGCAATTCAACAGCGAGTTTATATAAAAAGGCTATTATAAATATAACTCCAGCCATAAAAAGAAATCCTGAAGCATTCCAGTTAAATGCAAAAAACACTTTTTGAGAAAGCCATATAGTATATCCATAAGCTAGTGCTGCAATTAAGCCTATACAAAATGAAACATAACTAATTTTAGTAATTGTTTTTGCAACTTTTAAATTAAACGGATTGTTGACATCTAAATGTCTAAACACTTTAATCAATAGATAGAATAAATAGGCTTTCAGTATTGCGGTAAGAATATAGAATACAATTATGCTCGAGTAATGAAACACACTAAAGTTGTACACATTTAATAAATCTAACCCAAGGTAAAGGTTCTTTGACGCAAATTCATTCACAAAAATGCTAACAATAAATGAGATTATTAATGCACCTGCCTTAATACTTAATCCTATAAAAATAATCCACGATATCACATGCATTATTTTAAAAACTTGTAATGACTTCATTCTTAAATTATCGTTTAACAATAACAAATGTATAAAAAATTATCGAAAAACAATAATTTTAACTAAAATCTAAAAAGCTATATTTATAATCAATTTAAAAACAAATATGTCATCAACCTTTAAAACAATAGCAAAATTTCAGTATTCTACAGAAGCTCAAATTATAAAAGGACGTTTAGAATCTGAAGGTATTGAAGTCTTTTTAAGTGATTATTTAACTATAGATACTGATCCTTTGGTTAGCAATGCTATTGGTGGTGTTAAGCTAAAAGTACTCGCTAAAGATGCTTTAAAAGCACAACATATTTTAGAAACCATTAATAAATATTCTATAGATGACGATGGTAACGCTATACAATGCCCTAACTGCAATAGTAGTAAAGTAATGTTGTTTTCAACTATTAAAGATTTTAAATCGTTTTTCTCTTTCTTGATAGGGTTTTTATTTAGTACTCTCCCATTTTATGCAAAAGACAAATACAGATGTGAGGAATGCAATACTGAATTTGATATAAAATAACTACTAACCTTTAATTGCCGTGTAAGACTCTTTTAAAATAGTAACGACTGCAGTTATTTCATCTTCATTTAAATGTCCGTAGCCAAACCTAATAGCGCAAATAGTTTTGCTTTGATACAGTATTGTTTTTGGCAACAATAAATCTCGCGCTTTAGTTTTTTCAGCAAGTTTAGCAAGCGATATACTAGGTTTAAAATGTAACCAAATAGCTAAGCCACCAGCAGACACTTTCCAATACAAATCATCGCTAAAATGATGTTGTAAACAAGAAATTAAATAATCGCGTCTTGCTTTATAAATGGTAATATTCTTTTTAATTAAACGATGTATCTCGCCTTCATTAATAAGTTCTGCAAGCATTTGCTTTTGAATTAAATCACCTTGCTTATCCAAAATTTGCAAGTAATTGTTCGCTTCTTTAATAATAGTTTGAGGAGCTACTATAAAACCAGCTTGAAAACTTGGGGAAAACGATTGACCCAATCGTCCTAAATAGATAACAACACCCTCAGCATCTGCACTTGCCATTGGTAACATTGCAGACCCATCAAATTGAAAATCGTAGTCAAAATCGTCTTCAATGATAGCAAAACCATAAACCTTCGCTAACTGTAACAGTTTTAAACGTCTTTCTGCAGAAAGCGTTACCGTAGTTGGATACTGCCTATGCGCACAAACATAAACGCAACGTATGCTTCCTTTAGTAAAATGTCTTTCTATAAAATCTACATCAATACCATTAGCATCAACAGGAATTGTCTTTAGCGTTGCTCCTGCTTGTTGAAAAATCATATTAGACTTGTAGTGACTTAAATCGCCTACAAGCACAATGTCATTTTTTTGAATAAGTAGTCGAGATACAATGTACAAACTCATTTCAGTACTTCTTGTACTTAAAATGTTATGCGGTTTTATATGAAACCCACGTGTAGCATTGAGGTAATTACACAATTGTATATTGAATGTTAAATGCGATTGTTCATGGGTTTGATTCCATTTAGAAATTAAAGCAGTTCGTTTCATAGAAGCACTATACCATCTTGAAAACTGATGCGTAGGATGCAACCTTAAATCTGGTTGACCATCGTTAATCACATAATTACATTGTGTTGTTTCTTCTGTAGAAGCCAAATTGAAAGACGGTTGAAACGGAAAACCTGTAGTTTCAGGATATGTTGTTAAGTGCTCAATACTTTGCGTTGTTGCTTTAATGACAGCCGTTTTTTGCTCTGGCATCAGTACAAACGTTCCTTTATTGGGTACAATATCTACCCAACCTTGCGATGCTAACTCATCATAAACAGCAACAGCTGTATTTCTATTAATAGATAATACCTCACCAAATTTTCGTGTTCCTGGAAGTGCTATTCCTTCATGTAAATAGCCTCTTTGTATAGCATTTACCATTTGCTGTGCAATTTGAATATAAACCGAAGTACTTGACGCTTTATCAAATGTAATTAAGGATTTAAGATTGCCTTCAACCGGACTACTCATTGTTTTAAAACTGGACTATTTTAATGATCCGGAAAGTTACGACTTTTGCAGCGTTAAAAACACGAAAATCATTTATATTATGAGAGCAATCTCTTTATTTACTGTACTTTTTATTTTTTCATTATCAATACAAGCTCAAGAACTAGAGGAACAAAATCTAGACTCGGTTGTAATAACTTCAACACGAATCGATGTTCCGTTTAAAGAAAACTCAAGAACCATCACTGTTATATCAAGTAAGGATATAAAAAATAGTGCAGCAACTAATGTTGCTGATTTACTTCAGCAATTTGCAGGAGTCGACATTAGACGTCGTGGTACTGGAGGCAGTCAAGCCGATTTGTACATAAGAGGTGGTGGTTTTGATCAAACCTTATTACTAATTGATGGTATAAAAATGGACGATGCTCAAACAGGTCATCACACTATGAATGCTGCACTTCCGCTAGAAGTTATTGAGCGTATTGAAATTGTTAAAGGTCCTGCTGCTAGAATATTTGGCCAAAACGCCTTTAATGGTGCCATCAATATTGTTACCAAAAATAAGTTAGACACATCAGTGTCTGTTAATGCAGAAGCAGGTTCTTTCGGTCAACTTAACGGTTCAATAACCGCTGCTAGTTCGCTTGAAAATTCTCAACACCTAGTACATGCAGGAAAAATGACTTCGGATGGATATCGCACAAATACCGATTATGATAACACCAATTTCTTTTTGAAAAGTATTTTCAATACTAAACATAAACCTATTGAAATGCTTGCTACCTTTATGGATAGAAAGTTTGGTGCTCAAAATTTTTACACCACAAACCCAACATTTTTTGAGTACGAAGAAACTCAAAATAGCCTTTTAGCATTTACAACAAAATTTGCATCAAACAAATTAAAGATACAACCAAGGGTTCACTGGAAAAGAAACCAAGACCTCTTTTTACTACGTAGAGAAGAACCTAGTTTTTACAGAAACCTTCATATTACAAACAAAATAGGAGCTGAAGCCAATGCGTCTTATACTTCAAAAGCAGGTGTTACAGGATTTGGTATCGATTTATCCCAAGTTTACATTAGCAGTAATAACCTTGGACAACGTAACCGCTTTATGGCTACAGCTTTTGTTGAACATCAATTTAAATTTGCTAATGATAAGCTAGATGTTACTCCTGGTGTTGCACTAACTTACTTTTCCGATTTTAAGTTTCATGCATTTCCTGGTTTAGATATAGGTTATGACATTTCAGACCGTTTAAAAGCTTACGGAAATATTGGATATACCTATCGTATTCCTACTTACACTGACTTGTATTATAGCGACCCTGTTACCCAAGGAAATTCTAACTTAGAACCCGAAGAAGCTTTTGCACAAGAAGTAGGTCTTAAATATACTTCAGCAAAACTTACAGCTAGCATTGCAGCGTTCAACAGAGACGCAAAAAATTTAATTGATTATTTAAGAACAGACGTGTCTGAAGACACTTTCTCAGCTACCAATGTTACCGAAGTTAATACCAAAGGACTAGAGTTTGATGCTGCCTATAACTTCAACATTAATGACTATAAACAAACATTAGGCTTTGGCTATTCATACCTAGATGATAACATTTTAGATCAAAACGAAGATTTATCACGTTACTCATTAAATACCTTGAGGCATCAATACATTACTAGGTTTAGCTCTCAATTATTTAAAAATATAAGACAAAACATAGTTTATAAATATGCCGAACGTACTACAGGACAAACTTACAATGTTTGGGATGCATCAGTTATTGTAAAAGTAAAATCTGCTGAGTTTAGTGTAACTGCAAACAACATTTTTGATGTAGATTACATTGAGTCAGGATTTGTTCCAATGCCTCCAAGCAATGTATTATTTGGGTTGCGTTATAACTTTAGATAAAAACAAGTAAACGCATTAAATGTAATTCCTGTCTATTTCAGACAGGAATTTTTTTTTTTAATTTATTTCAAAAATGTAACAAAATTAAATTGTAAACTACTGATATATTGAAAGTAGTTTTTACACCTTCCTTTTTTAGAGCTCAAAAAATATGGTTTAAAAACCGCCAAGACTAACCATCTTAAATTTATACTATTGACATTCCTAAATTTTGGATAATTCACTATCCAAAAAAGATTTCAAAAAACATCCAAGACTATGTAAGTCTATAAGGTGGCTAAACTTTGTCGAAAACTTTCAAAAATAAGATAGAATAATCTTACAATGATTGTATATTTATTAACGCATTTAAAATCTTTAAAATATGACAGAGTGGTTTTCAAATTTAGAATTTTTGCCTAAAGTATATTGGGTAGTTGCCATTATAGGTTCTGTTGTATTTTTGGCAGTAATGTTTATGGCTTTTTTAGGAGGTGATGCTGATGACTTAGGCGATATTGACACTGATATCGATAGCGACATAGGTGCAGGTTTTCAGTTTATCACATTCAAAAATTTGGTTGGGTTCTTTACTATTTTTGGCTGGAGTGGAATTGCTTGTTTAAATGCAGGATATTCTAAACCTACAACCATAATTATTTCTGTGATTAGCGGTTTACTCATGATGCTAATCATGGCTGCAATGTTTCATTTTATAAGTAAGCTTAGCGATAGCGGAACACTTAACTATAAAAATGCTATAGATGCAGTTGGTGAAGTTTACCTTACTATTGGTGCAGATCGCTCTAGTATGGGTAAAGTAAGCGTAAATGTACAAGGAACTGTGCGTGAATTAGACGCTTTAACCGACTCGTTAACCGAATTAAAATCTGGAACAATTATTAAAGTTGTAGACGTTACCTCTAACGGTATTCTTATTGTTGACCAAACTAGAAAACCAATTGAACCCTCAGTTACTGAGCGTCAAAAACTCAATAACGGTAACAACAACTTAATTGAGTAACACACTATTAATCTATCATAAAATCATAACACAATCTATTAAATCTTTAAAATGACTCAAATGAAATTTCTAACCCTTCAGGAAAGCTTCAACGTTGAAAGTTTAGGCGGTCCAATGCTACTTATTTTTGTAGCGCTATTTATAGTTTTAACCTTAGTTATCCTTATTAAGCGTTACAAACGTTGTCCATCAGATAGAATACTTGTAGTCTATGGAAAAGTTGGAGGCGGAAAATCTGCCAAATGTATTCATGGTGGAGCTGCTTTTATAGTTCCTGTAATTCAAGATTATGAATATCTCGATTTAACACCAATCTCTATTGAAGTAAACTTAGTAAACGCACTTTCTAAACAAAACATTCGTGTAAATGTACCATCGCGTTTTACCATTGGTGTTTCTACTGAACCTGGAGTAATGCAAAATGCTGCAGAACGTTTATTAGGTTTAGGCTTACAAGACATTCAAGAACTTGCTAAAGAAATTATTTTTGGTCAGTTACGTTTGGTAGTTGCTTCTATGGATATTGAAGAAATTAATTCTGATAGAGATAAATTCTTAACCAATATTTCACAGTCTGTAGAATCTGAGCTAAAAAAGGTTGGTCTTAAACTCATCAACGTAAATATTACTGATATTGTTGATGAATCAGGATACATTGAAGCTTTAGGTAAAGAAGCTGCAGCACACGCTATTAATGCTGCTCGTAAATCGGTTGCTGAGAAAAACAGAGATGGAGCTATTGGTGAAGCTAATGCAGTACAGGACGAAAAAACACAAGTTGCCGCTGCAAATGCTAAAGCTGTTGAAGGAGAAAATACAGCTAAAATTTCGGTTGCAAATTCAGATTCCTTACGTCGTCAACGTGAAGCCGAAGCTGAGCGTGTAGCAATTGCTTCAGAGAAAGTACAAGCAGCAAAGGCATTACAAGAGTCGTATGCTGCTGAGCAAGAAGCTGAAACTGCTAGAGCAGAACGTGAACGTTCATCACAAATGGCTGATGTTATTGTACCAACCGAAATTGCTAAAAAGAAAGCTGAAATTGATGCAGAAGCTGAAGCAGAACGCATTAGAAGACGTGCAAAAGGTGAGGCAGATGCTATATTGTTTAAAGCACAAGCAGAAGCAAAAGGGCTTTATGAAGTATTAACCAAACAAGCTGCAGGTTTAGATGAAATCGTAAAAGCAGCTGGTAACAACTCTAAAGACGCTGTACTTTTATTAATTGCTGATAAGTTACCAGAACTAGTAAAAACACAAGCTGAAGCCATTAAAAATATTAAGATAGATAAAGTAACTGTTTGGGAAAATGGAGGTAATAAAGGCGGAAAATCTTCAACATCTAACTTTATCTCAGGAATGTACAAAGCTGTTCCTCCTCTACAAGAAATGTTTAATATGGCAGGAATGGATTTACCTGAGTATCTTAAAGGTAAAGACAAAAAAGATCCAGAAGAGACAAAATCTCTACCTAGCAAAAAGGAAGATGATAAAAACTAAACATTGAAAAATCCGCTAAATAGCGGATTTTTTTATTAAGCACTAAACCTCTTTACAAGAAAAGATTAAAGACAACTTAACAACTGACAAAGAAGATGCTTTTGAAGTAGCTAAATATTTAGCCGAAGTCTTGCAAATTGATATTTTGGATGCAAACGAAAATGAATCTAAATGGCTGTAATTCTTTTCAGTGTAAAATTTTTCAATACACAATGTAATTCATTTCGTAACGTTTTCTTAACTTTGGCGTTCTAAATTAATAGCATTGAAATTACAACTTCAGGACATCCCTCGAGTAAAAACCATCACTAAAGAGGATTTCATAAAACACTATTACAAACCACAAAAACCTGTGGTTATAGAGCGTTTTATCGAAGATTGGCCTGCGTATTCCAAATGGAATTTAGATTATATGAAGTCGGTTGCTGGTGATAAAACCGTACCGCTTTATGACGACAGACCTGTTGATTATAAAGACGGTTTTAACGAGCCACATGCTAAAATGAAAATGCGCGACTATGTAGATTTACTTAAAAAAGAACCTACACGTTATCGTATTTTTCTTTGGAACATTTTAAAAGAAGTACCTCAACTTCAAAAAGATTTTAGCTATCCTAATTTTGGTATTCGCTTAATGAAAGGACTACCAATGTTATTTTTTGGTGGAGAAGACTCTTATACCTTTATGCATTATGATATTGATTTGGCTAATATTTTTCATTTTCATTTTGAAGGTAAAAAACAAATTATCCTTTTTGACCAAAAACAAAACAAGTATCTATATAAAGTACCTCACTCTTTAATCACAAGAGAAGATATTGATTTTTCCAATCCAGATTTCAAAAAATGGCCAGCACTACAACATGCTAAAGGCTACACTACTGAACTCAACCATGGAGAAGTCCTTTATATGCCTGAAGGCTATTGGCATTACATGAAATATGTGACCCCAGGCTTTTCTATGAGTCTAAGATCTATAGCAAAGCGTCCTAAAAATTTATCAAAAGCGCTATACAATATTTTTATTATGAGACATTTTGATAATATAATGCGTAGAATTAAAGGACAAAACTGGATAGATTGGAAAAACGAAAAAGCCATAACAAAGACCAATAACTATCTTAAGAATTTATAATATTTACAGGCTTAAAACTTTAAGACATTTTAATTATGAAAAACTTATTTTTATTTATTGCATTAATTTCATTTTCATTAGTAAATGCACAAGCATTTAAAGGAAAAGGAGACCAGAAATTTCAAGTCGGACTGAATTTGCAAGATGAAGCTACAGGAATTAATGTAAGTTACGACTATGGTTTAGGCGAAAACATCTCTATTGGTGTATCCTCTACCTATGCTTTAGGAATTGATGATCGTTTAGATGCTGGTTTTGGTGATCGCTTTGATATTAAAGGGCGTTTTAATGCTAATTTAGGTAATGTGGTAAATATTGATGAAAACTTTGATCTTTATCCTGGTTTAAACATTAGCTTAAAGAATTTTGGAGGTCATGTTGGAGCTCGATATTTTTTCACTGATGGTTTTGGAATTTTTACAGAAGCATCATTCCCTTTAGCAAAATATAGTGATGATAAATCTGACATTAGTTATTACATTCATAATCAGTTTGCTTTAAATATTGGAGCTTCATTTAATTTGTAAGTTTATTCACCATAAATTAGGATTTATCCTACATAAATAATCGTTTAATCGAAAACAAATTGCATTTCATAGGTGAGTTAATCTAAAGTTGTATAATTACTCAACGATTAACCAAATCCAAACTTAACCTATGATAATTAAATTACTTAACCTACGAGTTATACGTGTATTGACCATTGCTTTTTGCTTTGGAGTATTAACACATGCAAAAGCTTTAGCCTACACTGTTAGCGTACCTTCAATTAGTGGGTTTTCATACGAATATGAAAATGGTCCCTCAGCTGCACAATTTTTTTTAGTATCCGATGCGTTTTCATTAAGTAGACCTTACACCATTACTGCCCCAACTGGTTATGAGGTTTCTACTAATGAAAACTCAGGATATAGTTCTGAAATTACTATTCCAGGAGCATTAATTAGCTCTGGCTCCGTAATCGTTTACATTAGACTTGAAAGCGGACTAGTTATTGGAAACTATAATGGAACTATAGCAATTTCAGCCCCTGAGTTATTACCAAACCCTTCTGTTTCTGAATCTGTTTCTGTAAGTGGTGAAGTTGTTAGACACTCTACGACATGGAATGGAACTTCATGGAGCAACTCTCAACCTAACGAAAACAGTATTGTTGAGATAAATGCTGATTATATTACTAATCTTCAAGGAAACATAAACTCGTGGAGTCTTCAAGTTAATGCAGGTCATACATTATCAGTTGGTGATAACACACATGTCTCTGTAACTACTGACGTAGTAGTTGATGGAACAATAACTGTAGCTCATTATGGTGCTTTCGTGCAAGTTGAAGATACAGGTACATTTACTGTTAATGCAGGTGGTACTTCTAACGTTGTAAAGCAAACTGCACAATTAAACAACTGGTACAATTATACCTATTGGAGTTCGCCAGTTGTTGGTGAAACTGCTGGAGATGCGCTTTCATCATCTCAATATCGTTTTGTTTATAATGCACAAAATTATCTTGATGTTTTAGATGAAATTGGAAATACTGGAACATATGTTGCTGGACATGATAATATTGATGATGATGGTAACGATTGGCAAAGTATTTCTGACGCAACAGTTTTACAACCAGGAACAGGATATGCAGCAACACATACAGCAAGTGGGTTTTCATCTGGAACTTCATATCCATACACCTTTAGCGGACCATTTAACACAGGAGATATAACGACACCTATATATTACAATGGAGATAATGGAGATAACGATTGGAATATGATAGGAAATCCATATCCATCTGCAATAAGTGTTGATGCCTTTTTTACTGAAAATACAGGTGTAGTCTCTAACGCAGTTTATTTATGGTCACAAGCATCACCTCCTAGTGGTAATAACACAGGTAATGAAACGCTAAACTTTAACACCAATGATTATGCTGTTATTAACGGAAGCGGACAAATTGCAGGTGGATCAGGTATTGTACCTTGTAGGTACATCCCTTCAGGACAGAGCTTTTTTATTCAAGGTTTAGCAAACGCCAATGTAACCTTTACCAACAGCATGCGTATGGGAGACGACATTAGTAACAATCAATTTTTTAGAGATGCAGGTTCTTGTAGTCCTTCAGCCGAAAGTAGATTATGGGTTAACCTTACCAATAACAATGGTGCATTTAATCAAACTCTTGTAGCTTATGTTAATGGTGCAACTGATGGTGAAGACTCTAGTTTTTATGATGCTGAAAAAAACCTAGCAAGTGGTGCTAATGCTTATTTATATTCACTAATTAACGAAACAGATGTTCACAAACTAGCTATACAAGGTAAAGCGCCTAGTACACTTACTGAAAATGAAATAATCCCTTTAGGATTTATAGCAACTGAAGACGCTCAATTTACCATTTCAATACCTCAGCTTGAAGGAGATTTTTTAAATACACACACTATTTATTTAAGAGATAATTTTTTAAGTATAGAACATGATTTATCATCAGCTGATTATACGTTTAATGCTATAGCAGGAGAACATGATAACAGATTTGAAATAGTTTTTACTGAGAACAGTACTCTAAGTGTTTCTGAAGCTGAAATAAATGATTTTTCAATTTACAATTTAGACAGAACGAGTATTAAAGTTAAACACAAAACTCAAGACATAGCTCAAGTAAAACTTTATACTGTTTTAGGTCAAGTAGTAAATGAAACTGAAGCCAATAACAATGAAGTTGTTATTAACACTTCACAACTTTCTAAAGGCAATTATATTATGGAAACAACCCTAACAAACCATACTAGATTAACCAAAAAATTCATAAAGCAGTTTTAAATTTCACCTTTGGTTTTAAAAAAGTCCTTGTTGTATTTACTCAAGGGCTTTTTTATATCAGTTCATTAACCTTATCATATACTAAATGAGTTTCCCAACCTCTATACAGTAAATAATCTGCTAGTTTTTTTCTTTTCTTTTGAAGATTAGATTCCTTTATTTGTGCTACTTTTTTTTCGGCAAGTTGGTTAAAGGCTTCTAGATATTCAGCATCAGAAATTTCTTTGAACGCTAACTTGATATTATAAGCACTAATTTCCCGTCTTTTAAGCTCTAACTCTAAGCGCTTACGACCCCATTTTTTTATTCTAAACTTCCCTAAAACAAACGTCTTTGTAAAACGCTCTTCGTTTAAAAAATTATGCTCAAGTAAATGCACAATAATTTTGTCTCTTGCCTCAGGAATCATTCGCATTGCATATAACTTTTTGGTCACTTCTTGATGACAACGTTCTTGATATGCACAATACTGTTCCATTCGCTTTTGCGCTTCATCTAAAGTATATGTTTTTGGTCGATGCATAGTGCAAAAATAGTAACAATTTGTTAATAAAACCGAAAACTCAACCCCTTGAAAATTAAGTAATTTGGCTTATATTTACCGTTTGTATTTTTAGCGTTATATAATTTTCCCTTTATGAAAAAGAAATACTCCCTCGTATTAATAGCATTTTTATGCCTAACCGCAACTGGGTTTGGGCAAGTGACAGATTTAATTATTTCAGAATATGGAGAAGGTACTCCTGGGAGTGCTAAATATGTGGAAATATATAATGGCACTGGTGGTACTGTAAATCTTTCGAACTATCAATTATGGAAAATTACCAATGGTGGCTCATGGAATGAAGGCACATACAATTTTACTACTTCAACGCTAGCAGATGGAGCTACAATCGTAATAGCTAATAATTCAACAAACACACCTGGAGCGGATGAATACAATTCAGGATTTTGTTCTTGGAATGGAGATGATGCTGTTGGACTCGCTAAATCAGGGACGTTAATAGATGTAGTTGGAACTGATGGAGCAGATCCAGGTACTGGTTGGGCAGTTGCTGGCACAAATAATGCTACTGTTGATCATACTTTAACAAGAAAATCAACTGTCTGTGGCCCAAACACAAATTGGTCAATATCTGCTGGAACAAATACAACTAATTCAGAATGGATCCTAACAACTTATGGTAATGGAGCTGCTAATTCTGGACATACATCATCTTGTGCTTCAACCTCAGACCTTGCCATTTCAGGTGCTGCTACAGATCATGGCTCATCTTGTTTAAATACATCTGCTTCAACACTACAGTATACAATAACCAATAATGGTGCTGTGCCTGCTGTTGATGTTAATGTGGTTTCAGATGACCCTCAGTTTGTAGTAAGCAATTTATCTTCGACTACTATTGCTCCTTCTGGTACAGCTACCTATGATGTTACATTTACTCCTACTGCTGTTGGAGCGCAAACAGCTACTTTAACAATAAGTAGCACAACAATAACCGATGATGCTACAAGCATTTTAACTGGTACAGGAATTACTGCTCCTAATATCACTACACAACCAACCAATCAAAATGAAATAATACCAAATACAGCAACATTCTCTGTTGCTTCTAGTAATGCTACAACATACCAATGGGAAGTTAACTCTGGTTCGGGTTGGAACAATGTAACAGGTGGTACTGGAGCTACAACTAACACCTATACTACTGGAACTACAAACGCGACAATGGATGGTAATCTTTACAGATGTGTATTAAGTAATACTTGTGGTTCAACAACATCAAACAGTGCTACTTTAAATCTTTCTAATCCTAATCCAAATAACGTAACTGGCATTTCAGGTTGTTTTGAAGATAATAGTGTTATTTTAAATTGGACACTTCCAACTGGAATCACTCCAACAGGTTATGTTGTTTTTGCAATCGACGGTGGAACCGATCCTGCTGGAACCAAAACAGATGCTAACACTTATACTGCTAATTCAGATTTTTCATTAGCTACTCCTGTAACACCTGCTTCATTAGGTCGCGTCGTTTATAAAGGTAATGCTACATCTGCTACTATTACAGGATTAACTGAGAATAATAATTATTCGTTTACAGTATATTCTTATGTTGGCGAATCACTTACTGGATGGGCAAGTGGAGACACAGGTGGAAGTACTGTTACCAATGGTATTGCTCAGGGAGATATTAGCAACCTAACTGCTACACCTCTTACTAACCAAGTCAATTTAAGTTGGAATAATCCAACACCTACTTCTTGTTGGGATCAATTAATAATAGTAGCTAACCAAGGTTCAGTTACCTTTACTCCAACAGGTGATGGCTCAGCTTATTCAGGAGCTGACAATGATGTTTATACTACACCTAATCAGCTTGTTTACGAAACAACAGCAAATGTTACCAATAAATCAGTTACTGGTTTAGTTAATGGCTTAAATTATTGCTTTAAAGTTTTTATAAGAAGAGGCACAACATGGTCTGAAGGAGTAGAAGTTTGTTCAGTACCTACATTAACATATTGTAGTTCTGATGGTGGAACTAATGCGTCTGGTATTTTAAATGTTAATCTAAACACTATTGATAACTCAACTGTTTCTACTAATAGTTATTCAGATTACACAGCAATTACAACCAATTTGACTTTAGGTGATAGTTATAATTTAAGTGTTAATGTTAATACTTCTGGCAATCATACGTCTTATGTAAAAGTTTGGATAGATTGGAATCAGGACGGAACTTTTAATAATTCCGGAAACGAAGCATTTGAATTAGGAACAACCACCAATAGTGCAAACGCCCAACCATCTTTATCTCCTTTATCTATTACCGTTCCTACAAACGCTGCACTTGGAAATATAAGAATGAGAGTAAGTGCAAAATCAGATGATGGAGAATCTTATGCTACACCTTGTGAATATTTTAGTTTTGGTGAAGTTGAAGATTACACCATTAATGTTATTCAACCAACAAATGCTGAAATAAATGTAAAAGGTAATAATATTACTATACCAAACGGCTTTAACGCTCCTTATGGCTTAAACAACACATTATTTGGCTCAACAAATGTAGGGTCAACTAGTGCTGAAAAAAGCTATTTTGTAGAAAATATTGGAGCAACTGCTTTAAACCTTACTGGAGCACCTATCGTTGAAATTACAGGTGCAAACGCTAGTGATTTTACAGTAACCCTACAACCTAATACCTCTATAGCATCATCTTCTGATTCTGAATTTAGAATAGAATTTTCTCCTACTGCTGATGGAACAAGAACAGCTACTGTAAACATAGTTAATTCTGATAGCGACGAGAACCCTTATACTTTTGATATTGAAGGCACAGGAGTATGCACAGCAACTTTAGTTAGTTCTATTTGGCCAATTGAAGGCCCTGAAAATACTGAAGTGACCATCACTTCTGCTGAAGATTTAACTGGAGCTTACGCTGAATTAAATGGCTTACTTATGACGACAGTTTCTTCAACTTCTACTGAGCTTGTTGTTTTAGTACCTGCTGGTGCAGCATCAGGAAATTTAGTTGTTCAGTTTCCAACTGGCTGTTCCTCTACAAATTCTTTTACTTTTATTGATAATGCAATTAGTGGTTGTGAAACTGCGCTATCATCAACAATTCCAAATGATTTATTTATAAGCGAGGTTACCGATGCAACAAGTGGAAGTTCATCCTATGTTGAGATTTTTAATGGTACATCAGGCACAATAAATTTATCAGATTATAGTATAAATGTATACAATAATGGTAATGCAAGTCCTTCTAGTTCAAACGCATTATCTGGCAATCTAGCATCTGGCAGCGTTTATGTTGTAGCGCTTGGGACAACATCTTGTAGTCCATTAAATAATTTGAGTGTGAGCCCTAACCAAACTTTTAGTACATCAAGTGGAATTAATTTTGACAATAATAGCTCTGATATGATTGCACTTTACAAAATTTCAACAACTTCTATTATTGATGCCTTTGGAGTTTATGGAAGTGGCACATGGGCTAATGGACTAGGTATTGGCGGTGATGGTGTTAATTTTAGAAGACAAAACAATGCTACACCATTGCCCTCTAGCACATTTGACATTAATGATTGGGATATGATTGACTGGACTGGTTGTTCTGATTCTGATTATGTAGACATTGGGCTATTTGATTTTTCTTTAGGAATCCCACCAACAGTTTCTGTATTAAACACACCTACTTTTGACTGTAATAACTCCATTCAACTTACAGTAAATGGCTCTGAAGGTGTTGCAGGAGGTCTGCCTTTAAGTTATCAATGGTACTACCTTGCACCAAACGCTACTACTTTTGTTGTTGTTCCTAATAATGTCGATTTTAATAATGATTCAACATCAGCAACACTAGATATAATTAACCCAATTACTTATATTGATTATCAATTCTATTGTCAAGTTAGGGAAAATTCTAGCACTTGTTATACAGCTAGTAATGCTGTTAAAATAAGTGCTGAAACAGCAATTTGGGACGGGACGAACTGGTCATCTGCTCCAGCTTCTAATAAGACTGCAATTTTAAATGCCGATTATAACACTAGTGTAAATGTTAATGGAGAAACAAGCTTTGAGGCTTGTAATTTAATCATTAATGATGCAGAACTTATTATTGCCGATGTTAACAATGGTGGTATTAACACGTATGTAGAAGTTGGTAATGACCTTATACTAAATGGTACCGCTTCAATATTGGTTCATCCTCAAGGTGCTTTTGTACAAATTAATGATGATGGTTTAGTAACTGCCGATAATCCTGACAATATTCAAGTTAATAAGAGAACTGCAATGATGGATAACTGGTATGAATACACCTACTGGAGTTCTCCTGTTTTTGAAGAAACTATTGGAGACGCTTTAGTAGATGCATCAAGCAACAGGCGTTTTAAATTTAGTGCCCAAGACTATAGAGATTCTAATCAAGAAATTAACAATACTAACACATTTATAATTGGTCAAGACAATATAGATGATCCAAGCTCATTTGCTGATGGTACAGGGTACGATTGGCAACAAACAAACAATAGTGATTTTATGACTCCTGGTGTTGGGTACGCTTCAACTCACGATTCTGGCTTATTTAGTGCACTTCCTTGTAATAATGGTCCTAACTGTCAATTTACTTATTCTTTTAGAGGTCTTTTTAATAATGGTGTTATTGAAGTTTGGATGTATAGAAATGATGAGGAAACCAACGATAATAACTGGAATTTACTTGGAAACCCATATCCTTCTGCCATAAGTGCTGATGCATTTTTAAATTACAATGCAGATATAGGCACTGCCACTAACAGAGTTGTTGATGGAGCTATTTACTTATGGTCACAAAACACTCCTCCTGATGGCAATACAAGCGGTAATGAGCAGCTAAACTTTTCTCAAAGTGATTATGCTATCATTAATGGTGTAGGAGAAACAGCTACTAGTGCTGGTGGAGATGGCAGTGACCCAACAAATAGAATGATTCCTTCGGGTCAAGCATTTTTTATTGCAATGTCTGATACTGCTCCTACTACTGAGTATGTTTCAAACCCAACAGCACAAGCTGGAGATATACAAAGAAAACGTGTTGTTTTTAATAATTCAATGCGTGTAAGAGGAACCAACGATAACTCTCAATTCTTTAGACAAAACACAACTAACACACTTAATAAATTATGGTTAGATCTAACAACTGATAATGGAGTGTTTAATCAAATTTTAGTAGGTTATGTCGACAACGCAACTAACAGTTTGGATAAAATGTATTTTGATGCTCCTATGGCTTCACCAAACGTTAATGCTGTGATGTATTCAATTATTGAAGGTTCTGATAAAAAGTACACCATTCAAGGAAGAGCGCCAGAGAGTTTAACCTTAAACGAAGTAATTCCTTTAGGATTTAGTACATTAATAAATACACCTACAATTTATACCTTAACTATCTCAAAACTAGAAGGTGAGTTTTTAACCACTAATACTATTTATGTAAAAGATAAATTATTAAATATCACTCACAACCTATCAGAAACTGATTATACTTTTACATCTGAAGCTGGTGAGTTTAATGAGCGTTTTGAAATTGTATTTATGCCAGAAGCGCTATCAATTGACGATAAAGATATTAGCCCTAAAGATTTAACAATCATTGAGCTTAACGATAATGATGTTAAATTCACTATAGGTGCAAATATTACTATTGAACATGTTGAAATTATTGATCTTTTAGGAAGAACGCTATACAACTTTAATGGTAATAGCAATTCAGAAATTTATAACCTTTCGGCTTTAAGTCAAGCCACCTATTTGGCTAAAGTAACATTGTCAAACGGACAAGTAATTACTAAGAAAGCAGTGAAACGAAAATAAAATAATCATCACACAAAAAAGCCTCCTAAGTTGGAGGCTTTTTTTATTTATAATGTGTACATCAAGGACAGTATTAAATTTCTTCCAGCAGAAGCAATACCTGATGAATATGTTTTATAGCGTTGGTCTGTAATGTTTTCTAAACTCGCTATTAGTGTTGCTGCATCAGTAATCTTATACTTAGTTCTTAAATTAAGAGTATACCAAGAAGGCGAATAAGGATTTCCGTTAGCATCCAAAGCATAGATGTAATCTTTTTCAGCTTCAGAAGGCGCCAATTGATTAAATGACAACTCATTGTTATAAACCGCAAATGCATCTAACTGTAACTTATCATTTTGCCAAACTAAATGTGTGTTTCCAAAGTTTGGAGCAGCATGTCTTACTGGAACTTCAATACCATTATCTTCTTCTGTCCCTCCTATTATATTATATTGTGTGGTAAGTTTAAACTTTTCAGAAAAATTAAGTTGAGCTCCTGCTTCAAAACCATAAATCCAAGCTTTAGATGCGTTTTGAATAGCTTGCACATTACTTAATTCACCATTATACTCTATTTCAGTTTCACCATTAATATTAAAGTCTCTTCGCACAAGTGCATTATCTAAATAGGTGTAATACGTTGAAAGGTCAATGATAAATGTTTGATCAAAATTTAAATTAAGACCAAGTTCACCACCATAAGCATACTCTGGTTTTAAATTGTTATTAGGCACAACTACTGAACCAGGTTCAGAGTCGAACACTTTACCAATGTCATCCATATTTGGAGCTCTAAAAGCCGAAGAGGCATTTAATTTCCATTGGATGGTTTCGTTTGGTATCCAGCTTATTCCTGCTGTCCCAGTAAATGCTCCTGCATTGATTTTTGATTCATTAAACGGAAGGTTCAAAAACTGATTGTTTTCAGTGAAATCAGCATTTGAAATAATATGATTATAACGCACTCCTGTTTGGAAAACAAATTTAGGATTAGGTTTATATTTCAAACTTGTGTAAGCTGCCATAGATTGCCAATCGGAACCATCAGGATATCTTGACACAGCGTTAGCAGTCTCGTTGGTTTCTATGTTGTATGTATTTCCTTCAGAATTAATTTTATTGTAAACGTATTCTACACCATAAAACAATTCTGTTTTTGAACCCAACTGCTTTTCAAGATCAAGGTTAAAAGATATAGCGTTTACACTTTCTTCGGTTGTATTTCTTTCAACAGACTGAAAATCTCTATCAATTCTGCTTTCCTGAAAATCTTGAAAAGCAACATTCGTTTGTATTTTATCATAAAAGCTAGAGTTACTACTCAGTTTAGTATACTGTAAGTTTGCCATGAACCAACGTTGTGGTCCGTAATTCCATTCGGCAGATCTTAAATCGTCGCCTCGATATCTTATTAATCGGTCGTATCTAGAATACTCTGAAGTTTCAGTATAATACAGTCCTAAATCAAAGCTTTGGTTATCTTCAGGTTGATACTTAATTTTTTGTAGAAGATTAATTTGATCGTAGCCTGTTGGTTTTTGTACTAAGGGTTCATCATTAGCAACAATAACGTCTTCGCCATTAATGGTTTCAACATATTCAGGTCTAATGTATTCATCTGGACCATGAGCTCCCATTCTTAAATCGTCAAAATTAGTATAACTTACGCTTGTTAAAAACGCCCATTTTTTAAGTCCGAAATTTAAGTCTAAGTGTCCTGTTTTTTCACTATTTGCTGTTGCATATCTTACTACTGCATTGGCTTTAAAAAACAAAGAGTCTGAATACGAAAGCTGAGGTTTTTTAGTATAAAAACTCATAACTCCACCAATGGCATCGCTACCATAAACAACAGAGCCTGCTCCTAAATTAACTTCGGTATTTTGAATAGAAAAAGGGTCAATAGAGATTACATTTTGAAGATTACCTCCTCTAAAAATGGCATTATTCATTCTAACACCATCAACTGTTATCAACAATCGGTTAGTTGAAAACCCTCTAATCATTGGGCTTCCACCACCCAATTGGCTTTTTTGAACGTAAATATTACCAGTGTTTTCCAACAAATCTGCACTTGTTTGTGGATTTGAAAACTGAATTTTTTCAGCATCAAAACTAATCACTTTCTGAGGAATATCTCTCTTGCTTTGTTCAAATTTTGAGGCAGAAACTACTACCTCATTCAACCCTTCAACGTTTTGGGTTAAATACACAATAAAATTGTTACTTGCTATTTCCGCTTTGGTTGTTTTTAGTTTTTGATATAACAAGTTTTGAAAAAAAATAGTTTCATTATCATCAAACTGACTTAAAGTCGTATATCCATCGATATCAGTAATTACCGATTTTGATTTCTCAGAATTATAAATTGTAACTCCAGAAATGGGTAAATTTGTCCCTTTTTCAAGAACTTGAATTTGTTGTGCCTGTAAAAATGAAGTAAAGCAAATTAATACAAATAGAAATTTGTGTTTCATTGTACGTTTTTTTTTGTTGGTTTTAGTTAGTTAAATACTTGATTAAAAACAGTTAGCGATTTAGGTTTTTTAAAACCTCCTAAGTGTAACTCATAATAAAGTAATATCATATTTAAAAACGATTGCCTTTGTTTTGAGTTTAATTTAATCGTATTTAATGCATCAAAATTTATGCCTAACAGCTGTTTTAAGAGCACTAAATTTTCTCCAGAAATGGAATACATATTAGTCTTGTTTACCTCAAACTCTCCACTGCTTAAGTTAAAGTATTTATTATCAATATTTGACTGTTGAGGATAAAACCCTAAATGCTTTGTTAGATTAAGTAAAAATAATAGATGAAAGTTTGAAAAACTACTTTCATTATCCAACCATAGTAGTGTAGTCTCTAAATATTCAAACAACAAATCATTTTTCTCCTCCTCTTTTAATGTATTTGATAACACTTCTGACAAAAACATAGCAACAGACCCTTTTAAAACATTGGTATTTATACTTTCGTAAACATACTTAGGTTTTACTTCTTTAAGGGTTTGAAGAGATTGATTAGGTCGATAGTTTTCTTCAACTTGAAGCTGAGTTAACGGTTGAAAATAGGCAGTTTTAGCACTACCTTTTCTAGATTTGAGAACACCTCTTAAAATATAACTCACCAAACCTCTATGCTTGGTATAGCATTTTACAATAAGATCGTTATCTCTGTATTTGAGTTTTGAAAGAACAATTACATTAGTTTTTATAAGCATAAACTGTGTAATTGGATTATCTTACAATGAGGAGCTTTAAAACTTTTGTTTCAAAAGAATCTAAATCAGAAATCATAATTAGATACACACCTGTTGCAACAACATTATTAGCTAGGTTTTTACCATTCCACACTCCTGTTCCACCATCAATAGCAAAATTATAGTTAGAAGATCTTTGATTAACGTTAGATTGTGCTTCAGCAACCAAATTACCCTCAATATCAGTAATCTTTACGTTTACATTTTCGGTAAGCCCTTTTATTTTGACTCCTTTTGTAATATTATTTAAATCATTATACCCTAAAAGATCATATTCTGGCCTAACAGGGTTTGGATACACAAAGGCATTTTTCAACTCATCTTCAGGCTTTGATCCTCCAGAAAGAAAAGAAACCATTCCTTTGTCTGTAGCTATAAAAACTTCTCCGTTACTATTATCAATTGAAATGTCGTTTATTGCATTTGACGGTAAAGGTGAGTTGTCTTTTGTAAAATGATAAATTGTTTCTTGCCCATCAGGAGAAAAGTAAAAAATTCCTGAAGTAGATGTTGCTACCCATTTATTGTTAGAACCATCTACTTCAATGTCAGTAATTAATTGATTAGACAACAATTCTTGAGGAATCCCATTGTCTAAAATAACGATTTCATTAACCGAAAGCGATTCTTGTTCAAAAACATTTGATGTATTATATAAAACTCTTAACCCGTTTCTGGTTCCAATCCATAATGCATTATTTCTATCCAACGCTAACGCTCTCACATCATCGATAGGCATGTTTTGCTCTTGTGAAACAATGTTTATAACTGGAGTATCCACATTTTCGGTATCACAAATTACTAAACCATAATTGAAAGTTCCTAGATAGACTTTATTTTGAGAGTCTACTTGAATTGAAGAAAACCCTAAATTACTTCCAGCAGGATTGATTAGTGAAAGAAAATCATACGATGTCCAATTACCATCTGCAAATTTATTAAGTGGTCTATCTACCCTTCCATTAGCAACCCACAACACACCTCTTTCGTCAAAATGATTAACCAATGTTAAATGTAAACTTGCTGCAAAAGGGACTATAGTGCTATTATCTTGATTATACACGCCAATAACCTCATTATTTAAAACTTCCAACAAACCAGAATAATAAGATGATATATATACTTGCGAATTATTAAAAGGATTAATTGTTATGTGAGATAAAAACCTAGGCTCGTTAACTACTAAAGAAATTGTATCATAAGGAGTATTAACCCATTGTTCATCTATAAAGTGACTTATCCCTGTTCTTGCTAAACCTCCATTAAAATTAAATGAGTTTGAGTATCCACCAAAAACAGCCCATAATTCATTATTATTTGCTTTAACTTCAAAAACATTGTTTTTCAATGGTCCGTCAGGATGTATCTCTTGGTAATCTGCATTTGAAAACTTAAGCAAACCATGTCCAGGCTTTCCTAGATTTGTTCTACCTTTTGTGCCTAAAAACAAATTACTATCATTATCCATTGTTCCTGCCGAATAATCTAAATCTAAATCCTGAGGTACTTCCTGTGTAGATATAAGATTGAAATTTTCATCATAAATATAACACACTCCACTTAACACTACAATTACTTGGTTATTAAAAACCTGAACATCTTTAACTTGACTGTTAAAAGTCTGCAATATCGTTAGAGTATTGTTGTCATTAACTTTATACAATTGATTACCAGGACGAATAGTATATAGTTGATTTGAAACATTAAAAATAAAATTAAAACTACCTCCTCCTATTGTTGACCATTGTGAAGAATTAATTAAATTAGGGTTATTTATATCAGCTTTTCTTATTCTATCACCTGAAACACATGCTGCATAAATAAACCCATTATAAATAGTCGTTTGTTTAACAGTTACAAATGAATTATCTGTTCCAATGTAATAGGTATCTCCAAACTCTAAGTTATTTAAATCATAAACAGAAATACCATAATCTGTTGAAATGTAAACAAGACTATTATCCTCAAAAAAATGATTAATTCTCTTAATATTAGGAGGTATTGTCTCTTTATTAACTATGTCAACCACAGTTGTAACATCAATTTCGTTTTGCAAGTCAACTACCTCAATCAAACCACTTTCATGACCAATAATAAGATAATTAAACTCAGTACTGTAATGAATAGTGGTAATATCTTCACCTGAAAGACCATTAATAGTAGTTATCTCTTGAATTTCAGAAGTAATAGTATTATAAACAAAAATAGAGTTCTGAGAAGCTACATATATCCTATCTTCACCATTTACAATATCAGTAATGTCTAAGTAAGAAAAATGCTCTGCCCACAAATCTGAATAGTCTTGAGCGAACGACAAATTAAATGAGAAAATTAAAGTAAGCACAGTAATGTGTAAGTTCAACTTCATAAGACAAAATAAGTTCAAAATAATATTAACCAAAAATAATATTAATTATTGTATTTTTGGCTTCATTACTTATTAATAACAATACAGTCAATGCTGTTTAGTAGTCCTGTTTTTTTATTTGCTTTTCTTCCATTAGTAATTCTACTATATCTATTAACTCCTAAAAAACTAAAAAATTTCTTTTTGCTTCTAGTTAGTACTTTTTTTTACACTTGGGGAGAAAAAGAACTTGTTATACTTATTTTACTTTCTGCAATAGTTGATTATTGTTGTGGATTAATTATCAACTTAGGAAAAAGAAAAGCAGGTTTGTTTATTTCAATTTTCTTTAACTTAGGTATACTTGTGTATTTTAAATATTCAAACTTTGTATTCTCAAACCTCTGTGAGTTATTAAGTTTTTTTAAGATTAGTATTGAAAATAGTACAAGGTTTGCTAATGTTATTTTACCTCTTGGAATTAGCTTTTATACTTTTCAAACTATGTCTTATACTATTGATGTCTATAGAGGGACTATTAAAGCCAATAAAAGTTTTATTGATTTTGCAACTTATGTTACTTTATTTCCTCAATTGATTGCAGGTCCTATTGTAAGATATAGTGAAGTTCAACATGAGTTAAATAATAGAGAGGTTACTATTAGTTCATTCTCAATAGGAGTTGAACGTTTTGTAATTGGATTGGCTAAAAAAATGATAATAGCCAACAATTGCGCCTATTTAGCTGACGCTATGTTTAGTTTACCTAATGAAGAAATGAATCTGCTAACAACGTGGCTTGGAGTAATTGCTTATAATTTTCAGATATATTATGATTTTTCAGGATACTCAGATATGGCTATTGGAATAGGTAAAATGCTTGGGTTTAATTTTCCTGAAAATTTCAACTTCCCCTACATATCTAAAACAATTAAAGAGTTTTGGCAACGTTGGCATATGACCTTATCCAATTGGTTTAAGGATTATTTATATATACCCTTAGGTGGAAATAGAAAAGGTAATTTTCGTACCTATTTTAATTTAACCTTTGTCTTTTTTATAACTGGATTATGGCATGGAGCTAATTGGAATTTTATTATTTGGGGGCTCTTTCACGGCTTTTTTATTTTATTAGAACGTTTAGTTTTAGAAAAAAAATTAATTAAAACCCCCATTATATCCCATATTTACTTTATCGTTGTTATATTATTTTCATGGGCACTTTTTAGAAGCGACAACTTAAGCTACGCATTTAATTATATGGCAAATATGCTTACTTTAAACACTAATATAAACTGGGAATTTATTAATTATTATTTTACTAACGAGATAAAGTTTGTTTTAATTCTTGCTTTTATTTTTGCTATACCAATAAACAAATTTATTCAAGCAAAAATACCTCAAAAGCGCACTCCCGTTCTTAACAATGCCCTTATGGTTTTCAAACCTTTTGGATTAATTGTTTTATTTATTATTTGTTGTACTTATGTTGCTTCAGACACTTATAACCCATTTATATACTTTAGGTTTTAATGGCCAACAAGAAAAACATATCTAATTTATTTACAATTATATCTTTCATGATATTACTTGTCATGCCTTCTATCATAATGTTATCTGACATTAAAATCAACAAGCAAGCTAATAAAAAAGAAAATGTTATTCGAAAAATAAACAATGCTTACCAAGAAGATTTTGGTCTAAAAAATTATTTAGTAAATAAATACTTTAAGTTTAAAAATAATATAGGTGATAGTCCATCACCAAACACTTGTGTTATAGGGAAAAACGGCTGGTATTTTTTAGGCAATTATTACAACAACTTGTTTGATGATAACTTTGGTCATAAAACTAGTATTGACTCTACAGAGTTAGAAGTCATAAAGAATAATATTTTGTCAACAAAAAACTTTCTAACTTCAAAAGGAATAGACTTTAAGATAATTGTACCGCCAAATAAACACAGAGTATATCCTGAACACTTACCTTATAGTCATCCTCAAAAGAAAACGCGTTTAGAAATACTGAATGAGTATTTAAAAAAAGAGATAAATTTTGAAATTATTTATCTGAGAGACACACTAGTTAAAGCAAAAGGTGAAAAACTACTATACTATAAAACCAACACACATTGGAATGATTATGGTGCTTATATAGGCTATAATTATACTATGAAAACTTTAAATAAAACTCATAACTTATCTGTAGTTAATTATGAAGACTACAAGGAAATAATTCAGCCTATTAAAGAAAATGATATAATTAGACAAATTAACCTATCAGCTAAAGAATATGCTATCTTTTTACAGAAAAAAAAACCAATTGAAACCAAAATTATTTTTAGTCAATATCACAAACAGATTTTCTCTAACCCTAACAAAACTAAAAAACTACTAATGCATAGAGATTCTTTTGCAAATGCTTGGATGGGATTTTTCAATGAAAGCTTTGGAACTACTATTTACTTAAGAGGCTATAAACTCGATAAAGAATTAATAAACAAAGAAAAACCTGATATTGTCATTTTTGAAATGGTCGAGCGTAATGTGTTTGAAAACTTGTCCAAATAAAAAAGACCTATGATTTTCATAGGCCTTATTACTTTTTTTTATTTGAAATTACACTACTCCTTGAGCTAGCATAGCATCAGCAACTTTTACAAAACCTGCAATGTTCGCTCCTCTAACATAGTCAACATAACCATCTTCATCTTTACCATACTCAATACATGCTTCATGTATGTTAGCCATAATTTCTTTTAACTTATTGTCTACTTCATCTCTCGTCCAGTTGTAACGTAACGAGTTTTGAGTCATCTCTAAACCAGAAGTTGCAACACCACCTGCATTAGATGCTTTTCCTGGAGCAAACAATATTTTAGCTTTATGGAATTCTGCAATCGCCTCTTTAGTTGATGGCATATTAGCACCTTCACTTACACAAATGCAACCGTTATTTAATAATGCTTTAGCATCATCACCATTAAGTTCATTTTGTGTTGCACAAGGTAAAGCAACATCACATTTAACGTTCCATGGCGTTTCACCTTTAAAGAATTTAGCGTTAGGATATTTCTCAACATACTCACTAATTCTTCCTCTTTTTACGTTTTTAAGCTCCATTACAAACGCTAATTTAGAAGCATCGATACCTTCTTCATCATAAATGTAACCTGAAGAATCTGATAATGTCACTACTTTTCCTCCTAATTGAGTTGCCTTTTCAGCTGCATATTGTGCCACATTACCAGATCCAGAAACCACTACTGTTTTTCCATTAAAATCATCTCCTTTAGTTTTAAGCATACTTTGAGCAAAGTAAACGTTACCGTAACCTGTTGCTTCTGGTCTAATTAATGAACCACCCCAAGACATTCCTTTTCCTGTTAAAACTCCAGTAAACTCGTTTCTTAATTTTTTATACATTCCAAAAAGGAATCCTATTTCTCTAGCACCTACTCCAATATCTCCTGCAGGAACATCTGTTTGAGGTCCAATATGACGGAATAATTCACTCATAAAAGAATGACAAAAACGCATAATTTCGTTGTCACTTTTTCCTTTAGGATCAAAATCACTTCCTCCTTTACCTCCACCCATTGGCAGAGTTGTTAAACTGTTTTTAAATACTTGTTCAAAAGCCAAAAACTTAAGAATACTCATATTTACTGATGGATGAAAACGTAATCCTCCTTTGTAAGGACCAATTGCAGAGTTCATTTGAATTCTATAACCTCTATTTACTTGTATTTCACCAGAATCATCTACCCAACACACTCTAAAAGTCACCACTCTTTCTGGCTCAACCATTCTTAATAGAATGTTTTTTCCATGATAAATATCGTGTTTAGCAATATAAGGAATAACTGTTTCAGCTACTTCTTCTACTGCTTGTAAAAACTCAGGTTCTTGACCATTTCTTTCTTTTACAAGGTCTAAAAAAGCTTCAATTTTTTCTTTCATTATATATTTATTTAATAATGCATTGATAATTTCAAGGCACAAAGATACGTTATCTCTAAAAAATACAACTTATTTTTTTATTATTCTCAAAAAAATAATATGTGAGTAACAATCTTATAAATCAGAACGTTTAAATTATAATTATAGCTTAAACACTAATTATTTGGTAGTTAAAGCAGTTTTTATATATTTGTTGATATCTATGCCCTCACTAAAAGAAACCATATGGCGCTTAATTTGAAACAGTTAACCATTATATTTGTTCTTCTTGCAAATGTAAATAATGTGTTTTCTCAACTAGGTTTTTCCCACGAAATTGGTGCTATAGTTGGACCAGTTCAATTTAGATCAGATTTTGGTAGTAGAAACGAAGAAGAAACCAATTTTGGTAACTCAGGTATTGGTATTGGTATAGTTCATTACATCAATTTTGCTTACAGAGCAGACTGTAACTGCTACTCTACTGACACCTACTTTAATGATCACTTTAAACTTCGTAGTGAAATATCTTGGAATAAAACCAACCTTGACCATCATGGTGAATGGGTAGGCCCTGATAATGTAAGTGATAATGCTGACAGGTTAAGAGCGCAACATGGTGTTGCTGAAAATTTTGATGTTGGTATGCAGTTAGAATATTTCCCGTTGAGTATTCGATCGTTTCAAGCATTTAGTTATAGGTTTGCTCCTTTTGTAAGTTTAGGAGCGCATTATACCTCATCTAGTCCGCAAGGAAGCACTGATTATGGTGACGGAAACATCTTTAACCAAAATAACATTTATTCCTATTGGTTTGATCCTGCAACTGATACTGAATATCCTATTAATTTAGATAAAGTCAATGCATGGTCTGTAGTAACTAGTGTTGGTGTTAGATATAAACTCACTCCTTTATCCGATTTAATGCTAGACCTTCGTTGGCAATACTATTTTAGTGATTGGATTGACGGTTTAGACCATAAACTAGACTACAACAAATACAACGATTGGTTAGTGTGGTTAAACTTTGGATACATTTACTACTTAGATTAATCATTTTAAGATATAATAAAAAAAGACCAACAATTTTGTTGGTCTTTTTTTATTATTCTTGAAAGTTCAAACTATCCTATAGCCTGCTCTAAATCGGCAATTAAATCGGCTTCGTCTTCAATACCAACGCTAAGCCT
Organism: Gaetbulibacter sp. PBL-D1; assembly: GCF_050509525.1. Lineage (NCBI taxonomy): Bacteria > Pseudomonadati > Bacteroidota > Flavobacteriia > Flavobacteriales > Flavobacteriaceae > Gaetbulibacter > Gaetbulibacter sp. PBL-D1. Next base: position 52,632 of record NZ_JBNWKB010000013.1, on the reverse strand, counting down.
AATTAACGAATCAACTACTCCTGTTTTTTCGCGCTCTTCTTTTGGTATACTAGCATGTGTCATACTTGCTGGATGTCCAGCTAAAGATTCTACACCTCCTAAAGACTCTGCAAGTGTAAACACCTTTAATTTCTCAACAATTTTTATAGCTTCTTCATAATTGTTTCCTTTTGTGGTAAACGATACCATTCCTCCAAAATCCTTCATTTGCGACTTTGCAACTTCGTGGTTTGGATGACTCGTAAACCCAGGCCAATATACATTTTCAATTTTAGGATGATTTGCTAAAAACTCAGCAACTGCTTTACCATTTTCGCAATGACGTTGCATACGTACATGTAGTGTTTTTATGCCTCTTAACACCAAAAAGCTATCTTGAGGACCACAAACTGCTCCACTTGCATTTTGTATAAAATACAATTTTTCGGCAAGCGCTTTATCTTTTACAACTAATGCTCCCATAACAACATCGCTATGTCCACCAAGATATTTAGTTGCCGAATGCATTACAATATCGGCTCCTAAATCTAAAGGTTGTTGTAAATATGGTGTAGCAAAAGTATTATCAACTGCTAATAGCAAGTTGTGCTTTTTAGCAATTGCTGATACTGTTTTAATATTAATAATATTCATCATTGGGTTAGTAGGTGTTTCAACCCAAATAAGCTTTGTATTTTCATTTACGTAGCTTTCAATGCTAGACGCATTTTCCATTCCTACAAAATGAAATTTTATTCCAAAGCGTTCAAAAACACTTGTAAACAATCTATAACTTCCGCCATACAAATCGTTAGTTGAAATAACTTCATCTCCAGGATTTAAAAGCTTAATTACTGCATCAATAGCTGCCAAACCAGATCCAAATGCTAACCCATGATTTCCATTTTCTATACTTGCAAAAGCATTTTCAAGCGCATTACGTGTTGGGTTATGAGTTCTTGAATATTCATATCCTTTATGTCCTCCAGGAGTAGATTGTGCGTAAGTAGATGTTTGATAAATTGGAGGCATAACCGAACCATAAGCAGGATCGTGCTCTTGACCTCCATGTATTGTTTTAGTATTAAATTTCATAGTACTGAATGTCTTTCTATTTTTATAATTACAACAAATTTAACCTTTAATTCGTTGTATTCAAATCTATGTAATACCTTTATAGTATGTTTAACAAAATCCTTTTCCCTGTGAAAAAACTTAGCCTAATTATAGTAATATTCACCCTCTTTTACAGCTGTAAAAATGACGTAACTCCAGTTGAATTTTCTGAAACAGCTCTTGAAAACAATGAGCATGTTAATATTGAAATTATCTACCCAAAAGTTACATCCAAATCAGATATTGCTTCAAAAATAAATTCTGAAATAGAGCAAACCATTTCAAAAAACATAGCCTTTTTTGAAGATGATACCGAACAATTATCATTAGAAGCTTCAATTAAAGATTTTGAAAACAGATATATAAATTTTAAAAAAGAATTTGAAGACAGCTCAATTAAATGGGATGCAAATGTAAGTGGCGAAGTTATTTACAACTCTGAAAACGTGATTACCATTGCAATTGACTCTTATACGTTTACTGGTGGAGCTCATGGCAATAGCGCTATTACTTTATTGAATTTTAATCCTAAAACTGGAGCATTATACAGTTTTGATGATATTTTTAATAACCCTACAAAAGTTGCTGAACTTGCTGAAACCTATCTTGAAAAAGAATTGAACATTTCTAAAAACCAAAATACTGATGATTACTTTTTTGACGAGTTTTTTAAAATGCCTGAAAATATTGGTTTTAGCGATGAGGGTATCATCTTTTTATACAACACCTACGAAATAGCTGCTTATGCTCAAGGTGTTACTGAGTTTACTATACCTTACAGTGAAATTAGTGAGTTCTTAAAACTCTCAGAGTAACTAAATAGATTTCTTTAATGCCAAAATATAACCTAAATGCAAGCCTTCGTGGTAATTGTTAAAAGCAATGGCTTCCTCGACATTTGTTAACCTGTTTTTTGTGGTTACTGTATATTCATTAAAGGTTTGAAAGATTTTGTTGTTATAATCTTCCTTGGTTTTTTCAATAGTTGAGAAAAGTAATCCTTTTATTTCGTCAACTTCGGCTTGGGTTAAATCGCGTTCAGGTTTTGTACCTTTTCTAAACGCCTCAACAAAATCATCGTTAACAATCATTGGTAAACCCGATAGCTTATACACCAACAATTGTTGAGTAGCAATGGTGTGAGCTATATTCCAAATCATATTGTTTTTAAACCCTTTAGGTACTTTATTAAGCTCTTCTAAAGAGTAGTTCTCAATAAAGGTTTTAAGAACAGCTCTGTTTTTTAACGTAATATCAAAATCCCATTCCATAGTTTAAATTTTATTTAAAAGTAATTAATTTTTACTTCAAATCCGTTTACTTTGCAGTGTAAAACTGTTAACTCATGAATAAAGTTTACTACCTAAAAACTTGTAGCACTTGCGTGCGAATTTTAAAAACGCTTAACCTACCTTCAGATTTTATCTTACAGGATATTAAAACCGAAGAAATAACTGTTAAGCAACTCGACGAAATGAAAGCTCTAGCTGGTAGTTATGAAGCGTTGTTTAGCAAACGTGCAAAACTTTATAAAGAAATGGGCTTAAAAGACATGAACCTTTCTGAAAAAGATTATAAACAGTACATCCTTGAGCATTACACCTTTTTAAGCAGACCTGTGATACTAGCAAATAATCAGATTTTTATTGGCAACAGCGCTAAAACTGTTGAGGCTGCAAAAAAAGCAATACATGAATAGCCGAATTTTGGCTTTGATAGCCGCTTTTATAGTTCAAGTTATTTATGGTCTTACCTTTACCTTTGCTAATGATGTTATTGATGAAGGACATGTAAAACCGTTTGGATTTATCTTACTTAGAGTGCTAGGAGCTGCTGTGCTTTTTTGGATTTTTAGCATCTTCGCTCCTAAAGAAAAAATTGATAAAAAGGACTTTTTAACCTTCTTCTTTGCCTCTATTTTTGGTATTGCTCTTAATATGCTTACCTTTTTTAAAGGCTTAGAATTTACAACACCTATACATGCATCAGTAATTATGACTGTTGTGCCTATTGTGGTCTTGGTGCTGTCTTCTTTCTTACTTAACGAAAAATTAACCTCTCTTAAAATTTTAGGTGTTATACTTGGGTTTGCTGGAGCTATTGTGCTATCGGTTTATGGACGGTCAAAAGTTGTTGGAGACAATATTTTGCTAGGTAACTTTTTAGTATTTATTAATGCTGTTTCTTATAGTATTTACTTAATAATCATTAAAAAACTCACCAATAAATACCATCCGTTTACATTTATAAAATGGTTGTTTTTATTTGGTTTTATTTTGGTGTTACCTTTTGGGTATAATGAAGTATTAAGTGTTGACCTAAATACATTTACGCCATACATCTATTTCTCAATACTATTTGTTATTGTAGGCGCAACTTTTGGTACATATCTTTTAAATCCGTTAGCACTAACAAAACTAAGAGCATCAACAGTAAGTACATTTTTGTATATACAACCTGTAATTGCTGGTGTTTTTGCAATACTAATGGGAAGCGATACTGTAAATACTGTAAAAATCTTAGCTGCTGCTCTAATTTTTACTGGAGTGTATTTGGTTACCAAAAAGCCTAAAGCATCAGCTTAGGTTTACTGGCTTTTTACCGAACTTTCTAGTATCTTCTTTTGTTAAAACCTTAAAGTTTTTGGACTTAGGAAAAGTGTCCATTTCCTGTTTAAAGTTTTCAGGAAGTGGTGTTAACGATCTAGTTTTTAAATTAATCCAAGCACCTAAAATTTCACAATTAGCTAAGTTTTCACCTTTATGGTTGTAGAAATTGTGCTCTATTTGAAAAAACATACCATCGTCACTTAAGCCCATAATTTCTAAGCTTACAGTAATTGGCGTGCCTAAAAACGCTTCTTTAAAATAATAGATGTGCTCATAAAAAATTACAGGACTAATATCATACTTAGCTAAGTTTGAAAGTGAAAAGCCATGATCTTCAAAAAAAGCCACTCGAGTATGACTCATAAAGTTTACATAAGCAGAATTTGCCAAATGCCTATTGGCATCAACATCACTCCATCTAATTTCAAATTGTTTTTTATACATAACATAGGTTTTTAAGTTCTACAAATTTATTGATTTTTGTTATGCAAGCATAATAGTTATTCCGCTTTTTATAATAACCCATAACTATATGTTTTTCCTTACCTTTGCTCAACTTTTATATAAATGTAGGTTCATGATACAATCAATGACAGGATATGGGAAGTCTGTAATTCAGCTTCCAACAAAAAAGATTTCAATAGAGGTAAAATCCCTTAACAGCAAAAATTTAGATTTAAATACTCGCATGCCTTCGCTTTACAGAGAAAAGGAACTTGAGATAAGAAAACAAATCGCTTCTAAACTGGTAAGAGGTAAAATAGATTTTTCGTTGTACATGGAAATTACTGGTGAAGAAACCTCTACTCAAATCAACAAAACAGTTGTGCAACAGTACATTAAACAACTTAAAGAAGTTGTTGATGGTGATGAAACCGAAATGCTTAAAATGGCTATTAGACTTCCTGATGCAGTGACTACTGAACGTGATGAAATTGATGAAGACGAATGGAGCCAAATTGCTAAAGAAATTGATAGCAGTCTAGAAAAAATTTATCAGTACAGATTAGATGAAGGACAAGTTTTGGAAGCCGATTTTATAGAGCGTGTCAACACTATTTCAAACCTATTGGAGCAAGTTATAAAAATGGATCCTGAGCGTATTGAAGGAGTAAGAGAACGTTTGCAAAAAGGAATTGCTGATATAAAAGAAAAAGTTGACGAAAATCGTTTTGAGCAAGAACTGGTATTTTACATAGAAAAATTTGACATTACTGAAGAAAAAGTAAGATTAAGCAATCATTTGGACTACTTTTTGAAAACATTAAAATCTAGCGATTCTAACGGTAAAAAATTAGGGTTTATCAGTCAGGAAATGGGACGCGAAATCAATACCATTGGGTCAAAATCTAATTATGCACCAATGCAAAAACTGGTAGTTCAAATGAAAGATGAGCTCGAAAAAATTAAAGAACAACTCTTAAACGTATTATAATGAAGCAAGGTAAACTTATTGTGTTTTCAGCGCCTTCTGGCTCAGGAAAAACCACTATTGTAAGACATTTGCTTAAACAGCAAGAGTTGGATTTAGAGTTTTCTATTTCGGCTACTTCGCGTGCAAAAAGAGGCGAAGAAGTACATGGTAAAGACTACTATTTTTTAAGTTTTGAAGACTTTAAAAAGAAAATAAAAAACGATGAGTTTTTGGAGTGGGAAGAAGTGTATCGCGACAATTTTTATGGCACTTTAAAAACCGAAGTGGAACGTATTTGGGCCAAAGGTAAACACGTTATTTTTGATATTGATGTTTCTGGAGGATTACGCATTAAACGAAAATTCCCAGAAGAAACACTTGCCATTTTTGTAAAACCTCCAAGTATTGACGAACTTAAAATAAGACTTAAAAAACGTAAGACCGAAAGTGACGACAAAATAAACATGCGTATTGCAAAGGCATCTGCTGAATTGGCAACTGCACCATTGTTTGACAAAATTGTAGTTAACGACGATTTAGACAAAGCTTTAGACGAAGCATACAAACTAGTTTCAAACTATTTAGGTATTGATAAAAAATGAAAATAGGTCTTTATTTTGGTACGTTTAACCCTATTCATGTTGGGCATTTAACCATTGCCAACCACATGGCTGAATATAGTGATTTGGACCAAATTTGGTTAGTAGTTACACCTCACAATCCGTTTAAAAAAAAGAGTTCTTTACTAGATAACCACCAACGCTTAGAAATGGTATATCGTGCCACAAAAGTCTATACCAAACTAAAACCAAGCGATATTGAGTTTAACTTACCACAGCCAAATTACACTATAAATACGCTTACATACTTACAAGAAAAACATCCTGATTATGAGTTTGCTTTAATTATGGGTGAAGACAATTTAAAGAGTTTCCATAAATGGAAAAACTATGAATTGATTCTTCAAGGTCATGATATTTATGTGTATCCTCGTATTTCTGAAGGAACTGTTGAAACCCAGTTTGATGGTCACCCAAAAATTCATCATGTTGCTGCTCCAATAATGGAGCTCTCTTCTACATTTATTAGAAAATCAATAAAAGCAGGTAAAAACATAAGGCCAATGCTTCCTGAACACGTTTGGGAATATGTTGACGAAATGAATTTTTATAGGTAAGATTTTCCACTTGTCATTCCGCACTTGATGCGGAATCTCTTATTTTAAAAATGAAAAAATGCATTTTCTAAATGCTCTATCGTGTAGTCTTTTTCGTTTTTTACAATTGCAATAATATCAAAACGCACTTCAACCTCTAAACCATTTACGGTTACGTATTCATCTACTGCTTTTACTAGGTTTTTAATTTGTTTTGGTTTTACAAAATCTTGCGGATTTCCAAAATCGGTAGTAGAGCGTGTTTTCACTTCAATAATGGCAAGAATAGCTTCTTTTTGGGCAATAATATCAACCTCAGCCTTATCAAAACGATAATTGCGTTCCACAATTTCATAGTGGTTTTGCAACAAAAAATCTACTGCTAGTTGTTCTCCCTTTTTACCAAGTTCGTTGTGTTGTGCCATCTTATTTAATAATTAAAACGCTATGTATCTAAGACTTCCAACTTATATCCAATACCATGAATGTTGGTTATTTTTATAGAATCGTCCTCCTGTAATTTTTTTCTCAGTTTAGAAATATAGGTGTCTAAACTCCTACCAACAAACACGCCTTGGTCTTCCCAAACTCGTTTAACCAACTCATCTCGTTTAACTACAGTATTCAAGTTTTCATAGAAAATTTCAAGCAGTTCGCACTCTTTTTTGGAAAGTTGAATTTCAGAAGCTGACTTTACCAATTTATTTTGGTCAGGGTAAAACTCATATTTTCCAATAATGTAAGATTCCAACGTGTCTTCCTTGAGCTTTGGTTTTCTAAGCTTCATTAAAAACCATAAAGCTAAAATTACTCCACCCAAAAGTAATACATACATTATCCAAGAAGTTTGTTTAAGCTCAGTAAATTGCACTTGGATTATGTAACACCCAACAGGTAATGCTCTACCCATACAAGGTATAATACTATTCTGCTCTTCATTTTTCATTTCATAGCTATACGCTACTTCATTATCTGAACACTGCAATACTTCAATTCTATAATTATCAGGTAAATTGGCTTTGGTAAAGCTATTCTTTACTGCATCTACTAAACTATCTGGAACAATACTTAGTTCTTCTTGAAAGGTTAATTCAAATTTGTTAGTATCAATATTAGTAATTGGTAAAACCAAAGAGGTAGAATCGTTTTGAGACAGTAAAAGTGAATTCCCTACATCCCGCAATGCAATTTTAGTGATTTCAGAAAATGAATTTTCATCGTCACAAGACATTGAACAACTCAACAACAAAATAAAAAATATAGAATAAATAGTCCTTTTCATATGTTTTGTAAATAAAACATAAATATGTCTATTACTTGAGCGTTTGACACTTCTTTGACACTTTTTTTACATTCTTTAATGATAAAAGAAACCTACTCAAAAACCAATGTTGACTGCTCAGTACCAACTGTCAACTGTACTGTTCGACCCAAAAACATTGCTCTGTTATCATCTTCGTGTCCAGCAGGCATATTAAATGCAATCGGGAAATCGTAATCAGCCAAAGCATCTAAAACTAGTTGCTCAATGGATGTTCCCCAAAGCGTCGTATTTTTTCTAAGTTTGGTCATATCACCAACAATAACTCCTGCACAATTATCAAAATAACCAGCGCGTTTTAAACTTTGTAACATACGGTCTATATGATATTTATACTCACCAATTTCTTCAATAAATAAAATTTTTCCCGAAGTATCAATACTAGTTTCAGAACCCAACATAGTGTGTAACATCGTTAGGTTTCCTCCTACCAATTCACCTGATGCTGTACCAATTCTGTTATAATTTGTTCCTGCTAAAGTATAGGTCAAAGTCTCTCCAAAAATTGCCGACTTAAATGTAGCAACGGTTTGTTCAAGTCCTTCAAGATCTTTTGTTAAGCTCACACACATCATAGCATGTATGGTTTCAAACCCTTGGTTGTGAAACAAACTATGTAAGGCTGTAATATCACTATAACCTATAAGCCATTTGGGTTGTGTTTTAAATTTTGTGAAATCGAGTTTGTCTAAAATCCTTACAGCTCCATATCCACCACGTGCACACCAAATAGCACTTATAGTTGGGTTGTCCATCGCATTTTGAAAATCTTCACAACGCTCGTTATCAGTTCCAGCAAAATGATTATCTTGACTAAACACATGCTTACCAACAACAGCATGCAAGCCCCAACTTTTAAGTAAATCAACAGCTTGTTGTACTTCGCCTTGGCGATTTTTTAATATTCCTGAAGGCGCTACAATAGCAACGGTATCGCCTGCTTTAAGATATTCTGGTTGTATCAAATTAGTAGTGGTTTGTGAGTGTTTATTTTGCGCAAAAAAGGCTTGTATTCCGAAGAAAAAAACCAAACAACATAAACATATTTTAAGGACAAATTTAGACATATTGTAAATGTACATTTTTTTTCAGAAACGCTCTTAAATTACGTATTTTTGTAGCTTCAAAACCATTTTGAAAACACTTATGACATTTATTTGTCCCCTCGAGCGCAGTCGAGAGGTTTTTTGCTAAAGGTCTCGACTGCGCTCGACCAGACATGAAATTTGACAATGAATAATACACGACGATATACAATTACTGCAGCATTACCTTACACAAACGGTCCAATTCATATTGGGCATTTAGCTGGTGTGTATGTTCCTGCTGATATTTATGCGCGTTACTTACGTTTAACAGGAAACGATGTGGCCTTTGTTTGCGGTAGCGATGAGCATGGTGTTCCTATTACTATAAAAGCAAAAAAAGAAGGTGTATCACCTCAAGATGTCGTTGATAAATATCATGCCATTATTAAAAAATCTTTTGAAGATTTTGGAATTACCTTTGATAATTACTCAAGAACGTCAGCGCAAATTCACCATGAAACGGCTTCAGAGTTTTTCTTGGAGTTGTATAAAAAAGGTGAATTTATTGAAGAAGTTACCGAGCAGTTATATGATGAAGAAGCTAAACAGTTCTTGGCAGACCGTTTTGTGATTGGAACTTGCCCAAAATGCGGTAATGAAGAAGCTTATGGTGATCAATGTGAAAAATGTGGAACCAGCCATAATGCTACCGATTTAATTAACCCAAAATCAGCTATTACTGGCAATGCGCCAACACTAAAAGAAACAAAACACTGGTTTTTACCATTAGATAAGCACGAAGATTTTTTAAAAGAATGGATTTTAAAAGGTCATAAAAAAGATTGGAAACCTAATGTTTACGGACAAGTAAAATCTTGGATTGACGATGGTTTACGACCTCGTGCTGTAACACGCGATTTAGATTGGGGAATCCCTGTTCCTGTTGAAGGTGGCGAAGGCAAAGTGCTTTACGTATGGTTTGATGCGCCAATTGGTTACATTTCGGCAACCAAAGAATGGGCTGAACGCGAAGGAAAAGATTGGGAACCATACTGGAAAGACGAAAACACCAAATTGGTTCACTTTATAGGAAAAGATAATATTGTGTTTCACTGTATCATTTTCCCAAGTATGCTAAAAGCAGAAGGCTCATATATTTTACCAGATAATGTGCCAGCTAACGAGTTTTTAAATTTAGAAGGCAATAAATTATCTACGTCTAAAAACTGGGCAGTTTGGTTGCCAGAATATTTAGAGGATTTTCCAGATAAGCAAGATGTTTTGCGTTATGCATTAACAGCAAATGCACCAGAGACCAAAGACAATGATTTTACTTGGAAAGATTTTCAGGCAAGAAACAATAACGAGTTGGTAGCCATTTTTGGAAACTTTATAAACCGTGTTGTTGTTTTAACCAACAAATATTACAATGGTATTATTCCAGAACCAAGCGACTATTCTCAAGTTGATGAAGAAACACTTGCTGCTGTAAAAGCTTATCCAGATGTTATTGCAAGTTCTATTGAGCGTTACCGTTTTCGTGAGGCAAGTCAGGAATTGATGAATCTTGCACGATTGGGTAATAAGTATTTAGCTGATGAAGAACCTTGGAAAGTCATTAAAGAAGATGAAGCACGTACAAAAACAATTATGTTTGTAGCACTACAAATAGCATCGGCTTTAGCAACTATAAGCGAGCCGTTTTTACCGTTTACTTCTTCAAAATTAAAATCTATCCTTTCTCATTCCGCACTTGATACAGAATCTTCTTGGGAAGACATTTCAACAAAAGATGTTTTGCTTCCTGCAGGACATCAAATAGGAAAAGCTGAATTGTTATTCAATAAAATTGAAGATAAAGACATTCAAGCACAATTAGATAAACTAGAAGCGAGTAAAAAGGCCAATGAAGCTGCCAATAAAGCAGCCGAACCTCAAAAAGAAGAAATCACTTTTGATGATTTTACAAAGTTAGATTTACGTGTAGGAACGATTATTGAAGCCGAAAAAATGCCGAAAGCTAAAAAACTTTTAGTTTTAAAGGTTGATACAGGTATTGACACCAGAACCATAGTTTCTGGTATTGCTGAAAGCTTTACTGCTGAAGAAGTCATTGGAAAACGCGTTACCGTTTTAGTGAATTTAGCACCAAGAAAATTACGTGGTGTTGAAAGCGAAGGTATGATTTTAATGACCGAAAGTCCTGAAGGTAAATTGGTGTTTGTAAACCCTGATGCCAACCAAGATGTCGCAAACGGTTTACAGATAAGTTAATTACACCTAATAACAGATTACAAACCTCATAGTCTTATGCTATGAGGTTTTTTATTTTCAGTTAGGATGTCAATTTAAAACGAAGTGCAAATGCTCTTATGAGCAAAAAGGGTAAAATAATAATTACCGAACCCCATAAATTATTGGGTGTGAAAGTTTCAGGGAAATTTCTAACCACAAAAAACATTAAAACAACACCTAATATTATTGACACATGAAGGATAAGCATGTTAGGTGTAAAGTTTCCAAAACTTACTTTTAAAGGTTGCTGAGTGCTATGTAACAGTATACGTTCTACAGCCACAAACACTAGGTTAATGTTAAAAAACCAATTCTGGAAAAATAAAATTCTCATGTTAATTAGTATAAGCGTATCATTGTTCCAATTGGCCATAAACGCAAAAAATACTACTATAAACACAAAATACACACCCATTTGGATAAAGGAACCGAATACAGATGTTTTTCCTTGACTTATATTTACCGCATTTTTGTTATGCTTAAAGCAAATTCTGTCAACGATAATTCTAATAAGTTCATTCCACCAAAAAAAGTAAATAATATAAAACACTGTAGTTTGCCCACTCCAAATGGATAAAGCAGTAAGCAAAATAAATACTAAAAAATCCCATTGTGAATAATGTTTAAGTGGTTTATCTATAAGAGATGAAAAACTATTCATTGGGTTTATTTTTCTGGATGGTTAATTGTCATAATCAAAACTCACTTCAAACAATAGATTTATAAATGAGGCTTTGTGTAAATTTATGACTTGAGAAGCCTGCACTTGATTATAAATATGCTCTGAAACATTAATATTTCCGTGATTAGTTTCAATTTGAAATTTTGTAGAACTTCGATTAGACGTTGCTTTCAATTTATCAATCACTTGAACCTTAGTAACCGTTTTTAAATAACCATTACGATTAAACTTTGCATATCTATTGTACTTAATCAACAGTTTAAATGAGTAGTATATAAATGCAATAATTAACGGAATTAGAAATATGAATATGCCTTTCCAAAGTACAAATAGTAGAATAATTATTGGGATAAGATACATTAGATCTTTTCTAATCGTTTTAAAAAACATTTTTTTGACTAATTCAATCTCTTTAATTGTCATAGGAAAAGACTTCTCATCACGTTCGTAACGCTTTTTACTTATTGTATGATGAGACAAGTCTGTTATGTCATTATTTTTTTCTAAAACCTTAAAGTCTAAAACTTCCTTCTTTTTAGGGCTAATCTCGATAGAAACTTTATCACCTAATTTAGCTTGGGAATACTGCTTGTAAGACACACTGTGCTCTATGTTTTCTATACTAATGTAATAGTGAGTTTGGGTACTTTTACGTGAAGAACCATAGGCATGAGAACCACCACTTCTATTATGTCTGGCAGAAGATGATGTGTGTTTGTTTACCCGCTTATCAGTAACAATACCAGTATAGCATTGTTTTACTCCTTTTTTTAAATCGATATAAGTTCCCCAGAAAAAGTAGAATATAAAGGCTCCAAAAATTAGAGCAAAAGCAGTAAAAACAAAAACAGGAATATATCCCATTTCACCAGTTGGCAACACAAATTTAAAAATGAAGAAAAAAATAGCTCCAACAAAAACACCAAATGCAATTAAAAACAAAAATTGTCGCCTGAGCATTTTTCTGTCTTGCAACGTTAGTGGCTTAATTTCATATTGATTTTGAGGTACCATAAGCTTATTAAAACGAATTTATAGCCGACAACATATCTTCAAACTTTGCTTGTACTTCATCATCATATTTGGTATTACCTATAACTTCTCCATTAGATAAGGTTGTTTTATAAAATCTAATACCTGCAATAGTATTTGTGTTTAAATCGATATCAGCTTCGGCATACGCAATTTTATTTCCTTGCGCATCGGTTTTATAATCAAACAACAATACTTGTGTAAGTGTTAGTTTATCCTTGTGTTTTCCATAAAACTGTGTGGTTTGATTTGAATATTGCTCTAAATTAAAAGGTAAATTATCTAAAGGCGCTTCTTTGTCAAATCGTTGCATACCTTTCATGAGTCTTTCGGTTGCATTTTCGTTGTCACTTAAATCAAACTTTAGTATAAAATTCTCTAAATAAGAAGTCACTTCAAAACGTTGTTCAGGTGACACATACGAAGTAATTTCTTTACCTTCAAGATAATAGTAGTTGGTAGTTATCTCTCTTTGATTTTCATTCTTTTGAGTTCTAATAGCTTTATAAAGTTTCCCTTTATTAGAGTAATAATATGTAGTGACTGTGTTGTTTTCTATAGATGTCGTTTGGTATAGTAACCCGTTTTGGTAGCTAAATGTATTATGACTACTACCATTTTTCAACTTAATGGTTTCTTCCACAAGCTGCCCTTCTCCATTGTATTTGTACGTATGTTTTCTGTTTTCTTTTGAATTACTAAACTCAAAAATACGTTTATGTAGCTTACCTTTTTTATAAATGCATTTTGATGTTGACCACGTATTATCTTTTAAATTCTGAATGTGATAATTGTCTATAAATCCATCCTTACTGAATCGATACGTTGATTTCTCTATTGGTTCTTTATCAAGATTATAACTAACAGTTTCTACTATATTAACAGGTTGTAAAAACCCATAATCTTGAGTAGTAACTTTTGGTAGCGATTGCGCTTGCAGATGATTTAAAGAGATTAAAAAAAAGCTGAAAGTCAGCAAAATGTGTTTAAGTACCATAATTTTTGTATATAATCTGTAAAAATATATGCTCAACTTATTTGTTACAATACGACATTTGCCCTACTTCTATCATTATCTTTTATATTTTTACAGCCTACAAAAAAGAAAGTCATTTTATGTCTCTACTCTCATATATTACCAAAAACACTAACCTTCCAGAAGTATCTGTAAAAAACACCATTAGCTTGCTTAACGATGCGTGTACTGTTCCGTTTATTTCACGTTACAGAAAAGAAGCTACGGGAAATCTTGACGAAGTTCAAATAGGTGATATTGTAAAATACAAAGAACTCTTTGAGGCGCTTGAAAAACGCAAAGCGGCTATTTTAAAAGCACTTGAAGAGCAAGATGTTTTAACGTCAGAATTAGAACAAAAAGTAAACGACGCTCAAGATATTACAACACTTGAAGACATTTACTTGCCATACAAAAAAAGCCGAAAAACAAAAGCTGATACTGCTAAAGCTAACGGATTAGAACCTTTAGCTAAAATCATAATGAGTCAAAACGCTCACGATATTGAAAGCATAGCATATAAATATGTAAAAGATGCTGTTGATTCTGTAGATGATGCTTTGGAAGGTGCACGACATATTATTGCCGAATGGATTAATGAGCGTACTGATGTAAGAAACAATATTCGTTATCAATTAGAACGTTTTGCAACTATTGCAACTAAAGTTGTAAAAAAGAAAGCCGCTGAAGAAGACGCTCAAAAATTCCGTGATTATTTTGATTGGAGCGAGTCATTGAGTCGTATTCCTTCACATCGTTTGCTAGCCATTTTACGTGCCGAAAATGAAGGTTTTATTCGTGTGAAAATTGAAATTGATGATGAACGTGCTTTAGATAAAATGGCACAGCGTATTATAAAATCTGACAATGCGTGTTCCGACCAAATCGAGATTGCTATAAAAGATGCATACAAGCGCTTATTGTTACCATCATTGAGCAATGAAGCGTTACAAAATGCTAAAGAAAAAGCCGATGAAGCTGCGATAACTGTTTTTGCTAAAAACCTAAAACAATTGTTGTTGGGTTCACCATTAGGAGAAAAGCGTATTTTGGCCATCGATCCTGGTTTTAGAACTGGTTGTAAAGTAGTGTGTTTAGATGCGCAAGGGCAACTTAAACACAATGAAACCATTTATCCACATGCGCCTAAAAACGATAGTACTGGCGCCATAAAAAAAATAAGCACTCTTGCTGAAGCTTATAAAATTGAAGCTATTGCTATTGGAAACGGAACCGCTTCGCGCGAAACAGAATCACTTATCAGACGTATTCGTTTTAAAAATGATATTCAAGTGTTTGTGGTAAGTGAAGCAGGAGCTAGTATTTATTCGGCTTCAAAAATTGCCAGAGACGAGTTTCCTAATTACGACGTCACTGTTAGAGGTGCCATTTCTATTGGTCGTCGTTTACAAGATCCGTTGGCAGAGTTGGTTAAGATTGATGCAAAATCTATTGGTGTTGGTCAATATCAGCATGATGTCGATCAAACCAAATTAAAAACCGAACTAGATACGGTTGTAGAAAGTTGCGTGAATGCTGTTGGTGTTAATCTAAATACCGCAAGTAAAAGTTTGTTGAGTTATGTATCTGGAATTGGCCCTAAATTAGCCGAAAACATTGTTAGTTATCGCGATGAACATGGTGCATTTTCATCAAGAACCGATTTAAAAAAAGTACCACGTTTAGGCGATAAAGCTTTTGAGCAAGGATCAGCATTCTTAAGAATTAAAGATGCAAAAAATCCGTTAGACGATTCTGCTGTGCATCCTGAAAGCTATAGTATTGTAAAAGCTATTGCAAAAAATGAAGGAAAACGAGTTTCTGAACTTATAGGGAATTCTGCTGTTTTAAATGGTATTGATTTAAAATCCTATTGTACAGATACCGTTGGTTTGCCAACACTTAAAGACATCGTAAAAGAACTTGAAAAACCAGGATTAGATATTAGAGAACAAGCCAAAGTGTTTACCTTTAATCAAAACATAAAAACCATCAATGATGTGCAAGAAGGTCAATTGCTTCCGGGAATTGTCAATAATGTAACCAATTTTGGAGCTTTTGTTGATATTGGAATTAAAGAAAGCGGCTTAATTCATATTTCAAACTTATCAGATGGTTTTGTAAGTGATGTTAGTGCGCATATTAGTTTGCACGAACAGGTCATTGTAAAAGTTTTGGAGGTTGATATTCCGCGTAAGCGTATTCAATTAAAACTACATAAATCATGAATTGGATTATTTTAATTATCGCAGGATTATTTGAAGTTGCCTTTGCTTTTTGTTTAGGAAAGGTAAAAGAAACCTCAGGAAACACGTCTACCTATTGGTTTTTAGGCTTTTTATTTTGTTTAGCCATTAGCATGTGGCTCTTAATAAAAGCTACCGAAACGTTGCCAATAGGAACCGCTTATGCCGTTTGGACAGGCATTGGAGCTGTAGGTACGGTTTTAGTAGGCATTTTTGTGTTTAATGAACCTGCTAATTTTTGGCGTGTCTTTTTTATTTCAACCTTAATTATTTCTATTGTTGGCTTAAAATTTGTGTCTCAACATTAAGTTCTAATATTTAACATATTTTTGTGTGAAAATAAAGCCTTAAAAGTCAATATAAGATTTAGCTTTGCATTTTTTTTAGTTTATGAAAAAGGCAAGAATGGCTTTGGTTGTTGGGGTTATATGTATTTCTATATTCCCTGTTTTGGTTAAGTTAAATTTAACCTCTGGTGTAATTTCTGCATTTTACAGAATGTTTTTTTCTCTGCTTGTATTACTGCCCTTTGTGTTGTACAAGCGTGCACTCAAAATTCCTAATTTTAAAGTTGGGCTACTAGCCATTGTTTGTGGCATTATCTTTGGGACAGATGTTACTGTTTGGAATATTGCCATTCAAGAATCAACTGCTACACAAGCATCACTATTGACAAATTTATCTCCTGTGTGGGTTGGTATTTTAGCATTCCTTTTTTTAAAAAATAAACCAAAACCTAATTTTTGGATAGGAACCCTTGTTGCTATTTTTGGTATGGTATTACTAGTAGGATTTCAGGTATTTAAAACATTAGATTTTGATTTGGCATTTGTTTTTGGTGTGCTGTCTGGAGTGCTTTATGCTTTCTATATGCTGATAAGTAAATATGTTTTGAAAACGATGGATATTTTAAGTTTTATGACACTTAACTTAATAGCTTCAAGTATTCATTTAGGTGTATTAAGCTATTTTCTTAATGAACCTTTTTATGGGTTTAGTAACATGGGATGGATTGTGTTGATTATTCAAGCATTAGTTTGTCAGTTGTTAGCTTGGCTTCTTATTAGTTACGCAACTCAACATATGCGTGCTACAAGAGTTTCTGTGAGTTTGCTTGGTCAAGGAATTTTGGCAACTGTTCTTGCATGGATGTTTATAGGAGAGCAAGTAACTATTCAAATGGTAATTGGAGGAATCATTTTGCTTTTAGGTATTGGGATTACTTTTAAAGAAACACCACTAACATCATATTCATTTAGAAAAATTAAGTCAAAAGTAAAGCCTTTATAATATTACTGCAACGAAGGTAATTTAAAACTATTCTAACATCTTTAACGTTTAAAAATGCTTAACTTTACGTAAAAAGAAAGACATTATGTTATCAAAAAAAATAGAAAAAGCGTTAAATGATCAAATTAGAGTTGAAGCCGAATCTTCTCAAATCTATTTAGCTATGGCTTGTTGGGCTGAAGTAAAAGGACTTGAAGGAGTTGCTGGTTTTATGTACTCACAATCTGATGAAGAACGTGCGCATATGCTCAAACTAGTTAGATATGTAAACGAACGTGGTGGACACGCTCATGTATCAGCCTTAAATGCACCAAATGTGACCTTTAAATCGTTTAAGGAAATGTTTGAAAAACTATTTGAACACGAAGTATTTGTATCAGAAAGCATTAATGAGTTAGTGCATATTGCGTTACAAGAAAAAGACTATTCTACTCACAACTTCTTACAATGGTATGTAAGCGAACAAATAGAAGAAGAAGCAATGGCTCGTACAATTCTTGATAAAATAAATATGATAGGAGACGATAAAGGTGGCTTGTACTTATTTGACAGAGATATTCAACAAATAACAATAAGCACAGCTGCTTCTGAAAGTCCTGAATAATTTTTAACAGTTAATTTTATTTAGAATTAATTAAAATAATTTATTTTTGCCTCATATTCTACAAGTTAGTAACCGTTGGGTAAGAAGAAAAAAGAAAAGAAACAACAGAAAAAAGCTTTAAAAACCTTACATAAAGCAGGTATCATTAATGCTAACAAGGTAAAAAGCAAGTGTTGTGAAAAATATAAAAAAGGTGAAAACAAGCGTTGTGGCAAATGCCCTTGCTTTGATTTACTTAAAAAAGTTGCATAAAAAAGTCTCAATAACTATTGAGGCTTTTTTATTTCTAATTCTACTGAATCTAAAACAACATTTCATGCCTTATTTTTACTGATGAAATGAAGATTTAAACTAAAAAAAGACCTCATTATTTTCATTTTATAAACAGCAAAAAATATCTTTATGTTGATAAATTGTTAAGAAGAATATTTAGCACATTTCATTTCATTTAGAATAATTTATCACTTTTACATTATCTTATTAGATACACTATAATTCGTTATTACTTATGGAAATTTTACACATTACTAAAAGAAATTTTAGCCAGAAACCTTTTGAATTAAGCAAAATCACAAACGCTATTTTAAAGGCAATGAAAGCGGTTGAAAATGGAGAATTTGGAGACGCTCAACTAATAGCAAATAACGTTTATGACGTATTGTTACAAAGGAAAAATCAGGATAAAGATTATTTACCTACGGTTGAGGAAGTGCAAGATGTTGTAGAAGATAAATTAATGGAAAGTTCTTTTCACGATGTTGCAAAAGCTTACATTTTATACAGAAACAAACAAGCTTTAAGTCGTAAGAGTAACATTTTTGAAAAACGTGTAAACTTAAAACCTTACGAGTATCCTCAATTATACGAATATGTTCCAGCAATTCGTCATTCATACTGGATACATACCGAGTTTAATTTCACAAGTGATATACAAGATTTCAAATCAAATCTTTCTGAAGTAGAAAAATCTGCTATAAAAAATACGATGCTTGCAATTTCTCAAATTGAGATTGCAGTAAAAACGTTTTGGGGAGATATTTACCATAGAATGCCAAAGCCTGAAATAGGATCTGTAGGTTCAACATTTGCAGAAAGTGAAGTAAGACATGCTGATGCATACTCGCACCTTCTTGAAATTTTAGGACTAAACAAAGAATTTGAAGAGCTAAAGAAAAAACCAGTAATTATGAAGCGTGTGCAGTATTTAGAAACTGCATTAAAAAACGCTAAAAGTGAAAACAATCAAGAATATGCAGAGTCTGTATTATTGTTCTCATTATTTATTGAGCATGTGTCTTTATTCTCTCAATTCTTAATCATTATGGCATTCAACAAGCATAAAAATATGCTTAAAGGTATCTCTAACGTGGTTGAAGCAACATCAAAAGAAGAGCAAATTCATGGAGATTTCGGTATAGATATCATCAATATTATCAAAGATGAGCACCCAGAGTGGTTTGATGAAAGCTACAATACCATGATTCAAGATATGTGTAAAGAAGCCTATGTTGCTGAAAGCAAGATTGTAGATTGGATTTTTGAAGAAGGCGAATTAGATTTCTTACCAAAAGCAGTTGTAAACGAGTTTATTAAAAACCGTTTCAATAAATCTTTAGAAAGCATTGGTATTGAAAAAGTATTTGATATAGACGAAACACTACTTACACAAACCGAATGGTTTGATGATGAGATTATTGGTACAAAACATGGCGATTTCTTTGTAAAGCGCTCTATCAATTACAGTAAAAGAACACAAAGTATAACAAGCGACGACTTATTTTAACCAGACTATTTTTTATAACCTATGGAGAACAAAACAATACACCAGCCGCAACTACAAGAACAAAACAGTACTACTGAACAACTAGTAAACGCCCGAAAAGAATTTTTAACCAATACGAAAAAGGAAGAAGGATTTGAGTGGTTAAACGAATACAGTCAACAGTTTTTAGAATCAGGATACTTAACCGAAGGTGTAACGCCCAAGCAACGTATTAGAGAAATTGCTGAACGCGCAGAACATATTCTTCAAATTCCTGGATATGCAGATAAGTTTTATCACTATATGTCTGAAGGGTTTTTCTCTTTAGCATCTCCAGTTTGGTCTAACTTTGGTAAAGAACGTGGTTTACCAATAAGCTGTTTTGGTTCTCATATTGATGATGACATGGGTAATATTCTTTACACACAGTCAGAAGTTGGTATGATGTCAAAATTAGGTGGTGGTACTTCTGGATTTTTTGGTAAAATTCGTCATAGAGGAGCTCCTGTAAAAAACAATGGACAAGCATCTGGTGCAGTTCATATTATGCAGTTGTTTGAGTCTATGGTTGATGTGGTTAGTCAAGGTTCTGTACGTCGTGGTCGTTTTTCTCCATATTTACCAATTGAGCATCCAGATATTAAAGAGTTTTTAGAAATAGGTACTGAAGGTAACCCAATACAGCAATTAACACATGGTGTAACAGTTACCAACAAGTGGATGGAAGAAATGATTGCTGGTGATGTTGAAAAACGTACTATTTGGGCAAAAGTACTGCAAAGTCGTGGCGAAATGGGTTACCCTTATGTATTCTTTACAGACAATGCTAACAATGGTAAACCAGAAGTTTATAAAGATAAAAACCACAGCATACACGCAAGTAACTTATGTACTGAAATTATGTTACCATCAAACGATGATTGGTCGTTTGTATGTGTACTTTCTAGTATAAATGTATTACACTACGATAAGTGGAAAAGCACAGACGCAGTAGAAACTATGATTTATTTCTTGGATGCTGTAATAACAGAATTCATTGAAAAACTAGAAGTATATCGTGATTCTGATAACAGAGACGACCGTCAAACATTCTTGTTTATGGAGCGTGCTTATAATTTCGCAAAAGAAAACCGTGCTTTAGGATTAGGTGTTTTAGGATGGCACTCTTTATTACAGTCTAGAATGCATGCCTTTGATAGTCAAGAAGCATTTAACTTAAACCGTGAAATCTTTAAAACTATAAAAGAGCGTTCATACAAAGCTTCAGAAGAGTTGGCTGTGAAATTTGGAGAGCCTGAAGTGTTAAAAGGCTACGGTCGTAGAAACACAACATTAAACGCTGTAGCGCCTACAACATCTTCGGCGTTTATTTTAGGACAAGTATCTCAAGGTATTGAGCCAATATGGTCAAATATTTATGTAAAAGATATTGCTAAAATAAAAACAACAATAAAGAATCCTTTCTTGGAAAATTTATTAGAAGAAAAAGGACAAAACACAACTGAAGTTTGGAGAAGTATTAGAGATATGGATGGTTCTGTACAACATTTAGAGTTTTTAACAGAGCAAGAAAAAAACGTCTTTAAAACGTACTCTGAGATTGACCAATTAGATGTAGTTTATCAAGCATCAGCAAGACAAGAATTTATAGATCAAGGACAATCTGTAAACATTATTGTGCATCCTGAAATGCCTGTAAAAGAAATAAACAACATTCATGTTACAGCTTGGAAACTTGGTTTAAAATCATTGTATTACCAACACAGCATGAATGCTGCACAAAAATTCAAACAGAAAAAAGAGTGTACAAGCTGTGAGGCTTAATCACAATATTAAATAATAAAAAAACCGCTCGAATGAGCGGTTTTTTTTATTGCAGTTTATTTACTCAACATCAAAAGTTCATTACAAACTATTTCAGTAGTGTAGTGTTTTTTACCTTCTTTGTCTTCCCAAGAGCGATTGGTAAGTTTCCCTTCAACCGCAATTTCTTGTCCTTTAGAAATATAATTCTCTACTACTTTTACTAGACCACCACGAACAATAATATTGTGCCAGTAAGCGCGTTCTACTTTGTTTCCATTTTTGTCTTTGTAGCTATCATCTGTAGCTAAAGAAAATTTGGCAATTTTATTACCATCATCAAAATTTACAATTTCAGGATCCTGTCCTAATCTACCAATCAACTGTACTTTGTTTCTAAGCGTGTTCATAATTTTAATTTTTTAAATGTTAAACAGTTAATACTATCGAGTTCTTATGTTACTGAAGTGCATCCAGTATTAATTCGACACTGCAAATATGAAACAGATACCAAAATTTATTCGGTTATTAACTGTTTAAATTCGTTTGTAAATGTTTGTAGTCGTTTGTAAACGAATAATTTGTATATTGTATACAAGCTAAATCGCTATTGATAATCACTTATAAATGAAAGCATTATTAGAAACTGAACGTTTAATTCTAAGAGAGATATTACCTACTGATATTGAAGGTATGTTTGAATTAGATTCTAACCCAATAGTACACAAATATTTGGGTAACAAACCTGTAAAGACCAAACAGGATTCAGAAAAAATAATACAATCCATTATAAAACAATACGAAGAAAGAGGAATTGGTCGTTGGGCTGCTATTGAAAAATCTACAGGAGATTTTATAGGTTGGTCAGGGTTAAAACTTAATACAGGTGAAAAAGATTCTTTAAACGGAAAACAAGATTTTTATGATATTGGTTATCGCTTTATTCCTCGATATTGGGGAAAAGGTTACGCAACCGAATCGGCTATTGTTGCATTAGATTATGGCTTTAAAGTAAAACAATACGAAACCATTGTAGGAGTTGCTCTTACAGATAATATTGGCTCTAATAAGGTGCTTCAAAAAATAGGATTACAACATATTGAAGATTTTGATTGTGAAGGCGAAAAAGCCTCTTGGTATGAATTAAAACTAAACGATTATGAAAAAAACATGTCCTGAATGTGGTGAGAAAATAGTTGGCAGAATTGATAAAAAATTCTGTAGCGATGCTTGTCGGAATTCATATAATAACAGAGTGAATAAAGACAGTAAAAACTTAATACGAAACACCAACAATCGACTTAGAAAAAACTACAGAATACTTGAAGCATTAAACCCTGAGCAAAAAACTAAAACCTCGAGAGCAAAACTTATTGAAAAAGGGTTTGACTTTAACTACTTCACCAGTATCTACACCACCAAAGTTGGCACTGTATATTACTTTGTTTACGACCAAGGCTACTTACCTATTGAAGGCGACTATTATGCGTTAGTAAAGCGAGAAAGTTAAACTGTAACATTTAAAGTAAATGTCCAACTAATAGTGTATTCAACAATTAAATTTTCATGCTTCCATTTTTATCAACCTCACCATTTCTTATTATAGGTATTGTTATTCTTATTCTTAGTATAATTGGAATAACATCATACTACTTCAGTTCAAAACAAACTATATTACGAATTTTAGCAAAGACACCTTATAAACCTGTAAGTAGTTTTAAAAGCAATGAATTTGTTAAAGTAAGTGGTAAAGCGTTGCATGTTCAAAACCCTTTGATTGCTCCACTTAGTAAAAGAAAGTGTATGTTTCTATTATATTAAAATTGAACAGAAGAAAAGCAATGGCAAAAATTCGTATTGGAGAACCTTAATTGAAGAAGAGCGATTTCAGGATTTCTTTATTGAGAGTAATGGTAATATGTTTATTATCAAGCCAACTCAAAATCCAAAAAATTATAAAAGTCATTTAGTAATTGACAAGAAAACATCTTCAGGTACTTTTAACAGTCCTACACCTGAGTTTGAATCTCTTTTAAAAAGGTATAATATAGACTCAACAGGTTTTTTTGGATTCAATAAAACACTTCGCTACAAAGAAGGTATAATTGAAATTGGAGAAACCATAATAGTTGCTGGAATAGTAAAATGGAAAAACCTTAGCGAACCTATTCCTGAATATAACTACTCTAAAATAGCAACTTTAGAAAGTGATGTTAAACAAAAAATTATAATTACAGATTTGCCTGAAACCGTTAACTTTAAAAGACATTAAACTACTTCCAGTTATGTCCTTTTAACTGCATTGCTGCTTTTAAAATATCCTTTTGGCTAATTTGACCTACTAGCTTACCGTTTTCAACAATAGGAAAACGACGCCTTTTAGAATTTAAAAATTTATTAGCAGCATCAAACACGTTCATGTTACCATCTATAGTCTCAACATCTCTTATCATGCGCTTTTCAACATTGTCTTGAGCCATTGGCATATTGTAATATCTACTATCGCTTATTTGCTTGAGGCAATCTCCTTCTGAAATAATACCTACAAGTTCGTTTTTGTCATTAACCACAGGACCACCAGAAATCTTATTTTGTATTAAAGATTCAATAACTTCTTCAACTGACTGTTCTGGTTTAAAAGTTATTAAACTGGTTGACATGTAATCACTCACTTTTAATTGTGTACTTTCAGTAGCATTAATTTGTTGCTTTCTGGCACCTTGAAAACTCTTAATTCCCATAACTAATTATTAATAATGTTAGTCTTAAATTTACTGATTTAAAACGACTTAACCTAACTATATTTTTATAGGAAATAATTTTGTAAATTTAGAAGACTAACTAACACGCTTTCCTATGTTTAAAAAAATCATAGCTTTTCTACTCTTAATTATTGCTATTTATTGGAGCTTTTCTGCCCTAATGCCTAACAAAATAAGTCAGCTAGATGCCAATGACAATACCTTTTCTACTCAACGTGCATTGGTTCATTTAAAAGAAATTTCAAAAGCACCTCATTATGTGGGTTCTCCCGAACACGAAAATGTAAGAAACTATATTATTGAAGAATTAGAAAAATTAGGTTTAGAAACTCAAGTTCAAGACGGTTACAGCTACAATAAAAAATGGGGAAGCTTAACCAAACCTAAAAACATTTTAGCAAGACTAAAAGGAACTGACAACTCCAAAGCGCTTATGCTACTTACACATTACGATAGTAATCCGCATTCATCAATTGGATCTAGTGATGCTGGATCTGGTGTGGTAACAATTTTAGAAGGGTTAAGAGCTTACCTACACGAAGGTAAACAGCCTAAAAATGATATTATTATTTTAATTTCTGATGCTGAAGAATTAGGACTTAATGGAGCAGAACTGTTTGTAAATAATCATGCTTGGGCAAAAGACGTTGGTTTAGTATTAAATTTTGAAGCCAGAGGAAGTGGAGGACCAAGTTACATGCTTATTGAAACCAATGGAGGCAACCAAAATATGGTTAAAGGTTTTATTGAAGCAAACCCTAAATATCCTGTAGCAAACTCACTCGCATATAGCGTTTATAAAAAACTACCTAATGATACTGATCTCACTATTTTTAGAGAAGATGGAGACATTGAAGGCTTTAATTTTGCATTTATTGACGACCATTTTGATTACCATACCGCTTTAGACAATTATGAACGCTTAGATAGAGAGACACTGGAGCACCAAGGCAGTTATTTAATGCCTCTACTCTACTATTTTAGTGATACTAACTTAAATAATTTAAAAAGTGATGTAGATGACGTCTATTTTAATGTACCGCTATTTAAAACTGTAAACTATCCTAATACATGGATTTTTCCAATGCTTATTATTGCCATTGTATTATTTATTGCATTGGTATTTTATGGTATTAAAAAAAGAATGCTTAACTCAAAACATATGCTTATTGGCATTTTACCAGGAATTGCTGCTTTAGTTATTAATGGAGTAATTGGGTACTTTGGATGGAGTGTTTTAAAAGCAATATATCCTCAGTATAATGAAATACTACATGGTTTTACTTACAATGGTTACATCTATATTTTAGCATTTACCTTCCTTTCGGCTGGTGTGTGTATGTGGTTGTACAACAAAGTGTACAAACCCGAAAATACTGCAAGCTTGGTTGCTCCTCCTCTACTGCTCTGGATAGTTATTTCTGCAGTTATGGCTTTTGAACTTAAAGGTGCTAGTTTCTTGATTATTCCTGTGTATTTTGGTTTAGTGAGCTTATTTATTCTTGTAAGACAAAAACACCCTAGCTTAATTTTAATGGCACTGTTGCTGTTTCCTGCATTAATGATTTTATCACCTTTTGTAAAAATGTTCCCTGTAGGATTAGGCCTAAAAACTATTATTGCTACTACTCTTTTAGTGTCGCTTATATTTTCACTTTGTATCTCGCTATTTGGGTTTTCTAGATATAAAAATAGATGGTCTTACTTATTGTTTTTCTTAGCTATTTGTTGCTTTATTTCAGCACATTTAAAATCTGATTTTAATGAAGAACGTCCAAAACCAAATAGTTTGGTTTACATCTTAGATAGCGACAAAAACGAAGCTGTTTGGGCTACTTACGACAATATTTTAGACCCTTGGACTGAAAGCTACCTTACTGACAATCCAGACCATATTGATTCGTTATCAAAGTTTACCATTGCCAGTAAGTATAAAACTCAATTTACTTTTACTAAAAAAGCTAATATTAAACCCTTAAAACACCCTTACATTGATGTTAAAAAGGATACTATTGTAGATGGTAAAAGAGAAATAAAACTATTTATTTCACCTCAACGAAATGTGAACAGGTTGGAACTTTTCTCTGATTCTACTAATCTGTTTTTATCCTTTAACGTTAACGGTTACACTATTCCTAAAGCTGAAAGTGAAACCTATGTTTTTGAAAACAGAAGGTTCAATAGGCTATTTAGTTATTTTGTTGCAGATGATAAATTTTTAGAACTCGAGTTTACTGTTCCTGAAAATCAAAGCACAAAAATTGATTTACTCGAAGCCTCATTTGATATGTTAGATAATCCTCTATTTAGAGTTCCAAAACGTCCAGCAGACATGATTCCAAAGCCATTTGTATTAAATGATGCTGTGGTTATTAAAAAAACCATACAAATTGATTAAATATTAGCAAGTTTTTAAGACCTATTCCCATATATTTTTATAGTTTTAACGCTTTAAATTTTATGACATGAAAAAGTTTTTACTTCTATCTATAACAATGATTGCTCTTAGTGCAAGCGCGCAAACTAAGTCTGAGCTTGAAAAACATTTTGAAAAGTATTACAAGCAAATGACAGCACAAGGTGATATTCAAGGTATTATAAATGCAATGACTCATTTAGACGTACTTAACCCTACTCAGGCAAGAAAAGACACATTAGCATACGTTTATGCTTCTGAAGGAAGACACTTAGAGGCATTAAACACTATTGGTATTGATAAAAACCCAACAGACTCTAATATCAATGTAGAAGTAAAAGCATTATCCTTAAAAGCACTTAATCAACCTAAACGCGCTTTAGAGCATTATGAAGTCCTTTTTCAAAGACAAGCAAATGCGTATTTAGCTTATGAAATTGCCGATTTAAAAATTCAGTTAAACGATTTAGCTGGAGCAAAAACAGCTATTGAATATGGGTTAACCAATGCAACTAGCGATATGAAGCGCACTTACTACGAAATGCAAACACCTTATCAAGTATCATTAAGTGCTGCTTTAACTTACTTAAGAGCAATATTAATTTTTAACGAAGACAAAGAAGCGAATACTAATGAGGCTGTAGCTGTATTGAATAGAGCTTTAGCTACTGATCCAAACTTTAATTTAGCTAAAATTAGTAAAGAGGCTTTACAAGCAAGAGCTGCTAAGGAGTAAATAAGTTTTTTATTAAAGCGGCTTCTCAATATTATTTGCATCCAGTTCAAACTTCTTGTTGATTTGAAAGTTGAGATTGGACATAGCAACCAAAACCTCTTTAATATTCATTAAAACCTCTTCCTTTGGGATATTTGTTAATTCAATTGTATTGTTAAGCTTTAGAATTTTTGTTTCCAAAGCAGTAACTCTAGATTTTATAATATCTGTATCTACATTTTCAGGTGTTTCTTCTTTAAGTTGAAATACAAATGATTTAACTATAGAATCGTTAGCTGAAAAGAAAGACAAATCACCTTTTTTTAAAAACTCAACTTGCGTATTAAGTTCATGAAGTTTTTGCCAATCCATGATTTTAGTTTTAGAAGCATTACTTAAAATATAATCATCAAAAGCTAATGCTTCAATGTCATTTGAGCTTATTTTATTTGTATCTTCTGTTTTTACATCATCTGTTGTTTGTAATTCTTTTTTTGATCTAGAATTACAATTAAGCATAATAACACAACAAATGAGTAATAGTATATGGCTTAAAGCACGCATAGTATTTCTTATAGATTTTTAATACAACAAGGTGTAAATATAACTAAACTTGATGGTTTAAACATTAGTATAAAATTAGAGAATAATTTTTTGTTTTAAGTTTTAGGTACTCTTTATTCTTATTATTTTTGAACGAACAAATAATTTCAAAAAAATGCCAAAGATTTTAGTAATTGGTGCATGTGGACAAATTGGTTCTGAGTTAACTTCAAAACTAAGAGAAACCCATGGAAACAATAATGTTATTGCTAGCGATATTAATTACAACAATTTAGATGTTGTTAACTCTGGTGTTTTTGAAATTGTCGATGCCCAAGATTATGCTTCAGTTAAAATTTGTGTTGAAAAACATCAAATAGACACCATATATCTTATGGCTGCTATGTTGAGTGCTACTGGAGAAAAATATCCTATGAAAGCTTGGGATTTAAACATGAACTCACTGTTTCATGTATTAAATCTTGCTAAAGAAGGTTTTATTAAAAGTGTATTTTGGCCTTCTAGTATTGCAGTTTTTGGACCAACAACACCTAAAGACAACACGCCTCAATACACAGTAATGGAACCAACAACAGTTTATGGTATTACAAAACAAGTTGGTGAGCGTTGGTGCGAATATTATAATAGTAAATATGGTGTTGATGTTAGAAGCATAAGATACCCTGGAATTATTAGTTGGAAAACATTACCTGGTGGTGGAACAACTGATTATGCCGTTGAAATTTACCATAAAGCAATTACTGACAAAAATTACGAGTGTTTTTTATCTGAAAACACAGAGCTTCCTATGATGTTTATGGACGATGCTATTGAGGCTACGGTAAAATTAATGCAAGCACCTGCTGAAAACATCAGTATTCGTTCTTCATATAATTTAGCAGCTATTAGCTTTACTCCTAAAGACATTTATAGAGCAATTAAAAAACATATTCCTGATTTTGAAATATCATATAACCCTGACTTTAGACAACAAATTGCTGATAGTTGGCCAAAATCTATTGATGACTCTGAAGCTAGAAAAGACTGGAATTGGAACCATACCTTTGATATGGAAAAAATGACTTCTGAAATGATTACCCAACTACAAAAGAAGTATCAGAGTTCTGAAAAATAATTCTTAATACTTGATGACATTTTAAATGTTTTTGAGATGTACCTATAAAGAGGCACTAATCTTAAACTATTTAAAATGAATTCAAAATTTATTCCTTTAGCAATTCTTCTAGTTGGAGCACTTTGCTTCGGTGGAAGTTTCTTTATGTCAAATTCTGCTTCAGCCAATTTAGATGTAGAAATTGATAAAACTGCATTTATAATGCCAGCAGCACATCGTGTCTATGCAAATCCTGATGCTCTTAATGGTAAATATTATTTATTTAAAGCAAAAATCACCAATAATAGTGATGTTACTTTAGAAGATGTAACCGTTAAATATCGTATACCAGATTATATAGATTGGACAGAACTTACTGTATCTGGTGAAATGTTTCCAGGGCAAACAATAGTAGTTCCATGCTATCCTAAGTTTGACGAAAAAATAACAGAGAAAACTACAGAATCCATGGAAAAGGCTGAAATTGAAATCTCTTGGGACGGGTCAAGCGATGATGATATTATCGAAGAAGAATTCTCTTTTAAACTCACCAACAGAAATGAATATGCTTATACCAACATTAAAAAAGAAGAAATCAGCACATGGAATGATGTATATAACAACGATGATCTTTTAGCTTGTTTTGTAACTCCAAATGATCCTGTAGTTAAATATTACACTCAAAACCTTCAGGAAAAACTGTTAAAAGGAGAAGCTGCTGCAATTAACAACGACCCTAAAGATGCTGTTCGTTTTTTAGCAGGTATTTATAACGCCACATTAAAATCGCACATGGTTTACAGTGGTACTAAAGGTATTCCTCAATCTACTGATGATGTTCAGTCCCTTGTACAGCAAATTCGTTTACCAAGAGAAGTAATAACTGGCAATACAGGTCTTTGCATTGAATTAAGTTGTTTGTATGCTAGCGTACTTTCAGCTGCAGGAATTGACCCAATTATATTTTTAGTTCCAGGACATGCTTACCCTGGTTTTAAAATGAACGGTCAATACTATGCCATTGAAGCAACTGGTATTAATGGAGAAGGTCTAGGAGGAATTGCAAGTGCTGAGGATGCCTTTAATAAAGGGCAAAAGCAACTTCAGGAATTTATTGAACGCTCTCAAATGGGAGACCCAAGATATACGCTTGTAGACATTCATGCAGTAAATCAACAAGGAGCTACTGCTATGAACCTAAAGGACAACGATTTTATGCGTAAAAAAGTTGACGATATTGTGGCGTCTTGGTCAGGTGGACAGGCAGTGAATCCATCTGCTCAACCTAACACAAGACCAAATAACAACATTAATGTTCCTGATAACCAAGTACGCACAAATAATGCCTTATCATTTTCAATTCCTAATGGATGGCAAACCTATATGCGTCCATCTCAAGATATGCCAATTCTTACAGCTCAGGTTATGGCTCCTGACCAAGTTACAACCGTTAGCGTTTTTGATGTTCCTGTATCAAACGCACAACAAGCCTTGGCTACCATTAACCAATACTTTTACAACTTTGGCATGGAAATGCAATACCAAGCTAATGGCAATGGTCTTGCAGGTCAAACCTATTCTGCCAATGGTACTTTTAATTGGGTAGGTAAAACCCTGAAAACACAAAATGGTATTCGCTTTGTTGCTGTTGGCACACCTGATTACCTTTTTAGTCAAAACTCTGGTATCATTAACCAAGTGTACAACAGTATAAGATAAACTAACATTAAACACATACAGTATGAAAACGCTTAAACACTTTATTACAATAACTGTCTTGCTTTTGGCTGTAACGATATATGGTCAACAAGCACAGCAAAAAATAGAACTTAAAATAGATGAAATTGGAAATGGAAAAATCAATATTTCCATGACTATGAATGCAGCACAATGGCAGCAATGGAATGGAACCTATGGCACAAACCCTTCGGCATTAAAAAGAGATATAGAACGCAGTATGCCTGCTTTTATAGTTGATGACTTTAAACTCGACAAAGATGAAATGAACCGATCTTTTAACTTAAGCCTTAACGCTTATGGTGTTTGTAAAATTGATAAACGTGGTCGTTGGATTATGGATACTGATCAAAAAGATGCCCAAGTAACAGAATTAACAGAACATAAATATATGCTTGTAAGTAGTCCTCCAGAATTTGGTGGTGCTATTCAACAAACCTATATCATAGAATTTCCTGAAACAGCACATAAAATAAAAATCGATAAAGATGCCTTTGGAAAATCCATATTTGAATTTGAAATGGACAACCCTTCATCATCCTTTAATGTTTTACGCTGGTCTGGAGTATTGCTAATGGTAGTTGGTGGTGGCTGGTTTGGAAAAAATGCTTTAGGTAAATCTTAAAAACACAACATCATGAAATTAATACAACACATTAGCCTCTTAACATTCATTTTTATACTACTCTCCTGTAGTTCAAATGATGATGGAGGAAATAACATAGATGCAAATAGACCTTCATCTTGTATCAATGCAACAGGCATTACAGGTGTTTATTGGGATTATGCTAATAGCATTCCTCCACCATTTACTCAAATACCTATTTTGAGTAATCCAGGTGCTCAGTTTATACATAGCCAGCATCCATATTTGGGAATAACTATTCCGCAAGGATACACAGCCTTTGAGTCACAAGATTTCAACATTGCTCCTTTAGGTGTAGATGTTGTAAGAAACGATAATGCAGCTGTTTG
Source organism: Gaetbulibacter sp. PBL-D1 (assembly GCF_050509525.1). NCBI lineage: Bacteria > Pseudomonadati > Bacteroidota > Flavobacteriia > Flavobacteriales > Flavobacteriaceae > Gaetbulibacter > Gaetbulibacter sp. PBL-D1. The sequence continues at coordinate 21,018 of NZ_JBNWKB010000013.1, read as the reverse complement.
GAGATACGTACCACTTTCATCTTATCCTGAAGGAACTTCATTAGATAATATTTTAGCTTATGAAATAAATAGTATGCTCAACAATTTTGGATCGCCTCCAATAAATCAAGTATTATGCAGCAGAACTGATCAAACAACAGAGTTTGGTTTTCTTCAAGAAATAAACATGCGATTATTACAGTTTGGTGATTTTACAGCCTTAGTATATGTGCTAACTGCAAGACTACCAGGTTTACCTGTTTCAGTGTCTGCTTCGGTTTCTGTTGCACCAACAAATGAATTTGAGAATGTGGTTATGGATGTGTTTTTTCCTTTAAGTTACCAATTACTTGTAAGCGATAGAGATACTTTGTCAGATAGAGATCAAGATGGTGTTCCTGATATTTTTGACACAGATCCAGATAACCCAAACGTACAGTAAAAGACTGTTTAACGTGAAAAGTTTGATTTAATAGTTTAGTATTTGTTGCAAATTGAAATAATTGTATCTTTCTCATGATTAGCTATTAACATGAGGGAAGCCTATAAAATTCAACATCAATTGCAACTTATAGAGGCCATTAAAGCAAATGATCAAACTGCTTTAAAAGAGTTTTATATAAGTAATTATCCAAAAATTGAAGCCATGGTTTTAAAAAATAATGGTACTGTTGCTCATGCCAAAGACTTGTATCAAGAAAGTTTTATAACGGTTTGGAAAAACTTAAAAACCAAATCTTTTGAACCTCAAAACGATTCGGCTTTACAGGGTTACTTATACCAAATTGCAAGAAACAAATGGACGGATATTTTGCGTTCAAGTAGATTTAAAAAAACCCATCAGTTAACCGATGAAAAATTGGTTTATTTAAATCAAGAAGAACATAATAACGATTATGAAGAAGAGCAAGATACAAAGCTAAATATTGCAATGGAAGCCTTTAAAAACCTAGGGCAACCTTGTAAACAATTGTTAACCACATTTTATTTTGAAAAAAAATCATTACGGGAAATAGCTTCTCAATTAAGTATAGAAGAACATTCCGTTAGGAATAAAAAATACAGATGCATGGAAAAACTCCGAAGCATCGTTTTGTCCTCAAAATCTTAAAAAATTGAAAGATAATAGCAACATAACCCAAGAACAACTCGAAGCCATTGAGCGTTATACCAATAACACAATGAGTGGTGAGGAGTTACTGTCTTTTGAAGAACGTCTTCAAACCGATGTTGAGTTTAAAGCTTTGGTTGATGATGTTCAAACCATGCTTTTAGGTATTGAAGCACAATCGTTAAAAGAGCAATTAGATGAGTTTCATGAAGAATTACCAAAAACTCAAGTTATCGAAGAGCCATCAAGTAAGGTACGCTCTTTCCAATTCAGAAAAATTGCTGTAGCTGCAGTATTAGTTATTGCGCTTGGCAGTTTTTGGTTTTTAAATCAAAACTCCAACAGTTCACTTTACGCAAAATACTTTACTCCAGATCCTGGTTTACCAACTACAATGAGCACTACCAAAAACTTTGAATTTTATGATGCTATGGTAAATTACAAACAAGGTGATTATAAAATCGCTATAAAAAAATGGGAAAAACTATCGGTTAAAGCACCTGATAATGATACATTAAATTACTTTTTAGGTGTTGCACATTTAGCCAATAAAAATGAAAAAACAGCTATTGGTTTTCTCGAAAAAACCACTAAAAATCCTGAATTCATCCTTTTAAATGATGCTTATTTTTATTTAGGATTATCTTACTTAAAAAAAGGTGATATTGAAAAAGCCAAAGCAAACTTAAAACAGTCTTCGGTTGAAAGCAGTAAAGAGCTTTTATCAAAGCTTGAGGATTGATGGTTGTTTATATTGCTAATTGTATTTAAGCTATGCCAAAAACCAATGAATTTATTAAGTCCATTTTTATACTTTTAGTATTCATTTTTGGTATTCAACATACTACAAACTCTCAAAACAAAACTTTACTTCAAACAAAAACAATAGACTCTCTAATGCTTGTTAATGATATGGTGGCAGCCAATTCATTACTAGACGAGCAATTGCTGTATTTAAAAAACAACAACCTCAACGATTCGCTTTACAAATATGTTTATTACGTTGGGAAAATTGAGCTTTCTAAATCCAATGCACAAACTGCAAGCAAAAAAGCTGAAGCATTTATAGAGGATATTAAATCTAAAACCAACAATAAAACCACACACTACCAAGCACTTTTAAAACTAGCCGATTTTTATGATGAGATTGGTGAAAACCAAAAATCGCTTTCAGTCACAAAGTCGGCACTTGATATTGTAAAACAAGTGGTTGATGCTACTCCAGAAGCTACTGGTAAAGTCGAGTACAATATTGGTGCAACGTATCTCTCATTAGGTAATTTAGATGAAGCCAAGAAATACTTTCAAAATGCATTGAAAAATTTTGAGTCTTATCCTCAAACTTCAAAACCCCAATTATCCGATGGTTATAATGCTGTAGGTGCAACCATGTGGATGTCTTCAAAACTTGATAGCGCTAAACACTACTATTCCAAAGCGATAAAGACCATTGAATCTGCCGAAGGAGATCCATTGTTAAACCTTTACTTAGGAACCGTTATTCAATCAAATGTATCCTTATTGGAATACTCACAAGGAAACCTCGCAGAAGCTATTAACATTCAAAATAATGTTATTGTTAATTTTGAAACCGTAGCCAAAAACTATACTGACGAAAATATTGTTTCTAAAGCAAAACGATTTCAATACAGGGCAATTTCTAACATGGCAGTATTTTATAATGAACAAGGAAACTTAGAAAAAGCTTATGATATATTAAAGTTTGCTTATGACAAGAAGAAACATTTACGAGAATCAAATGACAGCGATTTAGGCTCGACACTTATACAACTAGGTCAATCTAAACTGTCACTAAAAGACTATGACGAAGCCATTGCTTATTTAGAAAAAGGCGTTAAGCATTTTAATGTCAACGCTATAAAAAACCCTTATTGGAAAGCAGCTGGTTTACATGCTTTGGCAGAAGCCTATACCGCAAAAAAAAATGTTCCATTAGCAAAAACCCATTACGAAGAGAGTGAACTGTTATTTAAAGAAGCTTTAGGCAATGTTTATGACGCTGAATTCTTATCGTTTTTAAGAAATAAATCGCTTTTCATGGCCGAAAGCAATGAACCCAAAAAAGCATTAAACACTGCACTGAATGCTTATGATTATGTCTTAAAAAATGGTGGTGAGGATAATTTTTCGTTATTAAAACAACTTATCACATTAGCGGAAGTCAACTATAAAATTGGCGATTATAATGAAACCTTACTTTGGATTGAAAAAGCCAACACCTATTTAAACAAGACGTTTGCGATTGCTGATGCAAAATATATTGACTTTAACAAACCCAAGCTTATCCTCTTAAAATCTTTGGCAGAATATGAACTTGACAATGAAAAATCCACTGCTTTTTTGGACCATCAATTGCTTCAACTAGATAAAGCCATAAATATCCTTGAAGAACGCAAAACAACCATTTATAAAAATGAAGACATTAACATATTAATGTCTGATTATCAAGAAATTTCAAACTTCTCAAAACAATTGGCACTTGAGCGTTATCATAAAACAAACGACTCATCTGCTCTTGATAAAATTATTGAACTACACGAATCTGGTTTATATAACCGAATTAGATCACGACTTAACTTAAAAAACAATATTTCCTTTACCGATATTCCTGAAGCTGTCTTGCAACGCGAAACAGCCTTAAAGCAGGAAATGGTTACTTCATTGAGTACTTCAGAAGGTATAGAGACGTTTCTTTTGGCTGATACCAATTGGAATCAGTTTTTAGATACGCTTAAAACCGATTATCCTAAATATTATAAAATGCGGTATGCCACAATTGAAGAACCCATTGGTAATATTCAAAATACAATTGCAAATAATACCACAGTAGTTAGGTATTTATATATTGAAAAAACGCTGTACGCACTTATTATTACAAAAACCGATAAGCATATTGTAAAACTTAACCCTAATCAACTCAAAAAACATATTAATACTCTAACCGAGGAATTTTCAAATTCTGAAATAACTTTTGATATACTCTATAAACTTTATCAACAATTATGGCTTCCTTTTGAAGATAAAATAGACACAAAATACGTGGTCATTATTCCAGATGGTCAATTGTTCAATTTAAGTTTTGAATCGCTTACTCCTAATAGAATTAACAGTTATTCTGATATGGCTACTCAAAGCCTACTTTCAAAATATATCATTTCATACAACTACAGTCTTCATTTAGTTAAAAACAATGGTACCAAGCCTGTTTATAATGCCAACTTTATCGCTTTTGCTCCAGAGTTTAGCAACAGTATGAAATCTGAATACAAGCTTGCCATTAATGACTCACTACATACTGACAAAGCCTACCTTACTCTACTACCTCAACCCTTTACTAAAGATTTAGCCAGAGTATCTTCGAAGTTATTTGATGGTGAATCCTTTTTAAACGAAAAAGCGTCAAAACAAATATTTACTTCTAACGCTAAAGAACATAAGATTATTCATATTGGTACACATGCCGAGTCGAACAATATATCTCCTGAATTATCCAGACTTATTTTTGCAAAAACCCTTAACGATTCGCTTTCAAATAGCGATAATTCGTTATACACATACGAAATTTACAATCAAAACCTGTCTTCTAATTTAGCTATACTCACCGCTTGTGAAACAGGAAAACCAACATATCAAGCAGGAGAGGGTATGATTTCTTTAGCGCATGCTTTCAATTATGCAGGAAGCGAAAGTATGTTAACCAGTTTATGGAAAATTGATGAACAATCCAGTGCTGAAATCATTAAAACCTTTTACAGTTATCTTAAAGAAGGTGTAACTAAGGACGAAGCTTTACAAAAGGCGAAACTGGATTATATTTCTACTGCCAAAGGAAGAACCATACATCCACAATATTGGGCTGGTTTGGTATTAATTGGTGACACTGCTCCTGTAGACTTAAACTCTAGTTCCAATCATTTAATATATTGGGTACTTGGTTTAATTGCTTTTATTTTACTTGTTGTTTTTATAAAACGAAGACAATAGAAAGAAAAAAAGAGCCTCTAAAAAACAAGAAACTCTTTCTTAAACAGACAAGCTTTTAGTTATAATTCCCCAATTAATAGCGTTTGTAAAAGCCTATCTATTTTTACATCGCACAAATGTCTTTTTGTGAGCATCGTAATAAAAAAAGCTGTCAAAATTATTTGACAGCCTTTTCAAAATAACTAACTAAAAACGTACTACTGCTTAATTATCTTTTTTGTTATTGTAGTATTTAAAGCATTAACCCTTACATAATACACACCACTTGCATAATTGCTTAAAGTGATTGTTTGTGTTACATTCATACTACTTAAATCAATTCGCTGAATAATTTTTCCTGTAATGTCAATTATTTCAGCATCCAACAACTGAAAATTACCGCTATTTTCTAATGAAATGACATCTTTTGCAGGATTTGGATATACTTTTATTGCAGCGTTTATATTAGCATATTCGTCTAAACCTAAAGTACGATCGTCCAATGTCAATACGACTGAATTATCATTCGGGTACGATACACTAAAAGAGTAATTGTATCCATTAGCCGTTACATTTACAGGTGATTCTAAATTTTGACCTGTTATCGTTCCTGTCGTTGTAGCTATTGTAAAAGTATCACCAATTGTTGGATCAAAACCTAAAGTTACATCAATAGTTCCTTCAAAAATCACGTTTGTTCCTGAAATAGCAAGTACGTCATGCTGTGTATCAGGTGTAAGTCCGTTAAGTTCCATTTCTAAAACTGAATTACTTGAAGACAAATAATTGCCCGAAAGTGTTAGGGTTCCTGGAGACAAACCTGGAGACACATTACCGTCGTTTGTTAAATTAGCTATTGATGGTAGGTTTATAGTTCCAACTCCTGATAGTCTTCCTCCAATTTGATTATTCAGTGATGTAGAGATACTCATCACGCCTGATGTCGCTTCAATTGTTCCTGAATTTTCAGTTTCAGCACTAATAGTCACATTTCCTCCTGATGTGTTTTTTACCAATCCTTGGTTATTAAGTAGATTAATTCCGTTACCTGATGGTGAAATTCCTGAACCATTTGCTTGAAAGTCAACAAGTCCTATGGTACTATTTCTTAATTCAGAATCTTCACCTATATAAATATTACCTGTACCTGTAAATTGTATTAAGGAATTATTTGTTAACAAGGATATCTCTTGTATAAACACATCGTTTACCAACACATCAATTGTAGAGTTATTGATTAAAGTACCTCCTCCAACTAATGCTCCAGATGTCCAATCAATTGTTGCATTTCCAGTAAAATCAAAGGATGCAGTTTCATCTAAAGCTACATTGGCGTTGCCTCGCCAATTTAAAGTTCCGTCTAAAGTTCCTGATAAACTACCTGTTAATGTTATGGCACTGTCAAAATCCAGAGTACCTGTTGACGCCACATTATAAGTACCATCGGTCAATACTTGGGCTTCTAAAATATTGTGGCTAAGATTCAAGGTGCCATTATTGACTTGAATTGTTCCATCATTATTCTGAAACTCGGTATAAATGTATACTTGATCGTTGGCACCTGGAAGGTCAACTACAATAAGTCCATCGTTGGTCAATAGGTTGTTACCGTTTCCAGATTCAGTAAAATTACCTCCATTTGCCAAAAATGAAATGGTTCCTGTTGTGGTATTGTTAACCACACCATCTACACCTATATAAATGTCGCCTGTATTCGTAAATCTTATGTCTGAGTTATTAATCAAAGCTGAAGCGTCATATATAAATACGTTATTTATAACGATATTAATTATGGAGTTGTTGGTCAATGTGCCTCCACCAACTAAGGCTCCAGAAACCCAATCTACAATTGCACTTCCAGTAAAATCAAAGGATGCTGTATCACCTGAAGCCACATTGGTATAGCCTCGCCAATTTAAAGTTCCGTCTAAAGTTCCTGATAAACTACCTGTTAATGTTATGGCACTGTCAAAATCCAGAGTACCTGTTGATGCCACATTATAAGTACCATCGGTCAATACTTGGGCTTCTAAAATATTGTGGTTAAGATTCAAGATGCCATTATTGACTTGAATTGTTCCATCATTATTCTGGAACTCAGTATAAATAAAGACTTGATGATTGGCATCAGGAAGGTCAACTACAATAAGTCCATCGTTGGTCAATAGGTTGTTTCCATTTCCAGATTCTGAAAAATTACCTCCATTTGCCAAAAATGAAATCGTTCCTGTTGAGGTATTGTTAACCACTCCATCAACGCCTATATAAATGTCGCCTGTATTCGTAAATCTTATGTCTGAGTTATTAATCAAAGCTGAAGCGTCATATATAAATACGTTATTTATAACGATATTAATTATGGAGTTGTTGGTCAATGTACCTCCACCAACTAAGGCTCCAGAAACCCAATCTACAATTGCATTTCCAGTAAAATCAAAGGATGCTGTATCATCTAAAGCTACATTGGCGTTGCCTCGCCAATTTAAAGTTCCGTCTAAAGTTCCTGATAAACTACCTGTTAATGTTATGGCACTGTCAAAATCCAGAGTACCTGTTGATGCCACATTATAAGTACCATCGGCCAATACTTGGGCTTCTAAAATATTGTGGCTAAGATTCAAGATGCCATTATTGACTTGAATTGTTCCATCATTATTCTGGAACTCAGTATAGATAAAGACTTGATGATTGGCATCAGGAAGGTCAACTACAATAAGTCCATCATTGGTCAATAGGTTGTTGCCATTTCCAGATTCTGAAAAATTACCTCCATTTGCCAAAAAGGAAATCGTTCCTGTTGTGGTATTGTTCAACTCTGCATCTACAGCTATATAAATGTCTCCTGTTGAGGTGAAATTAATCTGTCCGTTATTGATAAATGTCGTCAAGCCTCCAAGAAAAACACTACTCACAAATACATTTACTGTTCCATTGTTTGTAAGCGAAGTTGAAGTTCCTGTAATATAGCCTGAATTCCAATTAATTGTTGTTCCAGCAGAAAAACTAGATGCTTCTGTAAAAGTGAGGTTAGTACCTATGTTTAAGGTTGAATTTCCTTGTACTTGAAGTGACAGTACATTGGCAGAAACATTAATATTAACAGTAAATCCAGTAGGGACAATAACATCGTCGGTTGCAGTTGGAACTGTAAAAGTGTCCCAATTATCTATGTTATTCCAATTGGTGTTTGCACCAAGACCAGTCCAAGTGGTTTGAGCAATAGCTATAGTGCTTGAAATGCACAATAGCGTGAGCAGTAAAAATCGTTTCATAATTAATAGCTTTATTTGGTTTATATAGCTACATCGAAACAATTTAAAAATGTAAGCAGTGAAAAATAAAAAATCCCATCGAAATCGATGGGATTTTTTTTGCTCCTCCTCTTGGGCTCGAACCAAGGACCCTCTGATTAACAGTCAGATGCTCTAACCAACTGAGCTAAGGAGGAGTATTTCTTTTCGCTTTTGCGAGCGCAAATATATGTTATTTTTTAATTTCAACAAATTTATTTGAAAAATATTTCTATTTAAATAATGCTTTAAAGATATCGTTACCGTTTGCAAATAATACTAAAGCAATAAGAATGAAGAAACCAACCATTTGAGCACGCTCTAAAAACTTTTCACTTGGTTTTCTTCCTGATATCATTTCATAGAGTAAAAACATTACATGACCTCCATCTAAAGCTGGTATTGGCAATAAATTTAATACACCCAACATAATTGATAGAAACGCTGTAAGCGCCCAAAAATCTTGCCAGCTCCAAGTATCAGGAAACACGTCGTAAATAGCCTTAAAACCTCCTACACCTTTATATGCTCCTGTTTTTGGATTGAATATTTTTTTAAGCTGTTCGCCATAACTAGCAACTTGGTCTTTAAACTTTAATAATCCTGCTCCAAAACTTTCCCAAAAAGTGTAATCGGTCTTAACGATATCATAATAACCTAAGCGTTCTAAGTCATTAAGATCGCCTCCTGCTTTGATTTCAAATTTACCGTCTTCAACCTTAAGCGTCTTTGTTAATTGTTGACCATCTCTTAAAATACCAACATCAATTGTCTTGTGTGTTGCAGTTAATGAATCCATTATAGCATCATACTGGTCATAATACTTTAAGGATTTTCCGTTTAAAGAAACAATAACATCTTTAGGTTGTAAACCTGCAGAAGCGTTTATAGATGTATCAGGAATTTTTTCTAAGATAAAAGGGTAGCGTAACGAGAAAAAACTCTTACTTTCACTAGAACTGAACTGACCTAAAAAATCTTCAGGAAGCACAACTTCTTTAGTCTCGCTACCACTTAAAATTGTAAGTTTTTCCGCAGAAATAATTTTTCTTCTTATTTGTGATACAGTTTCAATCTCTTCGTCATTGATAGCTATAACCTTATCTCCTGTTTTTATACCTAAGTCTTTTAATATTGGGTTAGTCACCATGTAACCATCCTTCACGCTACTTGATGTAATATCAATATCACCATAAGCAAATGAAATAAATACATAAATAACGTAAGCCAAAATAAAGTTAACCGTTACACCACCAAGCATAATAATTAAACGTTGCCATGAAGGTTTGGACCTAAACTCCCAAGGTTGTGGTGGTTGTGCCATTTGCTCCTTGTCCATACTCTCATCAATCATTCCTGAGATTTTAACATAACCTCCTAGTGGCAACCAACCAATACCATAAACAGTCTCTCCTATTTTCTTTTTAAATAACGAGTATTTTACATCAAAGAATAAGTAGAATTTTTCTACTCTAGTTTTAAATGCTTTTGCAGGTATAAAGTGTCCTAATTCGTGAAGCACGATTAGAAGTGAAAGACTCAATAAAAATTGAGATATTTTAATTACAAACTCCATGTATCTCTTAAAAAATTAAGCCACAAAAATAACTTTTTAACCGCATTTTGAAAACATTATGTAAACTATTCATTAGTTTTTTAACACAGATTTATTAATTATTCCTTCGTTGGTTTGAAGTTGAACAAAAAGTAATCCTGTTGAAAAAGGAGTTGTGTCGATTGTGGAGGTCCATTCGCTATTGTACAATAGTTGACCCAAGGCGTTATAAACCCTTAATTCTTCTACTTGTAAAAAGTCAGGTTTTTTTATGTTTAACGTTTCAGAAACTGGACTCGGATAAATAAGTAGTTTATTATTGAATGCTTCTTCGTTAATGCTCAATGATACTGTGTTGTTTCTTGAAATTAAATCGGCTTCAGGATCAAAAATAACAGTATCTACAATAAAATTAACGTTCTCATTGAAGACTTGATTGTTTGTTGTGTTATCCAATACTAAATCTAGCGTCTCACCTTCAGTCCCAATTAATCGAATAGGTACTGGAGCTTCAAAAAACGATACAGATGCATGACTTTGGGTTTGGCTTATTTCAATATCTATTTCTGTAGGTGACTGTTGCGTACAGTTTATGGTGTAACTAGGGTATCCTTCGTTATATAACCAGTCGCTAAAAAACTCTGTTAGGTCTTGCCCACTGGTGGTTTCGATAATATTAATAAAATCTGCTGTTTTTGCATAGTCAAAAGCATGGTCTTCATCTACTAGATAAGTTTGAAGGCCTCCAAAAAACTCAGTATCTCCAAGTTTTTTTCGTAGCATGTGCAATACCATTGCGCCTTTATTATAACTTAATCTACCACTAAAAATCCTACCAACAGTTAACGTGTCGGTATCTGATAAATACACAGCTCCATCAGGTGCTGATGTAATGGAATTTGTACGTTGCTGTTTCCAAGTTCTAAAAGCATCATTACCGTCTAACTCATCAATTATAATTCCTGATAAGTAAGTCGCAAAACCTTCATTAAGCCAAATATCCTTCCAGCTACCACAAGTTATTTTATTTCCAAACCATTGGTGTGCTAGCTCGTGTGCAATAAGATTTCTGCTAAAATTTCCCATAAATGAAACCGTTGTATGTTCCATTCCGCCTCCCCAACCAAATTGAGCATGACCATATTTTTCGTCAGCAAAAGGATATTCTTCAAATAAATCAGAAAAAATATTCATTATATCAACAGTAACTGGAGTACTAGCTTGAGCGCTTGCTAAGTTTTCAGGAAACACATAATTGACAATATCAAATGGGTTACCATTGTTGGATACAGTATGCGAATACACTTCATAATTAGTAACCGCAATTGCTATTAGATATGCAGGAATTGGATGACGATGCTTATATCGTGTGGTTTTATCGCTTCCGTTTGTGGTTTGACTTATTTCCAATCCGTTTGATACAGCAACATAAGCTTCGTTTGAAGGGTTAAATTGAGGCGTTGTTAAATACACATCAACTGAGTCTATCTTATCAATTAAATCTTGTTTACAAGGCCACCAACCTTTAGCTCCATAAGGTTCGGATAATGTCCATATTATTGGGTCTCCATTATGAGTTGTTTGTTCAAAAGAACCAAACCCAGAACTTATGGGATTACCAGAGTAACTTATCGTTAAAGAATCCAACACACCTGCATTTTGTACAGCAGGAAGTGTAATTATGAGTTCGTCATCAGAGTTTTGTGTATACGATAATGTATTACCATTATGTAACACTTGCGAAACGGTCATGTTATCAGCAAGGTCAAAAGTAATTTCGGTTAATGCTTCTTTAGCTTCAAAATAAGTAGTGACATCTCCTGAAATAAATGATACTGAAGGGTCAACATTTAATTCTAATCTATGATATTTTAAATCATAATTACCTGTATTGAGATTTGCTCTGTAGAACATTTGGTTAAGTGCTGCTTTGGCTTCAGCTTCTCTAATAGTGTTCAAAGTTTCATTAAAATCTTGCCCAAAAGCAGTAATTGAAAGGACAAAAAACAGGTAAGGTAAAAATGTTCTCATAGCTTTAATTTATCATGTTAAAAATACCACTTTTATGGGTATTGTGTCGTATTTTTGCATTCAAATCTTACGTTTTCACCTCAAAATCAAGCAAAATGCTGTCTTTTTTTAAAGAATACAAATTTTTCGGAATTGTTTTATTAATCGTTTCGGCAATTATAATTTCAATATTCTATTCTATTTTAAAACCTAAAAAAGTACTTCCTATTTATCAACCTGCAATGGTGAATTATGAAATGGTTGACAGCACTATTCAGCACCAAAAAAAGTATCATAAAATTGCAGACTTTTCCCTAACAAATCAAAACGGACAAACCATAACCCAAAACGATTACAAGGATAAAATTTATGTGGCGGATTTCTTTTTTACAACCTGTCAAACCATTTGCCCAATAATGACAGACCATATGTATAAAATACAAAAGGAAATAATTGATGATGATGAAGTAATGCTATTGTCGCATTCGGTTACTCCAAAAATTGATTCTGTTGCGCAGTTAAAACGCTATGCAAAACAAAAAGGCGTTAATGACAAAAAATGGAACTTGGTAACAGGTGACAAAAAGCAAATTTACGAGCTTGCTAGAAAAAGTTACTTAGCAGTTAAAACCGTTGGGAGTGGTGATGAGTATGATATGATTCATACCGAAAACTTTATGCTTATTGACAAAAAACGCCAAATAAGAGGTTTTTATGATGGCACAAAACCTGAAGATATTACACAATTATTAGAAGACATTGAAACATTAAAGCAGGAAAAACCTTAGATTTTTGTTAAGCATTTTTTTACCCTAAAAATTTCTCTTATTTTTGCTTCTTTAAAATCAATCTAAATAAGCTTGCAACACACTATAGCACATTTAAAACGTGGTCAAAAAGGAATTATAAAAGATGTTTCATCTGTTCATATTCCTTTAAAATTATTGGAGATGGGTTGTTTACCTGGTAATAGTGTAGAGCTGTTACATGTAGCGCCTTTTTCGGACCCAATGTATTTGAATATTAATGGATCGCATTTAGCTATTAGAAAAGAAACTGCTGTTCATATTTTAATTGATATTGTTATATGAGTAAGCAAATTAACGTAGCGCTTATTGGTAATCCCAATACAGGAAAAACATCTGTTTTTAATGCCTTAACAGGACTCAACCAAAAAGTTGGTAATTATCCAGGAATTACTGTCGATAAAAAAGAAGGTGTTTGCAAACTGCCTCGTGGTGTAAAAGCCCATATTATTGACCTTCCTGGAACTTATAGCTTAAACGCCTCTTCACTAGATGAAAATGTAGTTATTGAGCTACTTTTAAACAAAAACGATAAAGATTTTCCTGATGTAGCTGTTGTTGTTAGCGATGTTGAAAATTTAAAGCGTAACCTTTTATTATTTACCCAAATTAAAGACTTAGAAATACCAACTATTTTGGTAATTAACATGTCTGACAGAATGGATTATAAAGGTATTTCTTTAGATATTGAGTATTTAGAAAAAGAGCTTAACACAAAAATAGCACTAGTGAGTACCAGAAAAAACACTGGTATTTCTGAGCTTAAAACGCTCATTTCAGATTATAAAAAGCTATCTACAAAAGGATGTTTAAACGCTTCTGAAATTGACAAAGCCTATTTTGAAAACCTTCAAAATGCATTTCCAGATCAGCTACTATACAAACTTTGGTTAGTCATTACACAAGATGTAAATTTTGGCACTGTTGAAAGACAAGAGTTTGATAGTTTAGAAGATTTTAAAACCAAAAGTAAAGCCGATTTAAAACGACTTCAGCAAAAGGAAACTATTAAGCGCTATCAGTTTATAAACAATGTGCTTAAAAAAGGACAAACCATAAACCTTAAAAACGCTAAGGACCTTCGTATTAAACTAGACAGGATTTTAACGCACAAAGTTTGGGGTTATGTAATTTTCTTTGCCATTTTACTATTAATGTTCCAAGCGGTTTATAATTGGGCAGCTTACCCAACTGATTTGATTGATGAAGGGTTTGCTACTTTAGCCGATTGGGTAAAAAACACCTTACCTGAAGGCGTATTTACAAATTTATTAGCCGAAGGTATTATTGCAGGAATAGGTGGTATTATGGTATTTATCCCACCAATTGCATTTCTCTTTTTCTTTATTGCTCTACTAGAAGAAAGCGGTTACATGAGTCGCGTTGTATTTTTAATGGATCGTGTAATGCGTCGTTTTGGACTAAGCGGAAAAAGCGTAGTGCCTTTAATTTCAGGAAACGCTTGTGCTATTCCAGCTGTTATGGCTGCAAGAAATATTGAAAGCTGGAAAGAACGTCTAATTACCATATTGGTTACACCTTTTACAACGTGTTCTGCACGATTGCCAGTGTATGTTATCATTATTGCTTTGGTTATTCCAGACGGACGTTTCTTAGGTTTAAGCTACCAAGCATTAACCCTAATGTCTTTATATATTATTGGTTTTTTAACCGCTATATTTTCAGCTTATATATTAAACAAAGTGCTGAAAATAAAGAGCAAATCTTACTTTGTGGTTGAAATGCCTAGTTATAAATTTCCTTTGTTGAAAAATGTAGGGTTGACCGTTTTGGAAAAAACCAAAACCTTTGTGTTCGAAGCTGGTAAAATCATTTTAGCCATTTCTATTGTATTGTGGTTTTTAGCTTCTTATGGTCCTGGAGAACGATTTAACGACGCTGAAAACATAGTAAAAACTGAAAGCCCTCAACTTTCTGAAGACGAATTGAATGATAAAATCGCTGCTCATAAACTAGAGTATAGCTATATAGGTATTGTTGGTAAAACCATTGAACCTGTAATTAAACCTTTAGGTTACGATTGGAAGATTGGTATTGGACTAGTCACTTCTTTTGCAGCTCGTGAAGTTTTTGTGGGAACACTTGCCACCATTTACAGTGTTGGTAGCGCCAATGATAACGAAGATGAAGACACCATAAAAAACAAAATGGCTGCCGAAACACACAACGATGGCACAAAAGTATTCACGCTAGCTTCAGGGATTTCTTTATTGTTGTTTTATGCCTTTGCAATGCAATGTATGAGTACATTAGCTATAGTAAAACGAGAAACTAATTCTTGGAAATGGCCAATGCTACAACTTATAACTATGAGTGCTTTTGCGTATATTGTTGCTTTATTGGCATTTCAATTTTTAAAATAAGATGAACGATACTATTCAAAACATATTGGTTTTTGTTACTTTAGGAATCGCTATATTATTTTTGGTTAAAAAATTTATTTGGAAGCCAAAAAAAGCGACAACTAAATCTTGTGGCAACAGTGATTGTGGCTGCAGCTAAAAACCTAAATTGGCTATAATAATTATTCTTATTGCTTATTTTTTTGACTACAAATCAAAACCAGACACTTTTATATCTGATTTAAAGTCTGGATTAATGATTTTTGGTTGTTTCGTCTTGTATGCTTTAATTTTAAGATATCAATTCAACATAAATATTTTATACATCATATTTTCTATTGGAATTGAAATAATACTCTTATTTACTATTAAGGGTTTTATAAAAAAATAGCTATTACTTATTATACTTCTTCAACCACGCCAAAGTATGTGCTACTTTACTAATCAAGTTACTAGGCTTTGCAGCAATATTGTGATACGATTCAGGAATTTCAACTAAAACGGTTTCTATCTTACGTAGCTTTAAAGCATGATATAATTGTTTAGCTTCACTAGGTGGTGTTCGTAAATCGTTCATTCCAACCATAACCATTGTTGGTGTTTCAATATTTCCTACTAAAGAAATTGGTGAAAACTTCCAATAGTTTTCAAAGTTTTCCCAAGGATGTCCTGGATAACGTGTGTCTTTGTAATAAAAATAGTTGTCAGCAACCAACGTTTTACTAATCCAATTCATTACAGGTTTTACAACAACTGCTGCCTTAAAACGATTGTTCATTCCTATCATCCACGCAGTCATAATTCCTCCTGCACTTCCTCCAGTTACAAACAATTTGTCGTTATCTGCAATGCCTTTTTCAACTAAATAATCCACACCATCCATCACATCGTTATAGTCTTGTCCTGGATAATTGTTCTTCAATAGATTCCCGAATTCCTCACCATAGCTTGTACTTCCTCTAGGGTTTGGATAAAACACCACATAACCATCTGCTGCATACAATTGAATTTCAGCAGTAAAACGATCGCCATAGTTTAAAATCGGTCCTCCATGATTTTCAACCAACAACGGATAGCTTTTAGAAGCATCATAAAAAGGTGGCTTTACAATCCATCCTTGAATATCCCTTCCATCAAACGTCGATTTGTACCACACTTCTTCTACTTCACCAAGTTGTCTGTGTGCTAAAACATCAGCATTTAAACCAGTAATGAGTTTTGGCGTTTTTTTATTTTGAATTACAGCCAATTCTGCAGGATATTCTGGTCGTGTTTGCGTGTAAGCAATAACACCTTTATTTGATACCGAATACGACCCAGACGCATAAGGTCTTCCTATGGTTGTGCCTCCAACATTATCAGTAAGTTTTGAAATTTTTCCTGAGGTTGTAATGTAACCTATTTTGGTATTTCCTTTTTCATCATACATAAAGTACAAGCCTTTTCCTGAAGTATCCCAAGTAATATCTGAAACGCTTTCATCCAAGCCAGAAGAAATAATTCTTCGGTTGCTTCCATCAGTATTCATTAAATGCAAAACCGTATTTTGATGGTCTTGAACTTTGTCTAAATACCCTAAAAATGCAACTGTTTTTCCATCAGGTGATACTTTTGGCGAATAATCTGGTCCATCTTGAGTAGTTAAAGCGGTTATCTTTTGGGTATCTACATCCACTTTATAGACTTCGCTATTTCTAAATCTATATTCCCAATCGTCTACTCTATTTGCGGAGAAGTAAATCTCTTTTCCGTTAGGTGAAAACGACAAGCTTCCTCCATGACTGTAATCTCCTGATGTTAATTGACGTGCTGTTCCACCTTCAGCAGAAATCATAAAAATATGTGTAAAGCCTGTTGGCATATAACCTCTACCATCGGCTTCGTGTTTTAGTCTATCTGTAATTCGTGCAGGTTCAGCCCATTTAGCGCCTTTAGGTTTTGATGGCATTTGTGCTACAACAGGTGGCTTTTCGTCAACAAACATGGTAAATGCTATTTGTGAACCATCTGGTGACCAAGTTAGGTTTCCTGGTGATTTTTCTAATTGTGATAATTTGGCAATTTGACCAGAACTTATCCAATACATGTAAATTTCGGCACCTTCATTGGTAGAACTTACAAACGCTATTCGATCTCCACTTGGCGACCATGCTGCTTGTGACTCACCTACTTCTCTAGAGGTTAATTTTCGATGTGATGTTCCGTCAGTATTAATAATCCAGAGATTTCCTCTAGAGTTATCTTTCATGATATCAAATCCGTTTCTTCGGTAAACAATTTGTGTACCATCAGGTGAAATTTGCGGGTCACTAACCCATTCTAATTCAAAAACATCTAAAGGTTGAAATGGTATTTTTTCGTTTTGTGCGGTTAAACATCCAAAACTCATAACACTAATTAAGAAGACTAAAAAACGGTTCATTGCGTGTATTTAAATATTAAAAGCGAAAGTTACTAATTATTAAAATCTCTTCCTAAATTAAATATTTTAGCTATCTTTGAAAAATATTTAAGTATACTTAAATTTAATTTAAAGCAATTATAAATGTCTGTAGCTATTGAAAATTTTGTAAAGGCCATTTACAACAACAACATACAAGATCATCATGATACCAAACCTGGTAACATTGCTAAAAAACTTGGAATATCTAATGCTGCTGCAACAGATATGGCTAAGAAATTAGCCTCTAAAGATTTGTTGAAATATGAAAAATACCAAGCACTTCAACTTACCGAAGCTGGCACAAAAATGGCTCTTAACGTCGTGAGAAAGCACAGGCTTTGGGAAGCATTTTTGTTCAAACTTTTTGACATGAGTTTACATGAAATTCATCGTGAAGCAGAATTGTTGGAACACGAAACCTCCGATTTTTTAGCAAATAAAATCAGTGCTTATTTAGGTAATCCAAAATTTGATCCTCATGGTGATCCAATTCCAAATGAACGTGGTGAAATAACTACCGAAGATCATTCTATTTCGCTTTCAAATGCTGAGGAAGGCAAATCATATATCATTTCACGTTTGATGAGTGACGACAAAGAGTTCTTTGATTTTTGTGCATTAAATGGCTTAAAATATGGCAACGCTATAGTCGTGACAAAGCAGTTCAGTAAAAACAAAATGACACAAATTACCATCAACACTAACACTATTCTTTTAAATGAAGATTTTACAAACATTATCTATGTCAATGAAGCGTAATACAATTATAACAGCCTTGTTTTTTGGTATGTTATCATGTGCTGTCTATTCACAAAATGATAGTTTAAACATTGTTTCTGCTCTAGAAGGGAAATTAATTAGCTTTTCCGATGAACCATTAGTAACCGACAGACCAGACGCAACCGAGTCGTCTTCAACCGTTGGCAAAGGTGTTTTACAATTTGAAACTGGCGGAATTTATGAATCTTACGAAAACAACAGCATAAAAAACGAAAACTATACCTACAACACCATGCTGATTCGTTATGGAATTCTCGATAACATGGAATTACGCTTGGGTTGGGATTTTGTAGAAGGCATCTCCAAAGTAAATGGCAACAAACTGGATAATATTACTAGCGGATTTTCGCCTTTGTTATTGGGTATGAAAGTGGATATTACCGAAGAAAATGGATTAATGCCTGAAATTGCACTTATTGGTCATGTGTTTCCTGTTTTTAGTGCTTCAACTGACTATAGACCAGAACATACAGGAGTAGATTTTAGATTTTCATTGTCACACACCTTAAGTGAAAAATCAAGTTTAGGGTACAATATTGGTGTAGAATGGGGAAATGATTCTTCTGAAGCCACTTGTGTTTACACTTTAGCTTATGGTTACAGTATCACAGACAGGTTTGGAATCTATGCTGAAGTGTATGGCGATTTACCTGAAGACCATTCGGCTAATCACTATTGGGATGCTGGTATGACCTATTTAGTATCTAACGATCTGCAATTAGACGCTTACGTAGGCACTAGCATTACTGAAGGACAAGACATTTTATTAGGCATAGGATTTAGTTACAGAGCAAAAAAATAAACCATGAAAAAAATACTATTTGTTGTAATAGCAGTAACATTATTAGGCTGTAAAAAAGACGAAAAAAGCAATAACAAACTCAATGTGGTTACCACAACAACCATGATTACGGATTTGGTTAAAAACATTGGAGGAGATAATATTAACCTTCAAGGATTAATGGGAAGTGGTGTCGATCCTCACCTTTACAAGGCAAGCGAAGGCGATGTTACCAAATTGGTAAATGCCGATATTATTTTTTATAACGGATTGCATTTGGAAGGTAAGCTCGTTGAAGTCTTTGAAAAAATGGAACGAAGTGGAAAAACGCCAATTGCCTTAACTCATGTCATTGACAAATCTACCTTAATAGGTTCCGACTATTTTGCTTCAAATTACGATCCTCACGTATGGTTTAATATTGATTACTTTATCAGCTTTGGAAGTGAAGTGTCAAGGGTTTTACAAGAAAAAGATCCTGAAAATGCCCAACTGTATGAGGAAAATTGGCAAAACTACTACAAGCGTCTTTTAAGCCTTAAATCTGATATCACACTAAAGATTGAGGAATTACCAAGAGAAAAACGCGTTTTAGTAACAGCTCATGATGCCTTTAATTACTTTGGAAGGTCTTACAATTTTGAAGTTGTTGGCCTACAAGGACTCTCAACAGCAACTGAAGCTGGAGTGAAAGACGTTCAAAAATTATCAGCTTTTATTATTGAAAAAGGCATTAAGGCTATCTTTGTAGAAAGTTCAGTACCCAAACGTACTATTGAAGCACTGCAAGCTGCAGTAAAATCTAAAGGTCACAATGTGGAAATTGGTGGAACTTTATATTCTGATGCGCTTGGAAATACTGGAACTAATGAAGGGACTTATATTGGCATGTTTGAGTATAATGTAAACACCATTGTTAATGCGTTGAAATAATGAAAAAAATAGCTGTACAAGTCGATGATTTAACGGTTGCTTATAACTACAAACCTGTACTTTGGGATATTGATTTAGAAATTCCTGAAGGTGTTCTTATGGCTATTGTTGGACCAAATGGCGCAGGGAAATCGACACTCATCAAAGCCATATTGGGTATTTTAAAACCTATTGCTGGTAGTGTTTCTATTTATGGAAAACCTTACGACAAACAACGTGATTTGGTTGCTTATGTGCCTCAAAAAGGAAGTGTAGATTGGGATTTCCCAACAACAGCCTTAGATGTAGTAATGATGGGAACTTATGGCAGTTTAGGTTGGATTAAACGTCCTGGTCAAAAAGAAAAAAAAGCAGCTCTTGAAGCTTTGGAAAAAGTAGGTATGTTGCCTTTTAAAAACAGGCAAATCAGCCAGTTATCTGGAGGACAACAACAGCGTATTTTTTTAGCACGAGCTTTGGTGCAAGACGCTTCAATATATTTTATGGATGAACCTTTTCAAGGTGTTGATGCCACTACTGAAATTGCCATTATCAATATTTTAAAGGAATTGCGAAAAGCTGGAAAAACCGTTATTGTCGTACATCACGATTTGCAAACTGTTCCTGAATAC
Organism: Gaetbulibacter sp. PBL-D1; assembly: GCF_050509525.1. Taxonomy (NCBI): domain Bacteria; kingdom Pseudomonadati; phylum Bacteroidota; class Flavobacteriia; order Flavobacteriales; family Flavobacteriaceae; genus Gaetbulibacter; species Gaetbulibacter sp. PBL-D1. Next base: position 372 of record NZ_JBNWKB010000013.1, on the reverse strand, counting down.
TTTGATTGGGTAACTTTCTTGAATGTGAAAAAAATTGCCACAGGTCCTGTCAAGGATATTTTTAATGATGACAACCTGACTAAAACCTACGGCATTAATTATAAAGTGAGCATACAAGAGTAACAATTGACAATGAATAATGAACAATAGAAAATATAGATTCCGCATCAACACTTCGACAAGCTCAGTGTGACATTGCAAAATGAAAAAACAAAAACTAATGTCTAACCTCTAACAACAAAATACCAATAGACTTTCTAGAATACATAGAACTCGTAATTAACGATTACACCTTAAGAACCATCACACTTGGAACCGCAATTCTTGGTGCTGTTACTGGTATGTTGGGTAGTTTTGCTGTACTCCGAAAAC